>NZ_JBFAQA010000009.1:0-322443 GCF_040677005.1 Nonomuraea sp. NPDC049421
ACATCCCCGAGCCGGGCATTCCCGAGTCGTTCAAGGTGCTGATCAAGGAGATGCAGTCGCTGTGCCTCAACGTCGAGGTGCTCTCCAGCGACGGCATGTCCATCGAGATGCGCGACACCGACGAGGACGTCTTCCGCGCAGCGGAGGAGCTCGGTATCGATCTGTCCCGGCGTGAGCCGAGCAGCGTGGAAGAAGTCTGAGGGGGAGATCGCACAAATGCTGGACGTCAACTTCTTCGACGAGCTTCGGATCGGGCTGGCGACGGCCGACGACATCCGTCAGTGGTCGCACGGCGAGGTCAAGAAGCCGGAGACGATCAACTACCGCACCCTCAAGCCGGAGAAGGACGGGCTCTTCTGCGAGAAGATCTTCGGTCCGACCCGCGACTGGGAGTGCTACTGCGGTAAGTACAAGCGAGTCCGGTTCAAGGGCATCATCTGTGAGCGCTGTGGCGTCGAGGTGACTCGCGCCAAGGTGCGTCGTGAGCGGATGGGCCACATCGAGCTGGCCGCGCCGGTCACGCACATCTGGTACTTCAAGGGCGTTCCGTCGCGCCTCGGCTACCTGCTCGACCTCGCCCCGAAGGACCTGGAGAAGGTCATCTACTTCGCGGCGTACATGATCACGCATGTCGACACCGAGCTGCGTGAGCGTGACCTGCCCTCGCTGGAGGCGAAGATCTCCGTCGAGCGGCAGCACATCGAGCAGCGCCGTGACGCCGACATCGAGGCCAGGCAGAAGAAGCTCGAGTCCGACCTGGCCGAGCTCGAGGCCGCCGGCGCCAAGGGCGACCAGCGCCGCAAGGTGCGTGAGGGCGCCGAGCGCGAGATGCGTCAGCTGCGCGACCGCGCGCAGCGCGAGCTCGACCGCCTCGACGAGGTCTGGAGCCGCTTCAAGAACCTCAAGGTCCAGGACCTCGAGGGCGACGAGCTGCTCTACCGCGAGATGCGTGACCGCTTCGGCCGCTACTTCAAGGGCGGCATGGGCGCGCAGGCGATCCAGGACCGCCTGATCAGCTTCGACCTCGACGCCGAGGCCGAGAACCTGCGCGAGACCATCCGCAGCGGCAAGGGCCAGAAGAAGGCCCGCGCGCTCAAGCGGCTCAAGGTCGTGTCGGCGTTCCTCAACACGACCAACTCGCCGCGCGGCATGGTGCTCGACTGCATCCCGGTCATCCCGCCGGACCTGCGCCCGATGGTGCAGCTCGACGGTGGCCGGTTCGCGACCTCCGACCTCAACGACCTCTACCGCCGGGTCATCAACCGGAACAACCGCCTCAAGCGTCTGCTCGACCTCGGTGCGCCCGAGATCATCGTGAACAACGAGAAGCGGATGCTGCAGGAGGCCGTCGACGCGCTGTTCGACAACGGCCGTCGCGGTCGCCCGGTCACCGGTCCCGGCAACAGGCCGCTGAAGTCCCTCAGCGACATGCTGAAGGGTAAGCAGGGTCGCTTCCGCCAGAACCTTCTGGGCAAGCGCGTCGACTACTCCGGCCGTTCGGTCATCGTCGTCGGCCCGCAGCTCAAGCTGCACCAGTGCGGTCTGCCCAAGCAGATGGCGCTGGAGCTGTTCAAGCCGTTCGTGATGAAGAGGCTGGTCGATCTCAACCACGCCCAGAACATCAAGTCGGCCAAGCGGATGGTCGAGCGCGCCCGCCCCGTGGTGTGGGACGTGCTCGAAGAGGTCATCACCGAGCACCCGGTCCTGCTCAACCGCGCGCCGACGCTCCACCGCCTGGGCATCCAGGCGTTCGAGCCGCAGCTCGTGGAGGGCAAGGCCATCCAGATCCACCCGCTCGTCTGCACCGCGTTCAACGCGGACTTCGACGGCGACCAGATGGCGGTGCACCTGCCGCTGTCGGCTGAGGCCCAGGCCGAGGCACGCATCCTGATGCTCTCGACCAACAACATCCTCAAGCCGGCCGACGGCAAGCCCGTCACCATGCCGACGCAGGACATGGTGATCGGCCTCTACTGGCTGACCACCATGAAGGAGGGCGCCAAGGGTGAGGGCCGCGTGTTCGGCTCGATCGCCGAGGCGCAGATGGCCTTCGACCGCCGCGAGCTGGAGATCCAGGCGAAGATCCAGATCCGGCTCAAGGACGTCCTGCCGCCGCGCGAGTGGGTCGCTCCCGAGGGCTGGGAGCAGGGTGACCCGATCCGGCTCGAGACCACGTTCGGGCGGTGCCTGTTCAACCAGACGCTGCCGGACAGCTACCCCTTCGTCGACTTCCAGGTCGGCAAGAAGCAGCTGTCGACGATCGTGAACGAGCTGGCGGAGACCTACCCGAAGATCGAGGTCGCCAACTCGCTCGACGCGCTCAAGGACGCCGGCTTCCGCTGGGCGACCCGCTCCGGTGTCACGATCTCGATCGAGGACGTCGTCGCGCCCCCGAACAAGACCGACATCATGGAGAACTACGAGCGCCGGGCCGACAAGGTCCAGCGCGAGTACGAGCGTGGTCTGATCACCGACGAGGAGCGCCGTCAGGAGCTCATCGAGATCTGGACCCACGCCACGGCCGACGTCGAGACCGACATGGTCAACGCCTTCCCGGCGACCAACCCGGTCTGGATGATGGTCAACTCCGGCGCCCGTGGTAACAAGATGCAGGTCCGGCAGATCGCCGGCATCCGTGGTCTGGTGTCCAACACCAAGGGTGAGACGATCCCGCGGCCGATCAAGGCCTCGTTCCGCGAGGGCCTGTCGGTGCTGGAGTACTTCATCTCCACCCACGGTCAGCGGAAGGGTCTGGCCGACACCGCGCTGCGTACCGCCGACTCGGGTTACCTGACCCGTCGTCTGGTCGACGTCGCCCAGGACGTCATCGTGCGCGAGATCGACTGCGGCACCGACCGCGCGGTCCCGCTCCACGTGGCCGACCGCGACGCCTCGGGCAACCTGGTCAAGGCGGAGAACGCCGAGTCCAACGTGCACGGCCGCATCCTGGCCGAGGACGTCGAGGTCGACGGCAAGGTCATCGTCCCGGCGGGCGTCGACATCAACGACATCCACGTGACGAAGCTGGTGGAGGCGGGCGTCGAGACCGTCCGCACCCGCAGCGCGCTCGTCTGCGAGGCCAAGATCGGTGTCTGCGCGACCTGCTACGGCCGGTCGCTGGCCACCGGCAAGCTCGTGGACGTCGGCGAGGCCGTCGGCATCATCGCCGCCCAGTCGATCGGTGAGCCCGGCACGCAGCTGACGATGCGGACCTTCCACACCGGTGGTGTGGCGGGCGCCGACATCACCCACGGTCTGCCGCGTGTCACGGAGCTGTTCGAGGCGCGCATCCCCAAGGGTGTCGCCCCGATCTCCGAGGCCGAGGGCCGGGTCAGGATTGACGAGACCGACAAGACCAGGAAGATCGTGATCACCCCCGACGACGGGTCGGAGGAGATCGCCTACCCGGTCTCGATGCGTTCGCGCCTGCTCGTGCAGGAGGGCCAGCGCGTCACGGTCGGCCAGCAGCTGGTGGCCGGTGCGGTCAACCCCAACGAGGTGCTGCGCATCCTCGGCCCGCGGGCCGTGCAGCTGCACCTGGTGGCGGAGGTCCAGCAGGTCTACCGCTCGCAGGGTGTGTCGATCCACGACAAGCACATCGAGATCATCGTGCGGCAGATGCTCAAGCGCGTGAACGTGCTGGAGTCCGGTGACACCGACCTGCTGCCCGGCGAGCTCGTGGAGCGTCCGCGCTTCGAGCAGATGAACCGCGAGACGGTGGCGGAGAGCGGCTCGCCGGCCGCCGGCCGTCCGGTCCTCATGGGCATCACGAAGGCGTCGCTGGCCACCGAGTCGTGGCTGTCGGCGGCCTCCTTCCAGGAGACGACCAGGGTGCTGACGGACGCGGCGATCCACGCCAAGTCCGACTCGCTGCTGGGCCTGAAGGAGAACGTCATCATCGGTAAGCTCATCCCGGCCGGTACGGGCATGCCCCAATACCGCAACATCCGGGTCGAGCCGACCGAGGAGGCCAAGGCGGCGATGTACACCGTCGGTGGCTACGACGGCTCCGCGGCCGACTACACCTTCGGCACCGGCAGCGGCGAGGCCGTGCCGCTGGAGGAGTACGACTTCGGCCAGTACAACCGGTAAGACGGCTCAGGGCGGCGCGCCCGGGTCCCTCGGCGAGGGGCTCGGGCGCGTCCCTTTTCCGGCACGCTCACAGGCGCGTACGTAGTCATCCGGCGTGGAGTGGGACAAAACACGGTTACGGTCAGGTGGCGGTTCGCCGACTTGGGGACGGGACACCCCGGGGGCCTATATCATTGGTCCGGAGCTGTGGATGGGCTGGATGAATAGGCCCAGGCGACCCGGAGTGGCAAGGCTTGCCCGCATTGCCGCGCCGTTTTGACGTGTCGCCAGGGCCTGGGTAGTCTTGAGCATCGTGCCCGTCTTCTAACGGGCTCTCGACCGTGCGCTCAATTGCGGGCGCGGGACGGCTTCCTGGCTCGTAATCCTCGCGGATGTGTCTGTGCGAATAGCGCGACACGCCCGAGCGCGGGGGCACCGAGACAAGAAAAACCAGCAGGTCATGACACCGGCAGTACCTGCGACGCAAGACCCATGACGTAACACCGGCCAAGGCACGAAACGGAGTGGCAGTGCCCACTATTCAGCAGTTGGTCCGCAAGGGCCGGCAGGACAAGGTCTCCAAGACCAAGACTCCTGCCCTCAAGGGGAGTCCGCAGCGGCGCGGCGTGTGCCAGCGCGTTTACACCACCACCCCGAAGAAGCCCAACTCGGCACTGCGCAAGGTGGCCCGCGTTCGGCTCACGAACGGCATCGAGGTCACGGCTTACATCCCCGGTGTGGGCCACAACCTGCAGGAGCACTCCATCGTGCTCGTGCGTGGCGGTCGTGTGAAGGACCTGCCTGGTGTTCGCTACAAGATCATCCGCGGTTCGCTCGACACCCAGGGTGTCCGCAACCGCAAGCAGGCCCGCAGCCGCTACGGCGCGAAGAAGGAGAAGAGCTAACAATGCCGCGTAAGGGTTCTCCTGGCCGTCGTCAGCTGATGGCTGACCCGGTTTACAGCTCGCCGCTGGTGACCGCCCTGATCAACAAGGTGCTTCTGGACGGCAAGCGCTCCATCGCGCAGTCGATCGTCTACGGCGCCCTTGAGGGCTGCAGGGAGAAGACGGGCAACGACCCGGTCGTCACCCTGAAGCGCGCGCTTGACAACGTCAAGCCGACCCTCGAGGTCCGCAGCCGTCGCGTCGGTGGCGCGACCTACCAGGTGCCGGTCGAGGTGCGCGCCGCGCGCAGCACCACCCTGGCCCTGCGCTGGCTGGTGCAGTACTCCCGCGCCCGCCGCGAGAAGACCATGACCGAGCGCCTCATGAACGAGCTCCTCGACGCCAGCAACGGCCTCGGGGCGAGCGTGAAGAAGCGCGAGGACACCCACAAGATGGCCGAGTCCAACAAGGCCTTCGCCCACTACCGCTGGTAGTGGACCCGACGAGACGACGAGGACGCGAGAGAAGTGGCCACCACGACCGCTCTTGACCTGGCCAAGGTCCGCAACATCGGGATCATGGCCCATATCGACGCGGGCAAGACCACCACGACCGAGCGCATCCTGTTCTACACCGGTATCAACTACAAGATCGGTGAGGTCCACGAGGGCGCTGCCACGATGGACTGGATGGAGCAGGAGCAGGAGCGCGGCATCACCATCACGTCTGCCGCGACGACGTGCGAGTGGCTCGGTCACACCATCAACATCATCGACACTCCCGGCCACGTCGACTTCACCATCGAGGTGGAGCGTTCGCTCCGCGTCCTCGACGGGGCCGTCGCCGTCTTCGACGGTGTCGCGGGTGTCGAGCCCCAGTCGGAGACGGTGTGGCGGCAGGCTGACCGCTACAACGTTCCGCGCATCTGCTTCGTGAACAAGATGGACCGGGTCGGCGCGGAGTTCCACCGCTGCGTCGACATGATGATCAGCCGTCTCGGCGCCACGCCGGCCGTCATCCAGCTTCCGCTGGGTGTCGAGGCCGACTTCAAGGGCGTCATCGACCTGATCAAGATGAAGGGTCTCGTCTGGAGCGCCGAGGCGGCCAAGGGCGAGATGTACGACACCGTCGACATCCCGGCCGACCACGCCGACGCCGCCCGCGAGTGGCGTGACCGGCTCATCGAGACCGTCGCCGAGAACGACGACGAGCTGATGGAGCTCTACCTCGAGGGCACCGAGCCCACCGAGGAGCAGCTGGTCGCGGCCATCCGCCGGGCGACCCTGTCCAGCGCCATCAACCCGGTCCTGTGCGGCACCGCGTTCAAGAACAAGGGCGTGCAGCCCCTGCTCGACGCGATCGTCGCCTACCTCCCCGCCCCGACCGACATCCCCTCCTTCAAGGGCCACGCGGTCGGCAACGAGGAGAAGGTCATCGAGCGGCACGCCGACCCGACCGAGCCTTTCTCGGCGCTGGCGTTCAAGATCGCGAGTGACCCGCACCTGGGCAAGATCACCTACATCCGCATCTACTCGGGCACGCTCGAGGCCGGTTCACAGGTCGTCAACTCTGTGAAGGGCAAGAAGGAGCGGATCGGCAAGATCTACCAGATGCACGCGAACAAGCGTGAGGAGCGCCCGACGGCGATCGCCGGCCAGATCGTCGCGGTCATGGGTCTGAAGGACACCACGACCGGCGACACCCTGTCCGACCCGTCGAACCAGGTCGTGCTCGAGTCGATGACGTTCCCGGCTCCGGTCATCAACGTCGCCATCGAGCCCAAGACCAAGGGCGACCAGGAGAAGCTGTCCACCGCCATTCAGCGGCTGGCCGAGGAGGACCCGTCCTTCCAGGTCCGTCGTGACGAGGAGACCGGTCAGACGGTCATCTGGGGCATGGGCGAGCTTCACCTGGAGATCCTCGTCGACCGCATGCGTCGCGAGTTCAAGGTCGAGGCCAACGTGGGCCGCCCGCAGGTGGCCTACCGCGAGACCATCCGCCGCAAGGTGGAGAAGATCGACTACACCCACAAGAAGCAGACCGGTGGTTCCGGTCAGTTCGCGCGGGTGATCATCGACCTCGAGCCGCTGGGCGAAGGCAACGACGGCTACGAGTTCGAGAACAAGGTCACCGGTGGCCGCGTCCCGAGGGAGTACATCCCGTCGGTCGACGCCGGCGCCCAGGAGGCCGCCGAGTTCGGCGTGCTGGCCGGTTACCCGATGGTCGGCGTGAAGGTGACGCTGACCGACGGTGCGGCCCACGACGTTGACTCCTCGGAAATGGCGTTCAAGATCGCTGGCTCGATGGCCTTCAAGGAGGCCGCGCGCAAGGCGGACGCCGTGCTCCTCGAGCCGATGATGGCCGTCGAGGTGACCACGCCCGAGGACTACATGGGTGATGTCATCGGTGACCTCAACGGTCGCCGCGGGCAGATCCAGTCGATGGACGAGCGGGCCGGCGCCCGTGTCGTCCAGGCGCTCGTGCCGCTGTCTGAGATGTTCGGCTACGTGGGTGACCTGCGTAGCAAGACGCAGGGGCGCGCGAGCTACAGCATGCTGTTCGACTCCTACGCGGAGGTGCCTCCGGGCATCGCCAAGGAGATCGTCGCGAAGGCCCGGGGCGAGTAGTCTCCGGTCCGGCCGCGCGAGCGGACGGACCGGGCTCACGTCCTGGTCCCTGGTGCGGTGGTCACAGCGGCCACCGCACCGCCAAGGGGTTCGGAATCTCCCGGGCCCGAGTGTGTAGACGAAAGTCAGTCAGATTCTCTAAGGAGAGAACCAGTGGGCAAGGCCAAGTTCGAGCGGAACAAGCCGCACATGAACATCGGCACCATTGGGCACATCGACCACGGCAAGACCACGCTGACCGCGGCGATCACCAAGGTGCTCCACGACCGTTACCCTGAGCTCAACGCCGCCACGCCGTTCGACAAGATCGACAAGGCGCCGGAGGAGAAGGCTCGCGGCATTACGATCTCCATCGCGCACGTCGAGTACCAGACCGAGAAGCGCCACTACGCGCACGTCGACTGCCCTGGTCACGCCGACTACGTGAAGAACATGATCACCGGTGCCGCCCAGATGGACGGCGCCATCCTCGTGGTCGCCGCCACCGACGGCCCGATGCCGCAGACGAAGGAGCACGTCCTCCTGGCCCGCCAGGTCGGCGTCCCCTACATCGTCGTGGCCCTCAACAAGGCCGACATGGTCGACGACGAGGAGATCCTGGAGCTCGTCGAGCTCGAGGTCCGTGAGCTCCTCTCCGCTCAGGAGTTCCCCGGCGACGACCTGCCCGTCGTCCGCGTCTCCGCTCTCAAGGCCCTTGAGGGTGACGAGAAGTGGGCCGACAGCATCATCGAGCTCATGAACGCCGTGGACGAGAACGTCCCCGAGCCGCCGCGTGACACGGAGAAGCCGTTCCTCATGCCGGTCGAGGACGTCTTCTCGATCACCGGTCGCGGCACCGTCGTCACCGGTCGTATCGAGCGCGGCATCGTCAAGGTCAACGAGCAGGTCGACATCATCGGCATCAAGCCGGAGAAGACGACGACCACCGTCACCAGCATCGAGATGTTCAACAAGATGCTCGACGAGGGTCACGCGGGTGACAACGCCGCCCTGCTGCTCCGCGGCATCAAGCGCGACGACGTCGAGCGCGGCCAGTGCATCATCAAGCCGGGCACGACCACCCCGCACACCGAGTTCACCGGCCAGGTCTACATCCTGTCCAAGGACGAGGGCGGCCGCCACACGCCGTTCTTCAACAACTACCGCCCGCAGTTCTACTTCCGTACGACGGACGTGACCGGTGTGGTGAACCTCCCCGAGGGCACCGAGATGGTCATGCCGGGCGACAACACCGAGATGCGCGTTGAGCTGATCCAGCCCATCGCCATGGAGGAAGGCCTCAAGTTCGCGATCCGTGAGGGTGGCCGCACCGTCGGCGCCGGTCGGGTCACGAAGATCATCAAGTAGCCAGACCGTCGGGGCGGCGGTCGGCCCCGGGCTCCGGGACCGACCGCCGTACCACGTCACAGCCGGAATCCGCCCGCGCGAGCGGGCGGGGGCCGGCGGCACAGGCCCCATGCAAGGCGCCGTGATCCAGCAGTGGCTTCGGCCGGCAAGCATCACGTGACCGAAGTCACTGCCGGATCACGGAAGAAAAGGCAGATCGACTACGTCTGCCTCGTGGGGTTACGCAGGCTTCGACCTGCACGAACAGCGGCAACAGGCCGCACGATACTTTTTCAGACGACAGCGAAGGACACCGAGGCCACTATGGCGGGACAGAAGATCCGCATCCGGCTTAAGGCCTATGACCACGAGGTCATCGACAGCTCGGCCAAGAAGATCGTCGAGACGGTGACGCGGACTGGCGCGAAGGTCGCGGGCCCGGTGCCGCTGCCGACCGAGAAGAACGTGTACTGCGTCATCCGCTCGCCGCACAAGTACAAGGACAGCCGCGAGCACTTCGAGATGCGCACGCACAAGCGGCTGATTGACATCATCGACCCGACCCCCAAGACGGTCGACTCGCTCATGCGGCTCGACCTCCCCGCGGGTGTCGACATTTCGATCAAGCTCTGAGGGAACGCACTGACATGGCTAAGACGATCAAGGGCGTCCTGGGCAAGAAGCTCGGCATGACCCAGGTCTTCGACGCGGACAACCGGATGGTGCCGGTGACCGTGGTCGAGGCCGGTCCGTGCGTGGTGACCCGCGTCCGCACTCCTGAGAAGGACGGCTACTCCGCCGTACAGCTCGGCTTCGGGCAGGTCGACCCCCGGAAGGTCAACAAGCCGCTCGGCGACTACCTGCGTAAGCACGACATCACCCCGCGCCGTTACTTCGCGGAGATCCGCACCGACGACGCGAGCGACTACACCCTGGGCCAGGAGCTGCTGGCCGACACTTTCGAGGCCGGCCAGTTCGTCGACGTGACGGGCAAGAGCAAGGGCAAGGGCTTCGCCGGTGTCATGAAGCGGCACGGCTTCGGTGGTCTGGGCGCGTCGCACGGTACGCAGCGCAAGCACCGCTCGCCGGGTTCCATCGGTGGCTGCGCCACCCCGGGCCGCGTTTTCAAGGGTCTGCGCATGGCCGGTCGGATGGGTAACGTCCGCACCACCGTGCAGAGCCTGAAGGTTCACTCCGTCGACGCCGAGAAGGGTCTCATCCTGATCAAGGGTGCGATCCCCGGCGCCAACGGCAGCCTGGTCCTCGTCCGTACCGCTGCCAAGAAGGGGGCATCCAAGTGAGCACCACTATCGACGTCCTCGACGCCAGCGGCGCGAAGACCGGCACCGTCGACCTGCCCGAAGACATCTTCGGCGCGAAGGTCAACGTACCTCTGATCCACCAGGTGGTCGTGGCTCAGCTCGCCGCTCGCCGGCAGGGCACCCACAAGGCCAAGACCCGTGGTGAGGTCTCCGGCGGCGGCAAGAAGCCGTACCGCCAGAAGGGCACCGGCCGCGCCCGTCAGGGCTCGACCCGCGCGCCGCAGTTCGCCGGCGGTGGCACCGTCCACGGCCCCGTGCCGCGCGACTACTCGCAGCGCACGCCCAAGAAGATGAAGGCCGCCGCCCTGCGCGGCGCCCTGTCCGACCGGGCCGGCGGCGGTCGCGTCCACGTGGTGAGCTCGCTGGTCTCGGGCGAGACGCCCAAGACCAAGGCCGCCCTGGAGGCTCTGCGCAAGATCACCCAGGCCCCGCGCGTCCTCGTCGTGGTCGACGCGGACGACGAGCTGAGCTGGCTGAGCCTGCGCAACGCTCCGGAGGTCCACCTGCTGGACGCCGGGCAGCTCAACACCTACGACGTGCTCGTGGCCGACGACGTGGTCTTCACCCAGGAGGCGTACGACCAGGTCGTGGCGCGGCTGAGTGGCGGGAAGGAAGACGCCTGATGGAGAAGATCGCCGACCCGCGCGACATCATCATCAAGCCGGTCGTCTCTGAGAAGAGCTACGGCCTGATCGATGAGAACAACAAGTACACGTTCCTGGTGAAGAAGACCGCGAACAAGACCCAGGTCAAGATCGCCGTTGAGCAGATCTTCGGGGTCAAGGTCACCAGCGTGAACACCATCAACCGGCAGGGCAAGCGCAAGCGGACCCGTACCGGCTACGGCAAGCGTCCCGACACCAAGCGCGCGATCGTGAGCCTGGTAGAGGGCGATCGGATCGACATCTTCGGTCAGATCGGCTAGCAGCCATAGGAATGAGCGCGGGCCGCAGGGCCACGCGCGGGGTGAGACCGTCGCACTCCGGTGCGGCGGGCTCACCCATGTAACCGACGAAGGATGAACGAAAAAGATGGGCATCCGTAAGTACAAGCCGACGACCCCAGGTCGCCGCGGGTCGAGTGTCTCGGACTTCTCCGAGATCACCCGCAGCACGCCTGAGAAGTCGCTGCTTGCACCCCTTCACAGCAAGGGCGGCCGCAACGTACACGGCCGAGTCACCGCTCGCCACCAGGGCGGCGGTCACAAGCGCGCCTACCGGATCATCGACTTCCGTAGGCATGACAAGGACGGCATCCCGGCCAAGGTCGCTCACATCGAGTACGACCCCAACCGCACCGCCAATATCGCTCTGCTGCACTACGCCGACGGCGAGAAGCGCTACATCATCGCGCCGACCGGCCTGAAGCAGGGCGACCGAATCGAGAACGGCCCCGCTGCCGACATCAAGCCGGGCAACTGCCTGCCGCTGCGCAACATCCCGACGGGTACCTTCATCCACGCGGTGGAGCTCCGTCCGGGCGGCGGCGCCAAGCTCGGCCGCTCCGCGGGCGCTCAGATCCAGCTGCTCGCCAAGGAAGGCCAGTACGCCACCCTGCGTATGCCGTCCGGTGAAATGCGCATGGTCGACGTGCGCTGCCGGGCGACCGTCGGCCAGGTCGGCAACGCCGAGCAGGCCAACATCAACTGGGGCAAGGCCGGCCGTATGCGGTGGAAGGGCAAGCGCCCGACCGTTCGCGGTGTCGCGATGAACCCCGTCGATCACCCGCACGGTGGTGGTGAGGGCAAGACCTCCGGTGGTCGCCACCCGGTGAACCCGAAGGGCAAGCCCGAGGGCCGCACCCGCCAGGCCAACAAGGCCAGCGACCGGCTGATCATCCGTCGTCGGAGCAAGAGGAAGAAGCGGTAGGAGCAGCCGAGATGCCACGTAGCCTTAAGAAGGGTCCCTTCGTGGACGAACACCTTCAGAAGAAGGTGGACGCCCAGAACGAGAAGGGCACCAAGAACGTCATCAAGACGTGGTCGCGGCGCTCCATGATCGTTCCCGACATGCTCGGGCACACGATCGCCGTGCACGACGGCCGCAAGCACGTCCCGGTGTTCGTCACCGAGTCCATGATCGGCCACAAGCTCGGAGAGTTCGCCCCGACGCGGACGTTCCGCAGCCACGTCAAGGAAGACCGCCGCAGCCGGCGGTAAGCGTCCCGGAAGTAGGAGAAAGCGATGGAAGCCAGGGCTCAGGCGCGGTTCGTCCGTGTCACGCCCCTCAAGGCCCGCCGCGTGGTGGACCTTATTCGCGGGCTGCCCGCTTCGGAGGCGCAGGCCGTGCTGCAGTTCGCTCCCCAGTCGGCGAGCGAGCCGATCTACAAGGTGCTCAGCTCCGCCATGGCGAACGCCGAGCACAACTTCGATCTCGACCCCAGCACGCTCGTCGTGAGCCGCGCGTGGGTCGACGAGGGCCCGACGCTGAAGCGGTTCCGTCCGCGTGCCCAGGGTCGTGCCTATCGGATCAACAAGCGGACGAGCCACATCACTGTGATCGTGGAGTCCCGCGAGCCGAAGGGAAGGACCCGATAGTGGGCCAGAAGGTTAACCCGCACGGGTTCCGCCTCGGCATCACGACCGACTTCAAGAGCCGGTGGTACGCCGACAAGCTGTACAAGTCGTACGTCGCTGAGGACGTCGCGATCCGCCGCATGCTGCAGAAGGGCATGGAGCGGGCCGGCATCTCCAAGGTCGAGATCGAGCGCACCACGGACCGCGTGCAGGTGGACATCCACACCGCGCGTCCCGGCATCGTGATCGGCCGCCGCGGCGCCGAGGCCGACCGCATCCGCGGCGACCTGGAGAAGCTGACCAAGAAGCAGGTCCAGCTCAACATCCTCGAGGTCAAGAACCCGGAGATCGACGCGCAGCTCGTCGCGCAGGGCGTCGCCGAGCAGCTGTCCAGCCGTGTCTCGTTCCGCCGCGCCATGCGCAAGGCGATGCAGTCGGCCATGAAGTCCGGCGCCAAGGGCATCCGTGTCCAGTGCTCCGGTCGTCTGGGCGGCGCCGAGATGTCGAGGTCGGAGTTCTACCGCGAGGGCCGCGTGCCGCTGCACACGCTCCGCGCGGACATCGACTACGGCTTCTACGAGGCCCGTACGACCTTCGGCCGCATCGGCGTGAAGGTCTGGATCTACAAGGGCGAGGCTCCGACCAGCCGCGCCGAGCGCGAGGCGGCCGCCGCCGGCGCTCGTGCCGGCCAGCGTCGTGACCGCGACGACCGTCGTGGTGGCGGCGACCGTCCGCGTCGTGGTGGCGGTGACCGCCCCCGTCGTGGTGGTGGCCGCGGCGACCGCGCCCCCCGTAACGAGGCGGCCGCGCAGGCCGCCCCTGAGACCGGCCCGGCTGCTCAGCCGGGTGCTGAAGGGAGCTGACCATGCTGATCCCGCGCAGGGTCAAGCACCGCAAGCAGCACCGGCCTGACCGCAGCGGAGCCGCCAAGGGCGGCACCAGGGTCGTGTTCGGCGAGTTCGGCATTCAGGCGATTGAGCACTCCTACGTGACCAACCGCCAGATCGAGTCCGCTCGTATCGCCATGACCCGTCACATCCGCCGTGGCGGCAAGGTGTGGATCAACATCTACCCCGACCGTCCCCTGACGAAGAAGCCGGCCGAGACCCGCATGGGTTCCGGTAAGGGTTCTCCGGAGTGGTGGATCGCCAACGTCAAGCCCGGACGCGTGATGTTCGAGCTGTCCGGCGTGGCGGAGCCGGTCGCGCGCGAGGCGCTTCAGCGTGCGATCCACAAGCTGCCTATGAAGTGCAAGATCGTTAAGCGTGAAGTGGGTGAGGCGTGATGGCTAAGGGCCTGACCGCCGGCGAGCTGCGGCTCGAGGACGAGGAGACCCTCGTCCAGAAGCTGAAGGAGGCGAAGGAGGAGCTGTTCAACCTCCGCTTCCAGGCGGCGACCGGTCAGTTGGAGAGCCACGGGCGGCTGCGGGCCGTCCGCCGCGAGATCGCCCGTATCTACACCGTGATGCGCGAGCGTGAGCTCGGCATCGTCACGGTCGAGAAGGAGACGAGCGATGGCTGAGACCGAGACCACTGAGACCACCGAGAGCGCGGAGAAGGATCAGCGGCACTTCCGCAAGGTCCGCGAGGGCCTCGTCGTCAGCGACAAGATGGACAAGACCGTCGTCGTCGCCGTCGAGGACCGCGTCAAGCACCGTCTCTACGGCAAGGTCATCCGCAGGACGACCAAGTACAAGGCGCACGACGAGTCCAACGCCTGCGGCGTCGGCGACCGCGTGCTGCTGATGGAGACCCGCCCCCTCTCCGCCACCAAGCGGTGGAGGGTCGTGGAGATCCTCGAGAAGGCCAAGTAAGGCTCTCTCCGCTATACCGCGCCTCGTGGGGGCTCTCAGAGCCCCCATGACGGCGTCCAAGGACGCGAGGCCCACGGGCCTCGCGTCGCCTGCGGTGCGGCGCTCTAGAGGCGCTGTGGCCGTGGGAACAAGACAATGACAGGTTCCGCCAGGCTCAGCGATGAGAACCGGCGCGACTAACAGGAGTAGACGTGATCCAGCAGGAGTCGCGGCTCAAGGTCGCCGACAACACGGGTGCCAAGGAGATTCTCTGCATCCGCGTTCTCGGCGGCTCGGGCCGACGCTACGCCGGTATCGGCGACGTCATCGTCGCCACAGTCAAGGACGCGCTGCCCGGCAGCACGGGCGTCAAGAAGGGCGATGTGGTCAAGGCCGTCATCGTCCGTACGGTCAAGGAGCGCCGCCGGCCCGACGGCTCCTACATCCGCTTCGACGAGAACGCCGCCGTCATCATCAAGGACAGCGGTGACCCTCGCGGCACTCGTATCTTCGGCCCGGTCGGCCGCGAGCTGCGCGACAAGAAGTTCATGCGCATCATCTCGCTCGCTCCGGAGGTGCTGTAATGCCGAAGCTGACGGTGAAGAAGGGTGACCTGGTCCAGGTCATCGCGGGCAAGGACAAGGGTGCCAAGGGTCGCGTGATCGCCGCTCTTCCGCGCGAGGACCGCGTGGTGGTCGAGGGCGTCAACCTGATCAAGAAGCACACCAAGGAGACCCACCAGGGCCCGCGCGGCGCCAAGCAGGGCGGCGTGCAGACCATGGAGGCTCCGATCCACGTGTCGAACGTGAAGAGGCTGAAGGACGAGAAGCCCGCCGACAAGAAGGCCGACGAGAAGAAGGCCGACGAGACGGGTGAGGACAGCTGATGACTGCCACGACCACCGAGACCGAGCGCCCCACGCCGCGACTCAAGACGAAGTACCGCGAGGAGATCGCGAACCAGCTTCGTGAGCAGTTCGGCATCGAGAACGTCATGGAGATCCCGGCGCTCACCAAGATCAAGGTCAACATGGGTGTCGGCGAGGCGGCTCGCGACTCCAAGCTGATCGAAGGCGCCGTTCGCGACCTCACCGCGATCACCGGCCAGAAGCCGGCGGTCGTGCGGGCCCGCAAGTCCATCGCGCAGTTCAAGCTGCGTGAGGGCATGCCGATCGGCGCGCACGTCACGCTGCGCGGCGACCGCATGTGGGAGTTCCTCGACCGTCTGCTGGCGCTGGCCCTGCCCCGTATCAGGGACTTCCGTGGCCTGTCGCCGAAGCAGTTCGACGGCAACGGCAACTACACGTTCGGCCTGACCGAGCAGGTCATGTTCCACGAGGTCGACCAGGACAAGGTGGACCGGCCGCGGGGCATGGACATCACGATCGTGACCACCGCGAAGAACGACGACCAGGGCCGGGCGCTGCTGAAGCTCCTCGGCTTCCCCTTCAAGGAGGCCTGATCATGGCGAAGAAGTCGCTGATCGCCAAGGCGGGGCGCAAGCAGAAGTTCGAGGTCCGGGCGTACACGCGGTGCTCGCGCTGCGGCCGGCCGCGCGCCGTCTACCGCAAGTTCGGGCTCTGCCGCGTGTGCTTCCGCGAGATGGCGCACCGTGGCGAGCTGCCCGGCATCACCAAGTCGAGCTGGTAGGTAACCTGAGGGGCGGCCTCGTGCCGCCCGTTCAGGCATTCATATTCAGTAGAAGAGACAGGGCGTCCCGTAAGGGGCGTCCGTGACCACGCCGTAGGTCCACCGGCAGAGCAGGGTGAGGTAGCCGAAAGGCGGACTCAGCCAGTCGAACTGCTTGGCCGACTGGAAACCGCGGCGAGGAAGGCCACTGGCCATGACGATGACCGACCCGATCGCAGACATGCTCACGCGTCTGCGCAACGCGAATTCGGCGTACCACGACAGCGTGTCGATGCCGTACTCGAAGATCAAGGCGCACATCGCCGAGATCCTCCAGCAGGAGGGTTACATCCAGGCTTGGACCGTCGAGGACGCCAAGGTTGGAAAGAACCTCGTGGTGGAGCTCAAGTTCGGGCCCACCCGTGAGCGGTCGCTCGCGGGCCTGCGCCGGGTTTCCAAGCCCGGTCTGCGGGTTTATGCGAAGAAGGACAACCTGCCTCGAGTCCTGGGCGGACTGGGCGTCGCGATCATCTCGACGTCCCACGGCCTCATGACCGACAAGCAGGCCGGCAAGCGTGGTGTGGGCGGGGAAGTCCTCGCCTACGTCTGGTAGAGGGGAGGAACACAGCATGTCGCGAATCGGACGGCTGCCCATCCCTGTGCCGAATGGCGTTGACATCACGATCGACGGCCAGGACGTCCAGGTCAAGGGCCCCAAGGGCACGCTCACTCACAAGGTCGCGGAGCCCATCAAGGTGGTCCGCGACGACGACGGCGCCATCGCCGTCTCCCGGCCCAACGACGAGAACAAGGTCCGTGCGCTGCACGGCCTGTCCAGGACGCTGATCGCCAACATGGTGCAGGGCGTCACCCAGGGCTACTCCAAGAGCCTTGAGATCGTCGGCGTCGGTTACCGCGTCCAGGCCAAGGGGCCGACGCAGCTGGAGTTCTCTCTGGGCTTCAGTCACCCGGTCATCGTGGACGCCCCCGAGGGCGTCACCTTCCGCGTCGAGAAGCCGACCCTGTTCCACGTGGACGGCATCGACAAGCAGAAGGTCGGCGAGGTCGCGGCCAACATCCGCAAGTTGCGCAAGCCTGACCCGTACAAGGGCAAGGGCGTGCGCTACCAGGGCGAACAGATCCGCCGCAAGGTCGGAAAGGCTGGTAAGTAGGCATGGCTCCGAAGACTGCGTTCAGCAAGCACACGGCTGCCCGCACCGTCTCGCGGGCCCGCCGTCACCGCCGCGTCCGCAAGAACGTCGTCGGTACGGCCGAGCGTCCGCGCCTGGTCGTCAACCGTTCGACCCGTCACATGTTCGTCCAGATCGTGGACGACTCCGTCGGTCACACGCTGGTGAGCGCCTCCACCATGGACGCCTCGCTGCGCTCGCTCGAGGCCGACAAGACCGAGAAGGCCAAGAAGGTCGGCGAGCTCCTCGCTCAGCGGGCCAAGGAAGCCGGGATCACCCAGGTCGTCTTCGACCGCGGTGGCAACCGGTATGCGGGCCGGATCGCCGCGCTGGCGGACAGCGCGCGCGAGGGCGGGCTCGAATTCTGATGAGGGCCCGGGGAACGCAAATGATGACCGCAATTGAGATGAGGAACCACTGATGGCTGCAGCTCCGCGTCGCGGTGGCGGCACCGGTGGCGAGCGGCGGGACCGTCGTGACGATCGCCGCGGTGGCGCCGCCGACAAGGGCGTCTCGTACATCGAGCGCGTAGTGAAGATCAACCGAGTGGCCAAGGTCGTGAAGGGTGGTCGTCGCTTCAGCTTCACCGCCCTGGTCGTCGTCGGTGACGGCAACGGCCTGGTCGGCGTCGGCTACGGCAAGGCCAAGGAAGTGCCCGCGGCCATCGCCAAGGGCGTCGAAGAGGCCAAGAAGCACTTCTTCAAGGTGCCCCGCATCCAGGGCACCATCCCGCACACCGTGCAGGGCGAGGAGGCGGCCGGTGTCGTCTTCCTGCGTCCGGCCTCGGCCGGTACCGGCGTCATCGCCGGCGGCCCGGTGCGCGCGGTGCTGGAGTGCGCCGGCATCCACGACGTGCTGTCCAAGTCGCTCGGCTCGGACAACCCGATCAACATCGTGCACGCCACCGTGGCGGCTCTGAAGGGCCTCTCGCGCCCCGAGGAGATCGCCGCCCGCCGTGGCCTGCCGATCGAGGACGTCGCTCCTGCCTCCATGCTCAAGGCTCGCGCCGAGGGCCTGGCCGAGGCGGCGGCGGCGAAGGCGGTGAGCTAGTCATGGCACGCCTGAAGATCACTCAGGTTCGCTCGAAGATCGGTGGCAAGCAGAACCAGCGCGACTCGCTGCGTTCGCTTGGCCTGAAGCGAATCGGCGACGTCGTCGTCAAGGAGGACCGGCCCGAGATTCGCGGCATGGTCTCCGTGGTGACGCACCTCGTCGAGGTGGAAGAGGTCGACTAGTCATGACTGACAAGGCTCCGCTGAAGATTCACGACCTGCGTCCCGCCCCCGGCGCCAACAAGGCCAAGATCCGCAAGGGTCGCGGCGAGGCGTCGAAGGGCAAGACGGCCGGTCGCGGCACCAAGGGCAGCCACGCCCGCACCACGGTGCCCCTCGGCTTCGAGGGTGGCCAGGTGCCGCTGCAGAGGCGTCTGCCGAAGCTCAAGGGCTTCTCCAACGCCCTGTTCAAGACGACGTACCAGGTCGTCAACCTCGACAGGCTGGGCGAGCTGTTCCCCGAGGGTGGCGAGGTCACCGTCGAGGCGCTGGTCGCCAAGGGTGCTGTCCGCAAGAACCAGCTCGTGAAGGTGCTCGGCACCGGCGAGATCTCCGTCGCGGTGAACGTGCAGGCTCACGCCTTCTCGTCCGCAGCCAAGGAGAAGATCACCGCTGCCGGTGGTTCCGTTACCGAGCTGTAAAGACGCTATGACGAGGCGTGGGGGCTTTGACAATGGGCTCCCACGCCCGTAGTGCGTTAGAGTTCGCGAGACGGCAGGCTTCTGTCCGGCTCGTTTGACAATGAGACTTCAGATGGCAGATCCCCGCACCATCGCTTACTCACACCGCCGTAAAGGCGCGCAGGAGGGACCGTGCTGACCGCGTTTACCCGGGCGTTCCGGACACCGGACCTGCGCAAGAAGTTGCTCTTCACGCTGGGCATCATCGCGCTTTTCCGTCTCGGCTCGGTTCTTCCGACTCCGGGAGTCCACGTCCAGAACCTCGCCGCCTGTTTCGATCAGGCTCGTAGTGGCGAAACCGGCAATATTTACGGGATGGTGCAGCTGTTCAGCGGCGGTGCGCTGCTGAAGCTGTCGGTGTTCGCACTGGGCATCATGCCGTACATCACCGCGAGCATCATCCTGCAGCTGCTCGTCGTCGTGATCCCGCGCCTCGAGGCGCTGAAGAAGGAAGGCCAGGCCGGCCAGACCAAGATCACGCAGTATACGCGTTATCTGACGATCGGCCTCGCGGTCCTTCAGTCGACGGCCTTCATCGCGCTCGCGCGTACCGGCCAGCTCTTCCCGAACTGCCAGCAGGACGTGCTGCTCGACCCCGACAACATCTTCGGCATCGTGACGATGGTGATCATCATGACCGCCGGTACGTCGGTCATCATGTGGCTCGGTGAGCTCATCACCGACCGGGGCGTCGGCAACGGCATGTCCATCCTGATCTTCACCCAGGTCGTCGCGGTCTTCCCGTCCGAGCTGGCCAACATCTTCCAGGCGAACAAGTTCACCTTCGCGGTCGTCATGGTCGTCGGTATCTTCATGATCGCCGCGGTGGTCTTCGTCGAGCAGGCGCAGCGCCGCATCCCGGTCCAGTACGCCAAGCGCATGGTCGGCCGCAGGATGTACGGCGGCACCTCGACCTACATCCCGCTGAAGGTCAACCAGGCCGGCATCATCCCGGTCATCTTCGCCTCCTCGCTGCTCTACCTTCCGCAGCTGCTCACCTCGCTCTTCTCCACCAGCGAGAACGCGGTGATCACCTGGATCTCGCAGAACCTCGCCACCGGCGACACGCCGATCTACATGGCGACCTTCTTCCTGCTGATCATCTTCTTCACCTACTTCTACGTGTCGATTACCTTCAACCCCCCTGAAGTCGCCGACAACATGAAGAAGTACGGTGGGTTCATTCCGGGCATCCGCCCCGGCCGTCCGACGGCTGAATACCTGAACTTCGTGCTCACCCGTCTGACCGCGCCAGGCGCGCTCTATCTGGGTCTGATCTCCATGGTCCCGATCGTCGCGCTGGCCGTGGCCGGTGCGAGCCAGAACTTCCCGTTCGGAGGGACGAGCATTCTGATCATGGTTGGTGTCGGCCTGGACACGGTCAAGCAGATCGAGAGCCAGCTGCAGCAGCGTAACTACGAAGGTTTCCTGCGGTAGTGCGTCTCGTTCTGGTCGGGCCCCCCGGAGCGGGTAAGGGGACGCAGGCCCAGTACATCGCATCGAACCTGTCCATCCCGAAGATCTCGACAGGTGACATCTTCCGTGCCAACGTCTCGGGCGGCACGGACCTTGGCAAGCTGGCCAAGACGTACATGGACCGCGGCGACCTGGTGCCCGACGAGGTCACCATCGCCATGGTCCGTGACCGTCTGTCCGAAGACGACGCGCAGGACGGGTTCCTGCTCGACGGCTTCCCGAGGAACGTCGCGCAGGCGGAGATCCTGCGCGACATGCTCAAGGACTGGGGTCAGGAGCTCGACCTCGTGCTTGAGCTCGTCGTCGACGACGACGAGGTGGTGCGGCGGCTCGCCGGCCGGCGCACCTGCAGCCAGTGCGGCCGCATCTGGCACGTCGAGTTCGATGACAAGAAGGACGACAAGTGTGACGCGTGCGGGGGCGCGCTCTTCCAGCGTGACGACGACAAGGAGGAGACCGTCAGGCATCGCCTGGAGGTCTACCAGGAGCAGACGGCGCCGCTGGTCTCCTACTACGCCGACGAGGGCATCCTGGTGGGCGTGGACGCCACAGGGCCGGTCGAAGAGGTCACTCAGCGGGCCATGGACGCGATCCGGCCTTTCATGGGCTGAGCGCCGAGTACGACTGATTCGCGGAGGTGGCACGGGTTCCCGTGCCACCTCGCGGCTATTGTGGGGGAATTGGGCCCCCATCGTGGCCCGTTGAGACCCAGGGGGGCAAAAGATGTTCAAACGGAACAGGCACGGCATCCAGATCAAGTCGCCGGAGCAGCTGGAGAAGATGCGGGCGGCAGGTCTCGTGGTCGGGCGTACGCTCGACCTGCTCAAGCGCTCGGTGCAGCCGGGCATGACGCCGCTCGACCTCGACGTCATCGCCGAGAAGGCGATCAGGGACGAGGGCGCGATCCCGTCGTTCAAGGGCTACCAGGGCTTCCCCGCGACGATCTGCGCGTCGGTGAACAACGAGGTCGTCCACGGCATCCCGACGAACGCCCGCAAGCTGCGCGAGGGCGACATCATCTCGATCGACTGCGGCGCCATCCTCGAGGGCTGGCACGGCGACTCGGCCGTCACGGTGCCGATCGGCGAGGTGGACCCCAAGCTGACCGAGCTGATGCGGGTGACCGAGGAGGCCATGTGGCGCGGCATCGCCGCGCTCAAGCCGGGCCGCCACCTGTCCGACATCGGCCACGCGGTCGAGCGGTACGTGAAGTCGCAGGGCCGCTACGGCATCCCCCCTGAGTACGGCGGCCACGGCATCGGCACCGAGATGCACATGGACCCGTGGATCGCCAACCACGGCAAGCCGGGCCGCGGGCCGGCGCTGGAGGAGGGCATGTGCCTGGCCATCGAGCCCATGGTCAACCTCGGCACCGAGCGGACGCGCGTACTGGCCGACGACTGGACCGTGGTCACGGTCGACGGCAAGCACTCCGCACACTTCGAGCACAGCGTGGCTGTGACACATAATGGACCTTGGGTGCTCACCGCTCTAGATGGGGGCAAAGAGCGCCTCGCTCAACTGCAGATCTAGCTCCCCGGGAGTGGTGGGATGGCGAACAGCCCCGAGATGCGTGCCTCCGACGCCGACCGTGACCGCGTCGCCGCCATCCTCCGCGAGCACACCGCGCAGGGCCGCATCACGATGGACGAGTTCAACGAGCGGCTGGAGCAGCTCTACAAGAGCAAGACCTACGGCGAGCTGGCCAGGCTCACCTCCGACCTGCCCGACGTCGATCTGCGCCACCTGCCGGTCAAGGCCGGCTCGACGGCGCCCGACAAGAAGGGCATGCACAGCGGCATGGCGGCGGCCTGGAGCGCCTGGGCCGCGGCCAGCGGCATCAACTGGGTCATCTGGCTGATCGTGAGCGTCACCACGGGCGACCTGATCTATCCGTGGCCCCTGTGGGTGATGGGTCCATGGGGTGTCATCTTGCTGGTGAGCACGGTCTTCGGCGGTAACAACCAGCCGAAGGAGTCCTAGGCTTTGTGCACTAGTGCACTGTGTGCATTCGTGCGCAGTGCGTAAAAGCGGCGATTCCTAGCGTGAGTGGTGTCGGGAAACACCACCCACTCGGAGGAATCGATGCGCAAGATCCTTGCGGCCACCGCTCTCGCCGGCTCCATGGCCATCACCGGCCTCGCCGTCGCCCCCGCCGCCCTGGCCGCCCCGGTGACCGCCGGCGCCGTCCAGGCGAGCTCTGCGGGCAGCTGGGGCAAGTACTACAGCAGCAACCACAAGGCCTACACCTACGGCAAGACCTTCAAGAAGGGCGGGAAGGTCTACACCCACTGGTACGGCAAGGAGTCCACCTCGAAGCTCGGCTACGTCTGGTTCCGCTACTACTCGGGCGGCAAGTGGCACAAGTTCTACCGTCCATGGAACGGCAAGCACCACGGCAGCTGGTCGGGCAAGGGGATCAAGCGGATCTACACGTACACCTGCTGGGGCGGCAAGTCGAAGTACTGCGGTTCGGTGCACCGCATCTACTAGGTCCGTCCAGCCTGGCCCGTCGGGGGAGCTTCCCTGGCGGGCCTCGTGTTGTGGGCGTCGCGGCTTGCGGGGTGGGGTAGACTCCTACGTGGTTGTGTCAGGACACCTGGCACGCGTTTCGCGTTTTGGGCCCAGGTGTCGTACACTCCTTAGTCGGCTCACTATGACTTATCACGCGTCGGCGGTCTTTGCCGGCCGTCGCTCTCTTCGAAGCGTGAAGGTCGCGGCTGCTTAGTGAACCGGAGCCTCAGACGACCGATCAGTGAAACGCGAGGAATTTTGGCCAAGAAAGACGGCGCCATCGAGATCGAGGGCACTGTGGTCGAATCGCTCCCGAACGCCATGTTCCGGGTGCAGCTCGACAACGGCCACAAAGTCCTTGCCCATATCAGCGGACGGATGCGGATGCACTACATCCGGATTCTTCCCGACGACCGGGTAGTCGTTGAACTGAGCCCCTACGACCTGAGTCGCGGGCGGATCGTCTACCGATACAAGTAAGACGTCTGAGGAATCAAAGGACAATGAAGGTAAAGCCGAGCGTCAAGAAGATCTGCGACAAGTGCAAGGTGATTCGCCGGCACGGTCGCGTCATGGTGATCTGCGACAACCTGCGCCACAAGCAGCGTCAGGGTTAGTCGCCGCAAGGCTTCTCCGAGTCCGCCCCGCAAGGGAGCGGGCTCGACGCATGAGAAGCCTCGAGTCAGTTAGCGCGTCTCGCACCTGAGCAGGCGGCATCGCCGAACCGCTCAGGAGACCCCCGGTCGGAGGCCGGGGCCCTCACCCCGGGCATTGGGGAGGGGTAGTGCGGCGCAAGACCTCCGCCACAAAGAAGGAGAATGCCCGACCATGGCTCGCCTGGTTGGCGTCGACCTCCCCCGCGACAAGCGGCTGGAGATCGCTCTCACCTACATTTACGGAATCGGCCGCACCCGCGCCCAGGAGATCCTGCAGGCCACCGGTGTCAGCGGCGACCTGCGCGTGCACCAGCTCAGCGACACCGAGCTCGTCCCGATGCGTGACTACATCGAGGCGAACTACAAGATCGAGGGTGACCTGCGCCGCGAGGTCCAGGCCGACATCCGCCGCAAGATCGAGATCGGTTGCTACCAGGGCATCCGGCACCGCAAGGGCCTGCCCGTGCACGGTCAGCGCACGCAGACCAACGCGCGCACCCGTAAGGGCAAGAAGAAGACCGTCGCCGGCAAGAAGAAGCCCGGTAAGAAGTAGTCCCGCACGGGATGTCGCCACCCGTCCGGCCCCGGTCGCACACGCGACCGGCGGGTGCCGGGCCGGCGACCATCACACACAGCCGCGGACCGAAGACCTCAGGAGTAATGGCAAACAATGCCTCCTAAGAGCCGCCAGGGTGCGCCGAAGAAGGTGCGCCGCAAGGAGAAGAAGAACGTCGCTCATGGGCACGCCCACATCAAGAGCACGTTCAACAACACGATCGTCTCGATCACCGACCCCAACGGGAACGTGATCTCCTGGGCCAGCGCCGGCCACGTGGGTTTCAAGGGCTCCCGTAAGTCCACCCCGTTCGCCGCCCAGATGGCCGCCGAGAACGCCGCCCGCCGCGCCATGGAGCACGGCATGCGCAAGGTCGACGTCTTCGTCAAGGGTCCCGGCTCCGGCCGTGAGACCGCGATCCGCTCGCTGCAGGCCACCGGCCTCGAGGTGGGCTCGATCCAGGACGTCACCCCGGTTCCGCACAACGGTTGCCGGCCGCCGAAGCGCCGCCGCGTCTGACTTAGCCCAGGAGATACGAAGAAATGGCTCGTTACACGGGCGCCGACTGCAAGCTCTGCCGCCGCGAGAAGACCAAGCTCTTCCTCAAGGGCAGCAAGTGCGAGTCCGCCAAGTGCCCCATCGAGATCCGTCCTTACCCGCCGGGTGAGCACGGTCGCGGACGTCCCAAGGAGTCCGAGTACCAGCTTCAGCTTCGCGAGAAGCAGAAGACCCGCCGCATCTACGGCGTCCTCGAGAAGCAGTTCCACAACTACTACGAGGAGGCCGCGGGCCGCACGGGCAAGTCGGGTGAGGTGCTGCTCCAGATCCTGGAGAGCCGGCTCGACAACGTCGTCTACCGCGCCGGGTTCGCCCAGTCGCGTGACGCCGCCCGCCAGCAGGTCCGTCACGGACACTTCCTGGTCAACGGGAAGAAGGTGGACATCCCGTCCTACCGCGTCCGCGAGCACGACATCATCGAGGTCCGCGAGACCAAGCGCAACCTGTTGCCGTACGAGGTGGCTCGCGCCACCGCCGGCGAGCGCACGGTTCCCGCGTGGCTCGGCGTCGTGCCCGACAAGCTGCGCGTCCTGGTTCACCAGCTTCCGGTGCGCCAGCAGATCGACACGCAGGTTCAAGAGCAGCTCATCGTCGAGTACTACTCGAAGTGAGCCTCGGCCGGGGTACGCATCGCCGTACCCCGGCTACGCTGTTCATCGGAGTGGCGTCATATAGCGGGCGTCACACGAAAAAAGGGGAGACCCGCACATGCTGATCGCTCAGCGTCCGACTCTTCTCGAAGAGTCGATCGACGAGACCCGGTCCCGGTTCGTCATCGAGCCGCTGGAGCCCGGCTTCGGCTACACCATCGGCAACTCGCTGCGCCGCACGCTGCTGTCGTCCATCCCGGGCGCGGCCGTGACGAGCATCCGCATCGAGGGCGTGCTGCACGAGTTCTCGACCGTCCCCGGGGTCAAGGAAGACGTCACCGACATCATCCTCAACCTCAAGGAACTGGTCGTCTCCTCCGAGCACGACGAGCCGGTCGTGATGTACCTGCGCAAGCAGGGCCCGGGTGAGGTCACCGCCGCCGACATCGCGCCGCCCGCCGGTGTCGAGGTGCACAACCCCGAGCTGCGCATCGCGACGCTCAACGGCAAGGCCAAGCTGGAGATGGAGCTGACCGTCGAGCGCGGTCGCGGCTACGTCTCCGCCGCCCAGAACAAGCAGCCGGGCCAGGAGATCGGTCGCATCCCGATCGACTCCATCTACTCCCCGGTGCTCAAGGTCACCTACAAGGTCGAGGCGACCCGAGTCGAGCAGCGTACCGACTTCGACCGTCTCATCCTCGACGTCGAGACCAAGCCCGCGATGAAGCCCCGCGACGCGGTGGCCTCCGCCGGTAAGACGCTCGTCGAGCTCTTCGGCCTGGCCCGCGAGCTCAACGTCGAGGCCGAGGGCATCGACATCGGCCCGTCGCCGACCGACGCCGCTCTCGCCGCCGACCTGGCGCTGCCGATCGAGGAGCTCAACCTCACGGTTCGCTCCTACAACTGCCTCAAGCGCGAGGGCATCCACACCGTGGGTGAGCTCGTCGCCCGCAGCGAGCAGGACCTGCTCGACATCCGCAACTTCGGCGCCAAGTCGATCGAAGAGGTCAAGCAGAAGCTGCACGAGATGTCGCTGGCGCTCAAGGACTCCCCGCCCGGGTTCGACCCGAGCGCGGTGGCCGGCGGCGGCTACGACGACGACGACAGCGCGTACGTCGAGACCGAGCAGTACTGATTCCCAGCTAGCGCGGGCCCCCGTCCGGGGGCCTGGCGGCCCGACCCCGGTACCTGGCACGGCCGGGGCGGGTGAACCTCAAGGAGAAATGACATGCCCAAGCCCACCAAGGGTGCACGTCTTGGCGGCAGCCCGGCGCACGAGCGGCTGATCCTGGCCAACCTGGCCACGGACCTGTTCCGCCACGGCAAGATCCGCACGACGGTCGCCAAGGCCAAGCGCCTGCGCCCGCTGGCGGAGCGCCTGATCACCAAGGCGAAGAAGGGCGACATCCACAACCGGCGTCAGGTCCTGACCGTCGTTCGGGACAAGGGCGTCGTGCACCAGCTGTTCACCGAGATCGCGCCGACGTTCGCCGAGCGTCCCGGTGGCTACACCCGCATCACCAAGATCGGTGCGCGTAAGGGCGACAACGCCCCGATGGCGGTCATCGAGCTGGTGACCGAGCCGCTGAACGGCGTCACCACCCGCCGTACCGAGGCTCCCGCCGCTGCTCCGGCTGAGGCTCCTGCCGAGGAGACCGCTGCCGAGGCGCCGGCCGCTGAGGCTCCGGCTTCTGAGGCTCCCGCCGAGGCTGCTGAGGCCAAGGCTGAGGAGTCCGCTCCCGCCGAGGGCGAGGCGAAGAAGGACGAGGCCTGATCTTTCAGGCTGGACGGGCCCGATCCCCTTTGCGGGGTTCGGGCCCGTTTTTTGAGTTCGGGCCCTTTTGATGGGGGGATCATCGTGGTACGGCTTCGCCTCGATCTCGCGTATGACGGGACCGACTTCTCCGGATGGGCTCGGCAGCCGGGGCTGCGTACCGTCCAGGGGGAGATCGAGCTGGCGCTCACGCGGATCCTGCGGCTTTCCTCGCCGGCCATGCTGACCGTTGCCGGGCGTACCGATGCGGGGGTGCATGCGCGGGGGCAGGTCGCGCATGTGGACGTGCCTGAGGCGGCGCTGGGGGAGCTCGACGGGCGCCGGGGGCCGCTGGGCGTCGATGAGCGGCTCTCTGCGCTCGTGCGGCGGCTGGGTGGTGTCCTGGAGCCCGATGTACGGATTTATCGGGTCTCGGTGGCTCCTGAGGGCTTTGACGCGCGGTTCTCGGCTTTGTTCCGGCGGTATGCGTACCGGGTGGGGGATGGTCCCGGAGGCGTCGACCCGTTGCGGCGGCGTGAGGTCGTCTGGCACAACCGGCCGCTCGACCTCGGCGCGCTGAACGCCGCCGCCGCGCTGCTGCTCGGGGAGCACGACTTCGCGGCCTTCTGCAAGAAGCGCGAAGGCGCCACCACCATCCGGGAGCTGCAGCGGCTCGACTGGGTGCGCGAGGACTCAGGCGTGCTGGTCGCCACTGTGGTGGCTGATGCCTTCTGCCACTCGATGGTGCGGGCGCTGGTGGGGTCGTTGCTGGCCGTCGGGGAGGGGCGGCGTTCCGTTGAGTGGCCTGCTGAGGTGCTGACCCGTGGGGTGCGGGACTCCGGGGTGCATGTCGCGCCCGCTCATGGGCTGTGCCTTGAGGAGGTCGGATATCCGGCCGCTGAGGAGCTCGCCGCCCGGGCGGCGGCTACGCGGCGGGTTCGTACGGTGGGGGCGGACGCCGACTAAGCGTCGCTTCGGCGCTCGTGCTTCGAGTCTCGTGCTTTCGGGGTTCATGCTTCTGACGGCATGTTCCTGACCCCGTGTTCCTGGCCCCGTGCTTCGTGCCTTTGGGTCCTCTGTGGCGTCGCGCTGCCTGTGGCGGTTGTGTGCGCGCTCAGCTTGAGGTCGCTGTGCTGGGGAGTGCGAGGATGCGCCCGTCCCTGGCGTGAGGTGGCGCGTGCGGTGACAACTGGTGTGAGGGTGGTCGGGTCGGGGCGTACGGGGGCTGGTGCCTCTTCGTACGCCCCGATTTGCGGTTGTCAGTCCTTGGTGGCGCGGTGTTCCAGGACCTCTGAGGTCAGGTCGCGGAACTCGGCGCTCACCTTCGGGAGCGTCTTCTCGTCGGCCTTCGGGGTGTGGCCGTCGGCGTGGGTGGCGTAGCTGAAGACGATGTAGCGGCCCCAGACCAGGCCCGCCGCGTAGCCGCCGGCGATGTGCACCCGCTCGCCGCCCGACTTCTCAGGGCCGGGCAGGGGGCGGAACCAGACGTTGTTCGGCAGGTCCTTCGCCTGGTCGGCCGCGGCGGCGGCGTCCTTGTCAGGCAGGACGGCCATGCCCGTGGTGACCGCGTAGCGGCGCTTGCTGTCGACGTACGTGGCCCTCAGCACCCGGCTGCACTTCCGCTCCTTCAGCGCGTCGGCGAACGCGCCCGTCGCGGCCTTGGCGCACGTCGTCTCCATGCCGGCCTTGACCCGTGTGAACGTGGTGCCCGCCGCGCTCACCTTCTTCTTCGGGAACGCCTCCGAGAGGGACAGCTTCTGCGGGTCGGTCTGCTCCGAGTCGAGGACGGACGTCGCCGCCGGGGTCTCGGGTGGCGGGGTGGCGGCGTTGGCCGTCGCCGACGGTGGCGGCACCGACGCTCGCGTGGCGGCCGTCGTCGGGGCCGGTGAGGTCACCGTCTGGTACGCGAAGAAGCCGCCCGTCGCGATGCCGGCCAGGGCCAGCGCGCCCAGGGTCACCAGCAGGGCCCGCTTGCTCTTGGGCGGTGGCGGGGGTGGTGGTGGCGTCTGGAACGGGGGCTGCTTGAAGGCGCCCGGTGGGAAGGCCGGAGCGCCCGGCCTCGTCTGGGCGGGGACGTTGAAAGCCGACGTGGGCTTCTGGCCCCAGGTGTCTCTGGAGAACGGGAGCTCGGGCAGTTTGTCACCGGTCGCGGGCGTGGGGGGCCAGACGGGCACATCGCCTGGCTCCGGGGGGCGGGCGGGGTCATGGGGTCGATTCGGTGAGGTGGCCGCCGCAGCGGCCTCGACCTCGCCACCGGGGCCGGCCGAGTCTGTGTGGTCGGCAGAACCTGTGTGGCCGGTTGGGTCCGTTTCTGCAGCCGGGTTCACCTGGGCGGCCGCTGCGGCCTTTCCTGTGGTGTGTGGCGTGGTGGGGTGTGGGGTGTCGGGGTTCTCCTGGTCTGTGGGCTGCTGCTTGTTGTCTGAGCCGACGGTCGAGTCCGTTCCCGGTGCTTGGTCCGGGTGCGGATCCGTGTGCGCTGCTGAGCCCGCATGCGGGAGTGTGACTGGGCGCGGGTGAGCGGCGGTGGGCTGCTCCGTGGTGTCGTCGGACTGCTGTGCGCCGCCTTCAGCCGGCTCTGTGCCGATCTGAGCCGGCTTTGAGCCGTTGCCGACGGGGCCTGAAGAGCCCTGGGTCGGGTGGGCGACCGTCGGCGAAGATTCGTCGCCTTCGTGGGTGGCTGCCGTGTCCGAGTGGGTTGCGTCCCCGTGGGGTGCGTCCCCGTGTGTTGCGTCGGGGCGTGGCAGGGCCGGACGGGTGGCGTTGGCGTCGGTGTAGTCCGCGTCCGAAAGGTCGGCGTCCGAAAGGGTGCCGTCCGGGTGGCCGGTGTCTGCAAAGGCGGTGTTCGCGTGCTCGGCGTCCGTGTGATCGGTGTTCGCGTGGACGGTGCCTGGGCGCGGGGGATGTGCCTGGTTGCTGGCCGCTGGTTTCGGGGTGTGCTGTCGGGTGATGTCCGGGTCGGTGTCGGCCGGCTCGGTTTCGCCCGGCTTTGTGGTGTGGGCGCGGGTGGTGTCCGTGTCGGCCGGGTGGAAGGCGTTCGGGTGGGTGTCGCCTTGGTGGGCCGTTGCGCCGACTTGAGGGAACGGCGTTTGGGTGCTGGCCGGGCGGGTGGGTGCCTCGTTTGAGGAGAGGGAGCGAGGCGCGCTGGGCGCGGGTGTGTCGCCTGGCTGGGCCTGCTCCTTGGCGTCTTGGCCGGCCGGGTCGGAGTAGTGCCCCGCTGGGAGGCCCTCCGGGTCCGTGGTGATCGCGTCCAGGCTGGTGCCGTCGGCCGGGTAGTCCGTGTCGCCGGCGCTTACCTGGTTCAGGATGAACGGGGTCGGGTTCGGGTTGAAGGGGGGCGGGAGGAAGGGCTCGTCCGCGTCGGGGACGGCCTCCAGCTCGCCTGTGGCGGCCGGCCATGGGGGCATGGCGTGGGCGTCCGACACCGGTGCGGGCCACGTTGGCATGCCCGCTGCCGCTGCGGTGAACGCCGGCGGTGGCTCCCACGGTGGGGTTGTCGATCCCGGGCCCTCCGCAGGCCAAGCGCCCTGGCCGGGCTGTTGCTGGGCGTTCGGGGGCATGGGGTGGGGTGGCGCTGGTGGCTGCTCGGGGTGTGGTGCGGCGAGCGGCTGGTGGGGGTGGGGCGCGGCGAACGGCGGCTGGCCTGGGTGCGGCGGGCCTGCTGCGGGGTGCGGCTGCGACACGCCGAACGGCGCCCCCGGCGGCTGCTGGCCGAACGCGTGCGGGCCGCCCTGAGGCGCACCGAAGTGCGGGTGACCGTGGTCAGGGGCCGGAGGCCGTCCGCCCGGTGGCTGCGCACCTGGTGGCTGGGCGCCCGGCGGTTGGGCACCTGGCGGCGTGGCGCCGGGCCCGCCCTGACCGAATGGCGTGGCGCCGGGCCCGCCGTGACCGGACGGTGGGGTGCCAGGGCCGCCCTGCGCGAACGCGCGGTTGTCGGCCTGGGGCGCGCCGAAAGGTGGGGTGGCGGGGTCGCCCTGAGGGTGGCCGAAGGCGTGCTGGTCGGCTTGTGGCGCGCCGAAGGGGGGCGTGGTGGGGGCGCCCTGTGCCGGGGTGAAAGGTGGCCGGCCCTGCGGCGACCCGGAAGGCGGTTGGCCCTCGGGTGGTGCGAAAGGTGGGTGGTCCTGCGGTGGTCCGAAAGGCGGCTGGCCTTGCGGTGCACCGAAGGGTGGCTGGCCTTGCGGTGCACCGAAGGGTGGCTGGCCTTGCGGTGCACCGAAGGGTGGCTGGCCTTGTGGTGGTCCGAAGGGTGGCTGGTTATGCGGTTGGGGGGTGGCTTGCGGGCCGGTGAAGGGGGGTTGGCCGAAGCGGGGTGGGGCGTTGGGCGTGGGCCCGGAGGGAGGCTGGGAGATGGCCGGGTCGGAGAGCCAGTCGTAGGGAGCCCCGTCGTTGGCGGGGACTTCCCAGGGCTGGGCGTCCGCCGGAAGGTCCGCGGGCGCGTTTTTGGCGTCCTGGGCGGCGGGTGCCGGTTGGTCCCCAGAGGATGTGGGCGCTGTCGGGGTCGCCTGACTCTTCCCGGACGTTGACGGGGGTTCCGGTGCCTGGAGGCGTGGCTCGGTGGCTGGAGGGCCGTCGGGCAGGGGAGGGTTGGGGTCGCCGGGGTCGTTGCCGGCGGCCGCAGCTCCGGGGGAGCCCGAAGGGTAGGGGGAGGTGCCCGATGGGTGTGGGTGGGCCGACGTCCGCTCGCCGGAGGGAGTGGACGCCGGTGGAACGTCTCGCCCGTTGGTCTGGCCGAAGCTCGGCGGTGGTGTCGCTGGGGCGGCCGAACCGTCGGCCTCCCTCTGATCGTGCTCAGACCCGGGTTCCTGGCCACGCATAGCTTGGAGCCTAGCGAGCGGAGCGAGATCGTTAGGCCGGTATGGGCGTTCCCAGGAGCATCACGAGCCCCTTTGCAGCGGGTTCGCCCCAAAAGACCAGTCAGCTGAGCGCGTTGCCGGTCAGAACCCGGTTGTCCAGGGCCACGTACACGGTGGCCTTGGTGATGTCGACGATGGCCTGAGAGATCCGCTTCGAGCCCTTCGAGTCGGGCTTCGTGCCGTCCTTGTTCTGGAACCACACGAGGATCGCGTAGTGCCCGTACGTCGAGATCTTGGCGCCGCCTGCGCCCGAGCCGAGCTGCTTGGTGACCTCGTCCTTGCCCGCCAGGGGCTTGACGTAGTTGCTCGTGCTGCCGGCCTTGGCGACCTTGGCCGCCTGCTTCTCGGAGCTGAGGTTGGCCACGCCCACCGTGCCGATCACCACGCCGGCCTTGTCACGGAAGCTCGCGCGGACGAACTGGGTGCACTTGGCGGACTTGAGCGCCTTCTGCAGGGAGTCGCCGAGAGCGCCGTCCGTGCACTTCTTGTCCTTGCTGGTGATCGTCATCTCGTAGCCGCGCTTCGAGACGGTGAACTTCCGCTTCTTGCCGAACAGCTCCTTGACCGAGATCGGGTCGGGGTCGGTCTTGCGGCTGGCGGCGAAGCCGTACTTGCCGGGCGGGACCGAGGGCAGCGGCGCCGAGGTCTGGCGGGCCGCGGCGGTCTCTGCGGTGACCGGGTCGTCGGCGTTGTACATCAGGGCCAGGCCGCCGCCGAGCAGGCCGAGCACCACCAGGCCGCCGATGCCGGCGAGCAGCGGGCCGCGGGAGCGGCTGCCCTCGTCGTACGGGCTCCAGCCGATGCGGCTCTGGGGAGCCCTGTTCGTGTAGTCGTCCTCGGGCTTGCCCTTGCCGGTGTCGCCGCCGGTCTCGGGGTCTGCCGCGGCACCGCGGTCTTTACGGCCTCGGCGGGACTTTCCGGAAGAGGTGGAGTCGTCGCCCCTGCCCTTCTTGCCGTCCTTGCCCCTGCCCTTGCCTCTGCCCTTGCTGTCCTTGTCGTCCTTGCCGTCGGTGCCCTCCGGCGGGGTGGGCGCTCCGAAGGCGGAGGTGGCGGCGCTCGCGGAGGGGTCGCCCCCAGGACCGCCACCGGGTCCCCCACCGGGACCGCCGCCAGGACCGTTCGGTGCGGCGGCTCGTCGGCCGGGAACCGCGTGCGCCCCACTCGGACCGCCGAACGGGTCCGTGCCGAAGCCGCCCTGCGGCGGACCGGCAGGCCCGCCGCCGAAACCCCCACCCGGGCCACCGGGGCCGCCAGGGCCGGCAGGACCACCGGGACCACCGGGGCCGCCAGGGCCACCAGGGCCGGCAGGGCCGCCGCCGTGACGGCCGCGACCGCCGGAAGCACCGCCCGGAGCGCCGCCGGGCCCACCGGCAGGGCCGTCAGGGCCGCCGAAACCGTCAGGGCCGCCGAAACCAGCAGGGCCACCGAAACCAGCAGGGCCGGCAGGGTCACCGGGACCACCGGGACCACCGGGACCACCGGGACCACCGGGACCACCGGGACCGGCAGGACCGCCAGGGCCAGAAGGACCGCCGGGCCCGCCGTGGCGGCCGGAGCCGCTCATGAACAGGCTGCCGGGCGCGTCAGAGCCGCCGCCCGGGTTGTTGGGGAAGGGCTCGTCGACCGGCCTGCCCCTGCGGGGCCGGCCGCCTTCGGAGCCGCCGTCGGCCGCGAAAAAGCTGCCAGGGGCCCCGTCGGCGGGCCCGCCACCTGCGGGGCCGTTGCTCGTGAACAGGCTGCCCGCCGTCGCGTCCGCCGGTGAGCCCTCGCCCCTGGGAGTGCCTCCCATGCCGTAGGGGGCGCTGCCGGTGCCGTGCTCACGTTCCCCACTGCCGTTGGAAACCATGCGGCGACATTACCGTGATGTTCGTCATTGGGTTCCGAAGTCTTGGGTCCACCATGGGCCTCCGGGCCCCGCGGCGACGCCGACGCCGATGGCCTTCAGGCGGCAGTCGAGGATGTTCCTGCGGTGGTCAGGGCTGCCCATCCAGCCGCTCACCGCCTCCCGGGCGGTGCTGTATCCGGCGCCGATGTTCTCGGCGGCGCCCCAGCGGTATCCGGCGCGCTCCATGCGGTCCCAGGGGGAGGAGCCGTCGGGGGAGTTGTGGGCGAGCTCGCCGGCGCGGGCCATCTCCAGCGAGTGCGTACGAGCCGACCTGGTCAGCCCCGCGTCGACCCTGAGCGGCCCGCATCCGCGCTTGGCCCTGGCGGAGTTCGTCAGCGTGACGACCTCGGACGCCAGGCCCGCCAGCACCCGTACGTCCTCGCGCCCGTCCTCGAACGCCGCCGACGGGTTGTCGTGGGAGTTGAACCCGGGGATCTGCCCGTCGGGGGTGCGGCGCGGCGCGTGCGTGGCGGTGGGCTCGCCCACTTCCTTCTTGATGGTGATGCCCCTGGGGATGTTCTCGACCTGCTGCTGCGCCTTCTTCTGCACAGTCGGCGCCGGGTTGGCGGTGGCCGCGGCGGGCGGCGCGGTCTCGCTGAGGTAGATGTGGCGGGCCGGCTCTTCTTCGCTGCTCAGCCGGCCGATCAGCACGCCCGTGAACAGGACGGAGAGCAGGCAGGTCAGCAGGCCCAGACGGCTCCGGCGCCGGGGGCCGCGCTGGGTGAGCCGGGTGCGAGAGATCTGCCACATACCGCCGCTAACGATAGGGATGTCGGGTCCTGGGAAAGAAGGGGTCCCAGGGAAACGAAACTAAACCGTTCTGAGGTCAGGTAGAATCGCACAGGGTTACCGGTCTTTTGACCTGCACGCCTCAGGGCGGGTAGCTTAGGTTCGTTGTGTGCATAGGTCCTGCGAGACCGATGCGCGGCGCGTCCGGCGTCATCTCCCGTGATTGTGGAGACGGAAGGTCCGGGCCGTCGTGTGCCCGCACCGACCGACCAATGTAGCTGTCGCATCCGACAGCGCCGAAGACGCGAGCATAAAGAAGGCTACGACCGTGCGCACGTACTCACCGAAGCCCGCCGACGTCCAGCGTCAGTGGTACGTCATCGACGCGACCGATGTCGTGCTGGGCCGGCTGGCCAGCCACGTCGCGACCCTGCTCCGCGGCAAGCACAAGCCGATCTTCGCCAACCACGTCGACACCGGTGACTTCGTCATCGTCATCAACGCGGACAAGATCGCGCTGAGCGGCAACAAGCTTGAGCAGAAGAAGGCGTACCGCCACTCGGGCTACCCGGGCGGTCTGCGTTCCGTCACGTACGGCGAGCTCATGGAGAAGCGGCCGGAGAAGGCCGTCGAGAAGGCCGTCAAGGGCATGCTGCCGAAGAACTCCCTCGGTCGGAAGATGGCCAAGAAGCTGAAGGTCTACGCGGGTTCCGAGCACCCGCACCAGGCCCAGCAGCCGGTGCCGTTCCAGATCACCCAGATCGCCCAGTAGTAGTTCGAAAGAGTTAGAGGAGAACCGTGGCTGAGCCCACCGGTGTCGAGACGGTCGTAGAGACGGCCGAGCTGGAGGAATTCTCCGGCGAGGACTTCCCGTCCGAGTACACCACCGAGTCCGCCGCCAGCGCTGACGCTCCCGTGCGCAAGCCCGTCACCACGGGCAACTCGTACGGCACCGGCCGCCGTAAGGAGGCGATCGCCCGCGTGCGCATCGTCCCCGGCACCGGTAAGTGGACGATCAACGGTCGTTCGCTGGACGTCTACTTCCCGAACAAGGTCCACCAGCAGATCGTCAACGAGCCCTTCGTGGTGCTCGGCGCCGAGGAGGCGTTCGACGTCATCGCGCGCATCGACGGCGGCGGCGTGACCGGCCAGGCCGGCGCGCTGCGCATGGGCCTGTCCCGCGCGCTGGCGATCCTCGATGTCGACGTCAACCGCCCGCCGCTGAAGAAGGCCGGCTTCCTCACCCGTGACGCCCGCGCCACGGAGCGGAAGAAGTACGGCCTCAAGAAGGCCCGTAAGGCTCCGCAGTACAGCAAGCGCTGAGTTGGCGCGCCTCTTCGGCACCGACGGGGTACGTGGGGTCGCGGGCCGCGACCTCACGGCCGAGCTCGCCATGGACCTGTCCGTGGCGGCGGCCCATGTCCTCGGCGATGCAGGCGCGTTCGCCGCTACCGGACGCCGTCCGGTGGCGGTCGTAGGCCGGGACCCGCGTGCCTCGGGAGAATTCCTCGAGGCCGCAGTGGTCGCCGGCCTCGCGGCGTCTGGAGTGGACGTGCTGCGCCTCGGCGTGCTGCCCACCCCTGCCGTCGCCCACCTCACCGCGGCGCTCGGCGCCGACCTCGGGGTCATGCTGTCGGCCTCGCACAACCCGGCGCCCGACAACGGCATCAAGTTCCTGGCGCGCGGCGGCTTCAAGCTGTCCGACGCGGTCGAGGACGAGATCGAGCGGCGGCTCGGCGAGGAGTGGAGCTTCCCCGTCGGGTCCGGCGTGGGGCGCGTGCGCGACGCGTACGGCGAGGCGGACCGCTACATCTCCCACGTGCTGACCACGATGAACGCCGGCCTCGACGGCCTGCACGTCGTGGTCGACTGCGCTCACGGGGCGGCCCACATGGTGGCTCCCGAGGCGCTGGTGCGCGCGGGGGCGCGGGTCGAGGCCATCGGCGCGCGGCCCGACGGCCTCAACATCAACGACGGTCACGGCTCGACCCACCTCGACAAGCTCTGCCAGGTGGTCGTCTCACGCGGGGCCGACCTCGGCGTGGCCTACGACGGCGACGCCGACCGCTGCCTGGCGGTCGACCACACCGGCGCGATCATCGACGGTGACCAGATCATGGCCGTGCTGGCCGCCGCGCTGCACGGCGACGGCCTGCTGGCCAAGGACACCGTGGTCGCGACCGTCATGTCCAACCTGGGCTTCAAGCTCGCGATGCGCGGGGCGGGCATCACCGTGGTCGAGACCGCGGTGGGCGACCGTTACGTGCTTGAGCGGATGAAGGCCGACGGCTTCAACCTGGGCGGTGAGCAGTCGGGCCACGTCATCATGCTGGACCACGCCACCACCGGCGACGGCCTGCTCACCTCGCTGCAGCTGCTGGGCGTGGTGGCCAAGTCGGGGGTGCCGCTCAAGGAGCTGGCCTCGATCATGACCTCGCTGCCGCAGATCCTGATCAACGTCAAGGACGTCGACAAGGGCAAGGCCGCGGCTCCCGAGCTGCTCGCCGCCGTCGCCACGGCGGAGGCGGAGCTGGGTGAGACCGGGCGCGTGCTGATCAGGCCGAGCGGCACCGAGCCGATGATCCGGGTGATGGTCGAGGCGGCCAGCGAGGAGCACGCCACGATGGTGGCGAACCGCCTGGCCGACGTGGTCCGCAAGGTCTGCGTGTGAGACACGACGTCTGATACACGGCATGAAAGAAGGCCCGCGGGGATCTCTCCGCGGGCCTTCTTCGTTCGTACGGGTCACTCGTCGCCGGTGAGTGAGAAGGCGCGCAGGCGCTGGCCGGCCCAGAGGACGGCGGCCACGGTGACGACGAGCAGGGCGGGGATGGCGAAGCCGAGCGTGACGTCCGCCTTGAGGAAGGGCGAGTCGCTGAGCTGGTCGGCGATCGACTGGCCCCAGTGCTGGATGGAGAACCTGCGGGCCCCGGGCACGAGGTTGCCGACCAGGGTCTCCCAGACCAGGGCGTAGACGATGCCGATCGTCACCGCGTGCCGGGTGACGATGCCGAGCAGCAGGAACAGCGCGGCGTAGGCGATGCCGGCGGCCAGGGTGCCGAGGGCGAAGCCGGCGGCGACGCCGGCCTCACCGCGTACGAGCAGCCAGCCCGACACGTACGTCGGCACCGCCGCGAACACCGCCAGCAGCGACGCGGCCACCAGGAACTTGGTCATGACGATGGTCGGGCGCGAGATCGGCTTCGACATCAGGTGGATGATGGTGCCGTCGTCGATCTCGGGGGCGACGACGCCGGTGCCGGCGATGAGGCCGAGCAGCGGCAGCATGGTGCCGATGGCGAAGTTCTGCAACAGCAGGACGGCCGAGCGCTGGTCGGCGGCGCCGAAGACCTTGAACAGCACGGCGAGGCCGATCAGGGCCAGCGGGAGCAGCAGGAGCAGGATGATCCGCCGGCGTCCCAGCAGGGCCCGGTAGGTGATGCCCGCGACGACTGTGTTCATCAGGAGCTCCTGTTGATGAGGTAGGAGAAGACGCTCTCCAGGTCCTCGTCCGCGGGGGAGACCTGGTGCAGGCTGACGCCCTCGGCGCGGGCGACCTGGGGCAGGAGGCGGGCGAAGCGGCGGAACTCGGTGGCCTGGACCTCCAGGCCGTCGGGGCGCAGCGTGATGCCGCCGGTGGAGTCGTCGCGTACGAGGGCGGCGGCCAGCTTCCTGTCGTCGCTCGACCGGATCCTGAACAGGTGGGGCCGGTCGGTCATCAGCCGCCTGATCTCGCGGAAGTTGCCCGACGCGGCGTGCCGGCCGGCCACCAGCACCTCGATGTGCTGGGCGACCCGCTCGACCTCCTCCAGGATGTGGGAGCTGAACAGGATGGTCTTGCCCGCCGTGCCCATGGCCCGGATCAGGTCCATGAGGTGCAGCCGCTGGCGCGGGTCCATGCCGTTGAACGGCTCGTCGAGCAGCAGCACGGGCGGGTCGTGGACGAGCGCAGCGGCGACCTTGACGCGCTGGCGCATGCCCTTGGAGTACGTCTCGACCCGCCGGTCCTTGGGCTCCTCCATCTCGACAGTGGCCAGGGCCTTGCGTGCGGCCTCGTCGGGGTCGGGCAGGCCGTGCAGGCGGGCGGCGGACAGCACGAACTGCCAGCCGGTCAGGAAGCCGTAGACGCCCTCGCGCTCGGGGACCAGGCCGATGCTGCGGTAGATGTGGTGGTTCTTCCAGACGCGGGTGCCGTCCAGGGTGACCGTGCCGCCCGACGGGGCGAGGAAGCCGGCCATCATGTGCAGGAGCGTCGACTTGCCCGCCCCGTTGGGGCCGAGCAGGCCGGTGACGCCGGGCCCGATCGTCATGGTGACGTCGTTGACCGCGACGACGTTGCCGTACCAGCGGGAGACCTGTGAGAGCTCGATCTTCATCGCGCGGCCGCCTTCCTGTAGCGCAGGGCCAGCGCGGCGAAGCCGGCGGCGAGCAGCACGAGCAGCACCGCGATCGACACGGCGCCGCCCGGGTAGACGCCGTCCTCGATCGCGTGGGACGGCGTGCCGAACACCGCGTGCTGGACGGAGTCGACCAGCCAGAACGGGTTGACCAGCCAGGCGTAGGTGGCCGCGGCCTCGTTGCCCGCCGAGTAGAGGGTGCCGTAGATGATGGGGACCGCGGCGAACGACAGCAGGTAGACCGTGATCACCGAGGCCACGCCGAGGCCGCGCCTGGGCGTGAACGAGGCCAGCGCGAGCCCGAAGACCGACAGCAGCAGCGCCAGCACCAGCGCCATCAGCACGGCGCTGAGGTACTCGCCGGTGGCGGGCGGGCCGGGCATGTCGATGAGCAGTTCGCCCGCGTAGACCACCGTGATCGGGGCCGCGACGAGCGCGAAGACCGCGATGGTCATCGCGGCGACCTTCGCGCCGACGTACTCCGCGATCGAGACGGGACGCGACAGGTAGAGCGGCAGGACGCGGTGGCGCAGGTCGGGCGCGACCACCGTGGGCGCCTGGGCGGCCAGGAAGATCGCCACGACGGCCTGCATGACGACCGCGAAGCCGCTGTAGTCGATGCCGCGCTGCTGGGCGAGGGCCATCAGGGCGATGTTCACGATGGCCGGGAAGAACATGATGGCGACCAGCGAGTACGGGACGATCTTGCTGCGCGCGGGCCGGCCGAGCCCGAAGACGCCGCGCAGGCTGTGGACCGTCAGCGCCCTGGTCGAGTAGCCGCGGCCGAGCCTGGGGCCGTCGTAGTGGCGATAGCCGATGTCGTAGATCTCAGACATGTGCCACCTCATCCCTGAAGACGTCCTCGATGCGGTGGCGTCCCTGCTCCAGGCGGATCAGGCACAGGCCCAGCTCGGCGGTGGCGTCGCGGATGGCGTCGTACGTCTGCTCGCCCGACACCTTGACGACCAGCTGCCGCCCCTGGAGCGAGACCGCCTGCCCGTCGCCGGACAGCTTGGCGGCCAGGTCGTCGAGCCCCTCGTCCACCTCGACCGTCAGGGTCTGGGTGGCCTGGGTGAACTCGCCGATGGCCGAGGAGCGCAGCAGCCGGCCCGCGTCGATGACGATGACGTGGTCGCAGATGCGCTCGAGCTCGCCGAGCAGGTGGGAGGTGACCAGCACGCTGATGCCGAACTCGGTGCCGATGCGCCGGATCAGCGTCAGCATCTCGTCGCGCCCGCGCGGGTCGAGCCCGTTGGTCGGCTCGTCGAGGAAGATCAGCTTGGGGTCGTGGACGAGCGCCTGGGCCAGCTTCACCCGCTGTTTCATGCCGGTGGAGTAGGTGCCGACGGCACGGTAGCGCTCTTCCGCGAGCCCCACGTGGCGCAGCACGTCGGCGGCGCGTTCGCGGGCCGCGGTGCGCGGCAGCCCGGACATGCGGGCGAGGTGGACGACTAATTCGGTCGCGGATACGTCGGGGGGCAGGCATTCGTGCTCGGGCATGTAGCCGACGAGCCGGCGGATCTCGGCGCCCTGCGTGGTGACGTCGAGATCGAGCACGCGCGCGGTGCCCTCGGACGGCGGCAGCAGGCCGAGCAGGATCTTGATCATCGTCGACTTGCCGGCGCCGTTCGCCCCGACCAGACCGGTGACCCCCGGCCCCACGGTGACCGAGAGCCGGTCGACCGCGGTGACGGTGGGGAAGCGCTTGGTCAGCCCCTCGGTGGCGAGGATGTGCATGAGCCGGACACTACCCGTCCGCCCGACGCCGCCGCCTCGGTCATAGGGATGAACGCCGTCCTACTTGAGGCCAGAATCTGCGCTGGACCAGGAGGGTGAGCGTGCCCGCCATGCTCATCCCCAAGAGGTTCAGCGCGAGCTGGGAGATGGAGCCGCCGACCTCCCGCAGCTCCTGGACGGCCAGCGAGACCGCCACGTAACCGGCGGCGGGGACCGTGGTGACCGAGATGAACACCCCGATCAGGGCCGTCGACTTGCCCGCCGTGATCGACAGCACCCCCGCCGCGCCGGCCAGCAGGGCCACGATGAACGACCAGCGGTCGGGCTTGACGATGAACTGCACCTCCTCGTGCCCGCCGATGTCGCCGGGGCCGAACCAGCCCAGCCAGTACGCCGCGAGCGCGCACGCGTACGCGATCGCGATCGCCGCCAAGAACCCGACGACCAGCGTCCGCAGCGCGGTCACGATCAGCCGCCCGTCGCCGCGCAGCAGCCCGAAGCAGACGGCGGCGACCGCGCCGAACTCGGGACCGAGCACCATCGCGCCGACGATGAGGATGAGGGAGTTCGTCAGCACGCCGATGCCGACCAGCAGCGTGGCGATGGTGAGGAACACCAGGTACGACCAGGTGACCCGGGAGTCGGCCGAGACCCGCTGGGCCAGCTGGGCCCAGACCACGGCGTCGTCGGGCTCGCCCGGCGCCTCCTCGACGGCGGCGTCGGCGGCCTCCGACAGCGAGAGGTCGACCTGCTCGGCCGCGATGGAGCCCTCGGTCCGCAGCCAGGCGAGCCGGCCGAGCACCTCGTTGGCCGACTCTCTGGCCGCGTCGCAGAGCACCACGTCGCCGCGCGGCTCGCGGGCGGCGCCCGGCAGGACGACGATGTTGGTGACGCCTGGGCAGCTCTCCAACACCGCCGTCGCCTCTTCGGTGCGCGTGGCGGGGACGATCAGTCGCAGGTGCAGCACTAGGACATTCTCGTCGATCGGATGTTGACGGGGTGTTGACGCCGGTACGCGAACGTTCCTCGCATGATCTGGTGTCATGATCACGACGAGGAGTGCTGGTTCGCCGGCCTCGACGATCTGGGGTGTGCGGGCAGGTTCGGGCGTTACGTGTACGAGGAGGCGTTCAGGTCTGGCGAAGACGCACCCGTCGTACGGAGTGGTCTGCGCCCTTCTTGAGCACGAGGTCGGCGCGGCCCCTGGTGGGGGCGATGTTCTCGACGAGGTTGCGCTCGTTGATGTCGCGCCAGACGTTCTGCGCGAACGCCGTGGCCTCCTCGTAGGAGAGCTCGGCGATGTGGCGGAAGTAGGACTTGGGGTCTTCGAAGGCGGTGCGGCGCAGCTTGTGGAAGCGTTCGACGTACCAGGTGCGGATGTTCTCGACCTTGGCGTCCACGTAGATGGAGAAGTCGAAGTAGTCGTTGACGGCGAGGGACGTGGGCGGGGCCGGCTGGAGGACGTTGAGCCCCTCGATGATCAGGATGTCGGGATTTCTGACGGTTTGGGCGGCGCCGGGGACGATGTCGTACTCAAGGTGGCTGTAGACCGGCGCCTTCACCTCCGCCGCGCCCGCCTTGACCTCCGCCACGAACCTGACCAGCGCCCGCCGGTCATAGCTCTCGGGGAAGCCCTTGCGATGCATGATCTTCTTTGCCTCCAGCACCGCGTTGGGGTAGAGGAAGCTGTCGGTGGTGATCAGCTCCACGTGCGGGTGCTCGGGCCAGCGCGCGAGGAGGGTGTGCAGCAGCCGGGCCGTGGTCGACTTGCCGACCGCGACGCTGCCCGCGATGCCCAGGATGTACGGGACCCGCTGCTCCTCGTGACCCAGGAACGCGCTCAGCACGCTGCTGCGCTGCTTGGACCCGGTGAAGTGGAGGTTGAGCAGCCGGGTCAGGGGGAGGTAGATGTCGGTGACTTCGGTCAGGTCGATGGGGTCGTCGACCCCGCGCAGCTCTTCCAGCTCGTCTGCGGTGAGAGTCAAGGGCGTGTTCTTGCGGAGCTCACTCCACTGCTCCCTGCTCAGTTCCACGTAGCCGTTGTTCACCTAGGCAGCGTAGCGATGCCCGACAAAACGGATCATGGGAGGGGCGCGTCCCCGGATATCCACAACCTGTGGATGAAGGCGTGGGATTACCGAGACTCAGTTCGGGGAAAGTGAAGTGGTTCGGCTGCCGTGAGCGGGTACTGTGCCTGACGGAGGTTGCCATGGACCGTCGCCGCTTCATCTCCACCGTGGCCGCCGGCATCGCCGGGCCCTTCGCGGGTGTCGCGTGCGTGAGCCATCAAGGCCGGGCCAAGCCGGTGCCCGCGTACGGGCCGCTGCGTCCCGTACGCGACCTGCGCGACGGCGAGGTGCGCCTGCACCTGCCCGACGGCTTCCGCTACCGCTCGTTCAGCGTGGCGGGCGGCACGTTCGGCGACGGCTCGACCGTCCCCGGCCGCCACGACGGCATGGCCGCCTTCGCAGGACCCAAGGGCAGCACGATCCTCATCCGCAACCACGAGGTCAACGGCCCGGTCGGCGCGTTCGGCGACAAGAAGCGGGCCTACGACCCGATGGCCGGCGGCGGCACCTCAACGCTGCGCGTCACCCGCCACGGCGAGGTGATCGACAGCGCGCCCTCGCTCACCGGCACCATGATGAACTGCTCGGGCGGCCCCATGGCCTGGCGCGCCTGGGTGACCTGCGAAGAGACGGTCAACGGCCCCGACGTCGGCGACGACTTCTCCGGCGGCGACAACTCCAAGCTCACCCGCAAGCACGGCTACATCTTCGAGGTGCCGGTCGGCCGCGCCGCGAGCGCCAGGCCGATCCGCGCGGCCGGCCGCTTCGCCCACGAGTCCGTCGCCTTCGACCCCTCCTCCGGCGCCCTCTACCTCACCGAGGACAACTTCGGCTTCCCCTCCGGCTTCTACCGCTACCTGCCGCCCAAGCACCCGGTGCTGGCCGGGCGGCTGCTCGACGGCGGCCGGCTGCAGATGCTCGCCGTCAAGGGCGCCAAGCGCAAGGACCTGTCGGTGGGGCAGAAGCGCGGCGCCACGTACGAGACCACGTGGGTCGACATCGACGACCCCGACCCCGACTTCCGTGGCAGGCCGTCCAACGACGAGGCCGTCCAGGCCGTGGGCAGGCAGGGCAGGGAGGCGGGCGCGGCGATCTTCGCCCGGCTGGAGGGTGCCGTGCAGCACCAGGGCACGGTCTACTTCGTCTCCACCCAGGGCGGTGCCACCGCGCCCGGCGACGAGGCGCCCGACGGCTTCGGCGACGGGCGCGGCCAGGTGTGGGGCTACGAGACGTGGAGCGGCAGGCTCAAGCTCGTCTACGAGTCGCCCCGCGCCTCGGCGCTCGACCTGCCCGACAACGTCACCGTCAGCCGCCGGGGCACGCTCGTGCTCTGCGAGGACGGCGACGGCGCCAACTACCTGCGCGGGCTCAGCAAGGCGGGGGAGATCTTCGACTTCTGCCGCCTGGAGCCCATCGAGGGCGACCCGGGCGCCGAGTTCGCCGGCTCCACGTTCGGGCCGGGCGGCCACACCCTCTACGTCAACGTCCAGGCAAGGCAGGGCATGTCCCTGGCCATCTGGGGGCCGTGGGAGCGCGGCCCCTTCTGAAGCCCATACGCTGGGACGATGATCCTGGGTATCGGCGTCGACGTCGTTGACATCGCCCGCTTCGAGGCCGCGCTGCAGCGCACGCCGCAGCTCAAGGACCGGCTGTTCACCGAGGTCGAGCAGCCGCTGCCGGTCCACTCGCTGGCCGCCAGGTTCGCCGCCAAGGAGGCCGTCGCCAAGGCGCTCGGCGCGCCCAAGGGGCTCGGCCATCTGGAGGCCGAGGTGCGCTGCGACGAGCTGGGCAAACCCGAGCTGCGGGTCTACGGCAAGGTGGCCGAGGTCGCGTACGGGCTGGGCGTCAAGCGCTGGCACCTTTCACTCAGCCACGACGCGGGGGTGGCCGTGGCCTACGTGATCGCGGAGGGATAGCGTCAGATCATGAAGACCGCCTACACAGCCGACCAGATCAGGCAGGCCGAGCAGGCGCTCATGGCCCGGCTGCCCGACGGCACGCTGATGCAGCGGGCCGCGGCCGGGCTGGCCGCCGTCTGCGCCGATCTTCTGGGCCGCGTCTACGGCAGCCGCGTGGTGCTGCTCACCGGCAGCGGCGACAACGGCGGCGACGCGCTCTACGCGGGGCAGCGGCTGGCCAGGCGCGGCGCCAGGGTGGGCGTCGTGGCGGCCGGGTCGAAGACGCACGAGGCGGGGCTGCGGGCGCTGCTCGACGCGGGCGGGCGGGTCGTCGATCGGTCCGCCATCGACGAGGCCGATCTGATCATCGACGGGGTGGTCGGCATCGGGGTGTCGGGGGCGCTGCGCGAGCCGTACGCGGAGCTGGCCCAGCAGGCCGCCGCCGCGCGCGGGCAGGTCGTGGCGGTCGACGTGCCGAGCGGGGTCGACGCCTCCACCGGGCGGGTCGAGGGCGCCGCGGTGCGGGCGCGGGTGACCGTGACCATGGGGGCGTACAAGACGGGGCTGCTGGTCGATCCGGGCGCCGCGCACACGGGACGGGTCGAGCTGGTGGACATCGGGCTCGGGCCCTACCTGCCCGACCCCGACGTGGCCGCGCTCACCGACGCCGACCTCGACGTGCTGCTGCCGCGGCCGGGCAACGAGTCGGACAAATACCGCAGAGGCGTGCTGGGCGTCGCGGCGGGCGGCGACCTGTTCACCGGCGCGGCCGTGCTCGCCGTCGGCGGCGCGCTGCGGGGCGGCGCCGGCATGGTCAGGTACGCCGGCCGCCCCGCCCCCGTCGCCCAGGTCCGCTCCCACTGGCCGGAGTCCGTGGTGACGGAGCTCGACGAGCCCTCCATCGCCCGCGTGGGGCGGGTGCAGGCGTGGGTGCTCGGCCCGGGGCTCGGCACCGACGACTGGGCGCACGAGCTGGCCGCCGAGGTGCTCGCCTCCGACGTGCCCGTGCTGGTCGACGCCGACGCGCTGACGCTGGTCGCCAGGGACCGCTCGCTGCTGTGGCGCAACGCCCCCGTCCTCATCACGCCGCACGCCGGCGAGCTGGCCAGGCTGCTGCGCGCCGACCGCGACGCGATCGAGGGCGCCCGCCTCGAACACGCCCGCAGGGCGGCGGCGGAGCTGGGCGTCACGGTGCTGCTCAAGGGCTCGACCACGGTGGTGGCCGAGGACGCCCGCCCGGTGCGGGTCAACCCCACCGGCACGTCGTGGCTGGCCACCGGCGGCACCGGCGACGTGCTGGCCGGCCTCGCGGGCGCGCTGCTCGCCCAGGGCCTGAGCTGCTACGACGCCGCGTCCTGCGGCGCCTACCTGCACGGCGTGGCCGGGCGGCTGGCCGCCGAGGGCGCGCCGCTGGCCGCCGGCGACGTGGCGACCGCGCTTCCCCGGGCCATCCGGGCCGTGACCAGCGCCATTTCGTGACGTCCAGGCCGGGCGAAGCGTGCCCGGCCACGAGCCCGAGCTGCCAGACTGGAGAGATGGACCACCCGATGACCACCCCCGCCGAGGCACGGGTCGACCTGGGCGCCATTCGCCACAACGTGGCCCTGCTGAAAGAGCGGGCCGGTGGCGCGGAGCTGATGGGCGCGGTCAAGGCCGACGCCTACGGCCACGGCCTGCTGCCCACGTCCGAGACCGTGCTGGGGGCGGGGGCGAGCCGGCTCGGCACCGCGTTCATCCAGGAGGCGCTCGACCTGCGCGCCGGCGGGGTGAGTGCGCCGATCCTGGCCTGGCTGATCACGCCTGATGAGCCGATCGCCGAGGCGCTGGCCGCCGACGTCGAGCTGTCGGCCTCGCACCCCGGCCTGCTCGACGAGATCGCCGCCGCCGCCCGCGCCACGGGCCGCGCCGCCAAGCTGCACCTTGAGGCCGACACCGGCATGAGCAGGGGCGGGGCGCCGCAGGCCGCCTGGCCCGACCTGCTGGCCAAGGCTCTTGAGCTCAAGGCCGAAGGCGCCATCGAGATCGTCGGCCTCTGGTCCCACTTCGCCTGCGCCGACATCCCCGGGCATCCGTCGGTCGCGCGGCAGCTGGAGACGTACGAGACGGCTCTGAAGCTGGCCGAGCAGGCCGGCGCCGCGGGCTCCGAGGTGATCAGGCACATCTCCAACTCCGCCGCCGTCGTCACCCTGCCCGAGGCCCGCTTCGACATGGTCAGGACCGGCATCGCGATGTACGGCCTGAGCCCCATCCCCGAGCTGGGCGACTTCGGCCTGCGGCCCGCCATGACGCTGGTGGCCAGGGTCGGCCTGGTCAAGCGGGTCGTGGAGGGCTCGGGCGTGTCCTACGGCCACCTCTACACCACCCCGTGCGAGACCACGCTCGCCCTCGTCCCGCTCGGCTACGCCGACGGCGTGCTGCGCCACGCGACCGGGCGGGCCGAGGTGCTGGCGGGCGGGCGCCGCCGGCTCGTCGCGGGCCGGGTGTGCATGGACCAGTTCATGATCGACATGGGTGACGATCCGATCTCCGCGGGCGACGAGGTCGTCCTGTTCGGCCCCGGCGACGGGGGCGAGCCGACCGCTCAGGAGTGGGCCGATACCCTCGGCACGATCACACATGAGATCGTGACGAGGATCGGAGCGCGGGTGCCCAGGATCTACCACCAGTGACGAAGGGCACATCGCGGCGGCCATGAGTGGAGAAGGATCGGGCACATGACGACGACGACAAGACGGCGCCGGGTAGGGATCGCCGGCGCGCTCGTCGGCGCGGCCTCAGCAGGCGTCGCGGCGGCGGCGCTGGCCAAGCGGTACGCGGTCGGCCGCATCAGGCTGCGCCCCGACACCGAGGCCAGCGAGCCGTTCGGCGAGCTGCGCGGCACCGAGCACACGCTCATCACCTCCGACGGCAAGGCGCTGCACGTCGAGGTCGACGGCCCCGAGCGGAAGAACCCGGCGGCCGACGACGAGCCGCCGCTGACCGTCGTCTTCTGCCACGGCTACTGCCTCAGCATGGAGTCGTGGCACTACCAGCGCAAAGACCTGCGTGACAACTACCGCGTGGTGCTGTGGGACCAGCGCTCCCACGGCCGCTCCCAGCGCGCGGGCGCCGAGGACAGCACGATCGACCGGCTCGGCGACGACCTCGCCGAGGTCATCGCCGCTCACGTGCCCGGCCCCTGCGTGCTGGTCGGCCACTCCATGGGCGGCATGACGATCATGGCGCTGGCCGACCGTCACCCCCACCTGTTCGGCGACAAGATCCGCGCGGTGGCCCTCATCGCGACCTCGGCGGGCAAGCTGGCCGAGCTGACGCTGGGCCTGCCCGCGATGCTGTCGAAGGTCGTCCACAAGGTCGCCCCCACCACTATGTCGATGCTGGGCAAGCGCGGCTCGCTCATCGACAGGACCCGCAACGCGGGCAGCGACATCGCCTTCCTCATCACCCGTTACGTCGGCTTCGGCGACGCGAAGAACGTCAGCCCGACCGTCGTCGACTTCGCCGAGTCGATGATCAGGGCCACCCCGACCGAGGTGGTCGCCGACTTCTACCCGGCGCTGATGAACCACGACAAGCTCTCCGCGCTGCACGTGCTCGACCCGGTGCCCACCGCGATCCTGGTGGGCGACCGCGACTGGCTGACCCCGCCCGACCACAGCAAGGCCATCGCCGCCGCCCTGCCCAAGGCGCAACTGACTGAAGTGCCCGACACCTCGCACCTGATCCAGCTGGAGCGGCCGGGCGTCGTCAACGACGCGCTGCGCGACCTGCTGAAGAGAGTGGAGCTCTAAGTGCGCGTCGCCACCACCGAGGAGATGCGGGCCTTCGGCGCCCGCCTGGCCGCCCGGCTGCGCGCCGGTGACCTGGTCGTGCTGTCGGGCCCGCTCGGCGCCGGCAAGACCACGCTCGTGCAGGGCCTCGCCGAGGGGCTCAAAGTACGCGGCCCCATCACCTCACCGACGTTCGTGATCGCCAGGGTGCATCCGTCGCTGCGGCAGGGGCCGCCGCTGGTGCACGTCGACGCGTACCGGCTGGGTGGTGACCTGGAGGTCGACGACCTCGACCTCGACGCCTCGCTGGAGGAGTCCGTCACCGTCGTCGAGTGGGGCGAGGGGCTGGTCGAGGGGCTGGCCGACGACCGGCTGGAGATCCACATCGACCGCGAGGCCGGCGACGAGGCCCGCGTCGTCACGCTGCGCGGCGTGGGCGCCCGCTGGGCCGGGCTCGGGCCCGGCTCCGTGCCCGACTTCGGGGCTGGCTTCGGGGCCGACACGCCGTCTGAACCGCCACAAGACTAAAACGCAGGTCACTATCCGGTAAGGCTGGCACTCTTGACGTACCGGGCCGGCTATCTGAAACATGATCGTTGGTCAGTGATTCGCCCAGAATTTCTGGGTATCAGGAGGGGCGACATCCATCGTTCTGGTGGATGCTGGGTAGCAAGACGGCAAAGTGGGGTGCGGCCGGTGCTCAGGGTCAGACGAGTCGCGTACGCGGGAGCCATCGCCATGGTCGGCCTGACCGGCTGCTCGGCCTCGGCCGACACCGATCCGACACCCACACCCACCCCGACCGCCAGCGGCAGCCCCACAGGCACCACCACGGCCACCACCACCGCCAGCCCCCGCGTGACCACCACAAGGCAGAACATCAACGTCCAGGTCAACCCCGACCGGGTCACCGCGGGCGAGACGTCTCGGGTGTGGGTGCTGGCCAACTGCCCGGTGCCGACCGGCGGCCCCGCCCACACCGGCACGGCCACGTCCAAGGCGTTCATCAACGGCGTCACGCTCAGCCCCGTGCCGGCGTCCACGACGTCCCCCACCGCGACTTCGGCCTCTCCCTCGCCATGGGTGCGCGGCGAGGCGCAGGTCTCGGGAACGATCCGGCGCGGCAACTACCGGGTCGACGTCAAGTGCGACGGCACCAACGACATGGGCCGCGCCACGCTGCGCGTCGTCGCGGCCGAGCCCGACCCCACCGAGACCACCACCCTGCCCACCAGGGCGCCACGGGCGGGCGGCGGCGGCACGTACGCGCAGGACGCCTCCGAGGAGTCGTCGATCCCGCTCGGCCCCGCGGGCGCGCTCATCGCCCTGGCGCTGGCCGGCGGCATCGGTTACGCGATCAAGCGGCGTACCAGGGCATAAGGTCATGGCCCGTCCAGGACGGGTGGTGCTCGCAGGGGCCGTGACCGGCCTGCTGCTGGTCGCGTTCGGCAAGAGCATGGAGACCGGCACCACCACCCCCGCGCAAGCCTCCGTCGTGCCCAAGGCGATCGACATCCCGTCGATCGACGTGGAGGCGCCGCTGATGAAGCTCAAGCTGCTGGAGAACGGCGAGGTCGAGCTGCCGCCGTACGAGAAGCCGAAGATGGCCGGCTGGTACACCGGCAGCTCCGTGCCCGGCGAGAAGGGCGCCTCAGTGATCATCGGGCACGTCGACACCAAGACGGCGCCCGCCGTGTTCTACAAGCTCAGGGAGTTACGCAAAGGCGAGACGGTGAAGGTCGAGCGCAGTGACGGCAAGGTCGTGCGCTACAAGGTGGACGCGATCGAGCAGGTGCACAAGGACAGCTTCCCGGCGAAAAAGGTGTACCTGGAAGACGGCCTCAAACTGGTAACGTGCGGTGGCAAGTTCGACTACGCCAAGGGCGAATACGTCGACAACATCATCGTCTACGCATCCCAGGTCTGAGGCTCATGACCGACACCGACACCGACACCGACACCGACACCGAGATCGAGATCGAGACCAACCCGCCCGCCACCGGTGCCCGCGTACCCTGGGCCGACGTGCCCTCGGCGGTGCGCGCCGCGATCGAGGACTTCCTGGGTGACGCCGTGGCCGAGGCCGTCACGCAGCCGGGCGGCTTCTCCCCGGCCGCCGCCGTCCGCCTGCGCACGCGCGGCGGCAGGCGCGCCTTCGTCAAGGCCGTCGGTCCCGAGCCCAACGCCGACGCCGTCCGCATCTACCGCTCCGAGCTGGTGAACGCCGCCGCGCTGCCCGCGTCCGTGCCCGCGCCCAGGCTGCTCACCGGGTTCGAGCGCGACGGCTGGGTCGTGCTCGTCTTCGAGGACGTCGAAGGCCGCCACCCCGCCATGCCCTGGCGGCGCGACGAGCTGGACCGGGTGCTGGCCGCCGTCGAGGAGATGTCCGCCGCGCTCACCCCGTCGCCCATCGACGCGCCCCCGATCGAGGAGGTGTTCGGTGAGCAGTTCCACGGCTGGCGCAACCTCATGAACGAGGACACCACCGGGCTCGACCCCTGGGTGGTGCGGCACCTCGGCGAGCTGGCCGAGCTGGAGTCCGGATGGGCCGCCGCGGCCGCCGGCGACACCCTCGCCCACGCCGACCTGCGGGCCGACAACATCCTGCTCACCGACGACCGCGTCTACGTCGTGGACTGGCCGTGGGCCGCCCGCGCCGCGTCCTGGTTCGACCTGGTCGGCATGCTGCCGTCGATCGGCATGCAGGGCGGGCCGGCGCCGCACGAGCTGGCCGAGCTGCCCGGCGACGACGTCACCCGGGTCGTGGCCGCCATGACCGGCTACTTCGTCCGCATGTCCAGGCAGCCGGCCCCGCCTGGACTGCCCACGCTCAGGGCGTTCCAGCGGGCGCAGGGCGTGGTGGCGCTCGACTGGCTGAAGCGGCGTACCGGCTGGGTGTGACCCCGCCTGCGGGTAGGCTAAACAGTCGTGCTGGTCCTGGCTTTTGACACCGCGACGCCCGCCGTCACCGCGGCTCTCCACGACGGCGAGCGAGTGCTCGCCGAACACACCACCATCGACGCCCGCCGCCACGGTGAGCTGCTCGCGCCCGCCATCGAGCTGGTGCTCGACGCGGCGCGGGTGACGCTGCGCGAGGTCACGGCCATCGTGGCGGGCAGCGGGCCCGGCCCCTACACCGGTCTGCGGGTGGGGCTGATGACCGCGCAGGGCCTCGCGACCACCCTGGGCGTGCCGGCGTACGGCATCTGCTCGCTCGACGCCGTCGCCTACGCGAGCGGGCGCACCGAGCCCTTCATCGCCGCCACCGACGCGCGGCGCAAAGAGGTGTTCTGGGCCCGCTACTCCGATCTGCGCACCCGCGTCGACGGTCCCTTCGTCGACCGGCCCGCCGACGTCCCCACCGAGGGGCTGCCGGTGGTCGGCGCGGGCGCCCGGCTCTACCCCGACCTGCTCGGCGACGGTGCGGGAGCGCCCCCCTACCCCTACGCGGGCGCGCTCGCCGCCCTGGCGGCCGAGCGGCTGGCCAAGGGGGTGGCGCTCGACCCGCCGCGTCCGATCTACCTGCGCAGGCCCGACGCGGTCGTACCGGGCGCCCCCAAGAAGGTGACGGCGTGAGACTCAGGCCGATGACCGAGGCCGACCTGCCGGCGGTCATGGAGATCGAGCGGGTCACGTTCCCGCTCGACGCGTGGAGCGAGGGCATGATGCGCGGCGAGCTGGACGAGATACCGCGCACCCGCCACTACGTCGTCGCGCTGGTCGACGACGAGATCGTCGCCTATGCCGGGCTCGCCGCCGCGGCGGACCAGGCGGACGTGCAGACCATCGCGGTGCTGGAGAAACACCAGCGCAACGGCATCGGCAGCGCCATGCTGACCGAGCTGCTCGCCGAGGCGCGCCGCAGGGGCGCGCGAGAGATCTTCCTTGAGGTACGCGCCGACAATCCGCGCGCCCAGAGCGTCTACCGGCGCTTCGGGTTCGAGGAGATCGGCACCCGCCGCCGCTACTACGACGACGGCACCGACGCGATCATGATGAGGAAACGGCTGGATGACTGACGCACCCCTGGTCCTGGGTATCGAGACGTCCTGCGACGAGACCGGCATCGGCATCGTCAGGGGCCACACGCTGCTCGCCAACACCGTCGCCTCCAGCATGGACGAGCACGCCAGGTTCGGCGGGGTCGTGCCCGAGGTCGCCTCGCGCGCCCACCTGGAGGCCATGACGCCGACCGTGGAGGCCGCGCTGGCCCAGGCCGGGCTGACGTTCTCCGACATCGACGCCATCGCCGTCACCGCGGGCCCTGGCTTGGCCGGTGCGCTGCTCGTGGGGGTGGCCGCCGCCAAGTCCTACGCGCTCGGCCTCGGCGTGCCCCTCTACGGCGTCAACCACCTCGCCGCCCACGTCGCCGTCGACCAGCTCGAGCACGGGCCGCTGCCCAAGCCCTGCATCGCGCTGCTCGTCTCCGGCGGGCACTCCTCGCTGTTGCTCGTCCCCGACGTCGCCGAGGACGTCATCTCGCTCGGGTCCACCGTCGACGACGCCGCCGGTGAGGCGTTCGACAAGGTGGCGCGGGTGCTGGGGCTACCGTTCCCCGGCGGGCCCCACATCGACAAGGCCGCCCGTGACGGCTCCGGGGCGGCCATCGCGTTCCCGCGCGGCAAGATCGACGACGGGACGCTCGACTTCTCCTTCTCCGGGCTCAAGACGGCCGTGGCACGGTGGGTCGAGGCCCGGGAGGCGTCGGGGCAGTCCGTGCACGTACCCGACGTGGCCGCGTCCTTCCAGGAGGCGGTGGTCGACGTACTCACCCGTAAGGCGCTGCAGGCCTGCCGCAAGTACGACGTCCACGACCTGCTCATCGGCGGCGGCGTCGCCGCCAACTCCCGCCTGCGCGCCCTGGCCCAGGAGCGCTGCGACGCGGCCGGAGTCCGCCTGCGCGTGCCCCGTCCCGGTCTGTGCACCGACAACGGTGCCATGGTCGCCGCCCTGGGCTCAGACTTGGTGGCCGCCGGCATCACCCCGTCCTCCCTCCAAATCCCCGCCGACTCCTCCCTCCCGATCACCACCATCCACGTCTAAGGGGGTCGGGGTCTTCCCGGACGCGCTCCCCCCAGCTCTCGTCCCGCCGTCGTGCGCGGGCGTCGGTTGGGGGGAGTGAGGGTTCAGCGTCTTCTCGGACGCGCTCCTGACCCCTGCAGATCTCAGCCCCGCCGTCGTGTGCGGGCCGCCGGTCAGGGGAGAGGGCGTTGCCCATGCCTAAGGGGCCCAGAGGCCTCCCTGAGGCTTTCTGGCCTCGCCCCTGCCGCCTTCCTTGGTGACAAGGGTTACCCGCCCCCGATCATGGGGGCGGGCAGGAGTGGTCCGCTCAGTCCTTGGGGCGGGTGGGGCGGAGGAGGGCTTCGGCCAGGGCGAGCATGGTTTCCTCCAGTGCGCTCAGGCGCTTGGTCAGTTCGTCTGTTGCCGGCTGGACGACCTCTGTGACCACGCCTGAGACGGCGCCGGTCATCGCCTCGCCGTCGGGGCGGGAGCGGACCAGTTCGCTGAGGGCTTCTGTGGCGGCGGCGAGGCGTTCTGACTGTTCGCCTGCGTGGGTCTGGAGGAGTTCGCCCACCTGTTGGGTCATTCGGTCGGTCAGGTCGGGGAGGTCGCCTACGCGGCGGTTGACCGCTTCGATGCGGTCGTCGACCGACTCCAGGTGTTCGGTGGCCTGTTCGGCGCGGGTGGCGAGGCCGTTCAGGTGGGTGTTGAGGCCGTTGAAGCGGCTGTCGAGGCCGCCGAAGTGGTCGTCGAGCGAGTCGAAGCGGCTGCTGATGTGCTCCTCGGCCTCGACCAGGCGTTCGTCGATGGCGTCGACCTGGCTGTCGAGGCGGTTGAAGCGGCCCTCGTTGCGGGTCGCGATCTCGGCGGCGCGCTGGTCGGTGGCCTGCAGGCGTTCGTCGAGCGAGGCGAAGCGGGTGTCCATGCGGACGTCGAGGGCGTCGAAGCGGTCGTCGTGCCGCCCGAGGTGGCCGTCGAGGGTGCCGAGGCGCTTGTCGACGGCGCCGAGCTGGCCGTCCATGGACGACAGCCGCTTGTCGACGCCGCCGATGCGCCCGTCGAGGCCGTCGAGCCTGGTGTCGATGTCGGCCAGGCACTCGTCGGCCGACTCCAGCCGGCTGTCGAACCCGGTGAGCCGGGAGTCGAGGCCGGTGAGCCGGCCTTCGGCGCGTTCGAGGCGGGCGTCCACGGCGCTGAGCCGGGACGTGAGGCGCTGCTCGCTCTCGCCCAGCTGCACGGCGAGGTGCTGGTCGGTCTCGTCGAGGCGGACGGTCAGGCGCTGCTCGACGCCGGCCAGGCGCTCGCCGGCCTGCTCGTCGGCCTCCTTGAGCCGGGCCACGAGCCGCTCGTCGGCCTCCAGCAGGGCCGTGGCGAGCCGCTGGTCGGTCTCGTCGAGCCGGGTGCTGAGGCGCTGGTCGGTCTCGCCCAGACGGGCCGTGAGCCGCTGGTCGGTCTCGTCCAGCCGAGTGGTGAGGCGCTGGTCGGTCTCGTCCAGGCGGGTCGTCAGGCGCTGGCCGGTGTCGTCGAGGCGGGTGGTGAGGCTCTCGGACAGGTCGGAGACCGCGACCTCGACCCGGTCGGTGCGGGACGTCAGCTCCGCCATCGACCGGTCGAGCCGGGTGAAGCGCCCGGCCGCGGCCTCCATGCTGGCGTTGAGCCCCGCCAGGGTGGCGGCGAAGTCGGCCATGCCCTTGGTGATGCCGTCGGTGGTGTCGAGCACCGACTGCAGCCGGCTGAGCGCCTCGTCGACGCTCTCGCCCACGGTGCCGAGGTCGGCCCACACGCTCGGCAGGTCGGTGATCGGGGAGACCCTGGCGTCCACCCCGCTCACCCTGTCGCCCACGGCGTCCACGTGGTCGCGTACGGCCTCGACGTGCTGCGCGAGGCCCTCCGCCCACATCGGCGGCTTGGCGGAGATCTCGTCGAGCCGCCCGCTCACCGCCTCGATGGAGCCGCTCAGCCCGCCCAGCTCGCGCTCGCGGACCTCCCGCAGCAGCCATTCCATGCCCTCCAGGCGCTGGCGGATCTCGTCGAGCACCGCGCCCTGGGTCCGCTGCTCGTAGACGTGGTCCTGGGCGGCCCGGGCGAGCAGGTCCCGCATCCTTTTGGGGACGACGTCGGCGTTGTACGCGCCCGATTGGAGAAGGGTGGTGTGGTTGGAATGGTCCACCGAAAGCTCCTTCGCTCGCCGACGGACTGCCGCGCAGTGGTCGGGTAGGTCCGGTTCAATATCTGAAGAGCGAGAACGCGGTTAACCGCAATAGGGGGAGAACTCCCGCCCGCCCACCTTAGCCTTTCGATCAAGGTCCGTCAGGGCTGAAGTGAAAGATCGAGGAAAGCGATTCGATGGCCGAATTTGGCGATTCAGGCAGGTGAGGAGGGCTTACAGAGGATTACCGAAGGTTTGTCGAGAATCCTGGTCAGGGCGATGACCATGGTGTTCTCTCCGCTGAGCCGCAAATCGGCACGGAGGCGCTCGATGTCGACGGCGGACCCGCGCTTCTTGATGGTGACATTGCCGATTTGTCGGGCGCGGAGGGCGGCGCGGAGTTTCTTCAGAGAAAAGGGGATGATGTCTTCTATTTCGTATCTGGCGGCCCATGGGGTGTCCGCCGGAGCGTCGGACGTCACGTACGCGATCATCGGGTCCATCAGCCGCCCGCCGACCAGCTCGGCCACCTCGCCGACGAGGTGCGCGCGGATGGCGGCGCCGTCGGGCTCGTAGAGGTAGCGCCCCGGCGGGCCCACCTCGGCCGTGACGCCGGTGGCGGTCAGCGTGTGCCCGCCGGGCAGCAGGGCCGCGCGCCTGCCCGTGGTCACGCCGGCGCCCGTCCACAGCGTGGCCTCCTTGACCTCCCCCTTGTACGACACCCACTCGGCCAGCGCGCCCTCGGGGATGAACTCGTACGGGATCGCCGGCGCCACCTTGAGGCAGGCGAGCCGGGCGCGTGAGATCAGGTCGAGCACCACGGGCCAGGGCGGCGAGTACGCCATCGGGTCGAACGTCCGGCCCCTGCCCGTGCGCCGCGCCGGGTCGGCGAACAGCGCGTCGTACTCCTCGGGCCGCACCTCCGCCGCGTCGCCCACGTGGACGGTCACCCGCTCGCCCAGCCCGAACGCCTCCGCGTTCGCCCGCGCCACGGCCACCGTCAGCGGGTCGGTGTCGAACGCCGTCACCGCGCACCCTGCGCGGGCCAGCGCGAGCAGGTCGCCCCCGATGCCGCAGCAGGCGTCCACGACGCGGGCGCCGGAGGGCGGCAGGATGGGCGCCTGGGCGGGCGCCTGGGTGTGCGGCAGGGTGGGCAGCAGGGCGGCGCGGTGGGCGGCGACCTCGGCGCGGGTGGCCTGTTCGAGCCCGTGCGGCGTGAAGAACATCCGGTCGGCGTCCGCGCCGAACTTGGCCCTGGCCCGCTGCCGCAGCCCCGCCTGGGTGAGCGCGGCGGAGGTGAGCGCCGCGTCGTACGTCTTGCGCAGGGTCGTGGCGGCGGCCACGGGATCGGCGCCCGCCAGTTCGCCCGCCTCGGCGAGCGCCCGCAGGCCGCGCGGGGTCAGCAGCTCGGTGAAGGCGTCGAGGTCCACGTCACCTGACGTTAGCGCCATGCCCGCCGTCCTCAGGACGGGGAGACCTGGGCGGGAGACCTGCATGAGGTGGTGCGGGTAGGAGGTGTGCAGGTGGGTAGGGCCGGGGCGGGTCGGCGGCGTCGTGGTCCGAGCGGGCGGGAGCGGCGTGGCCGGTGGGGCGAACATTCGTGCACGTGGGAGACTGGACCAGGTCAACGGCCTGTTCCCAAGCTCTGATCGCTCTCAGCAGACGCGTTCGTGTTGACTGTCAAGCCCCTCTTGCATATGTTTCCTTTTGGCACTCTCCCCTTGAGAGTGCCAACGTGCGACGAGGCAGGTCTGACACCCGCGACGGCAGGCCCAGCTGGTCGCCTCTTCTAGATCATTCAAATCTGAAGGGGAGGTCCGATCGTGACGACCGCCACCAAGGTTCCCGTTAAGCCGCTCGGCGACCGCATTGTGGTTCAGCCGCTTGAGGCCGAGCAGACCACCGCTTCCGGCCTGGTCATCCCGGACACCGCCAAGGAGAAGCCGCAGGAGGGCAAGGTCCTCGCGGTGGGCCCCGGCAACTGGGACGAGGACGGCGAGAAGCGGATTCCGCTCGACGTCTCCGAGGGCGACATCGTCCTCTACAGCAAGTACGGCGGCACCGAGGTCAAGTACGGCGGCGAGGAGTACCTCGTGCTCTCCGCCCGCGACGTTCTCGCGATCATCGAGAAGTAGGCCGGATGTGTCGAGCCCCGGGCGCTCTTGAGGGCGGCCGGGGCTTTCGACGCTAGGAGAGGACTTTCAGACAATGGCGAAGATCCTGGAGTTCGACGAGGACGCCCGCCGCGCGCTCGAGCGCGGCGTGAACGCCCTCGCGGACGCCGTCAAGGTAACCCTCGGCCCGCGTGGCCGTAACGTCGTCATCGACAAGAAGTTCGGTGCGCCGACGATCACGAACGACGGTGTGACCATCGCTCGTGAGATCGAGCTGGAGGAGCGCTACGAGAACCTCGGCGCCCAGCTCGCCAAGGAAGTGGCGACCAAGACCAACGACATCGCGGGCGACGGCACCACCACCGCGACCGTCCTGGCCCAGGCCATGGTCCGCGAGGGCCTGCGCAACGTCGCCGCCGGCGCCTCGCCGCTGTCGCTCAAGCGCGGCATCGACAAGGCCGCCAAGGCGGTCAGCGACCGCCTGCTGTCGACCGCCCGCGAGGTGGCCGACAAGAAGGAGATCGCCAACGTCGCCACGATCTCCGCGCAGGACGCGCAGATCGGTGACCTGATCGCCGAGGCGTTCGACAAGGTGGGCAAGGACGGTGTGCTCACCGTCGAAGAGTCCAACGCCATGGGCATGGAGCTCGAGTTCACCGAGGGCATGCAGTTCGACAAGGGCTACCTGTCGGCCTACATGGTCACCGACCCCGAGCGCATGGAGTCCGTCCTCGAGGACGCCTACATCCTGCTCACCCAGGGCAAGATCTCCTCCATCGCGGACTTCCTGCCGCTGCTGGAGAAGATCGCTCAGACGAAGAAGCCGCTGCTCGTGGTCGCCGAGGACGTCGAGGGCGAGGCCCTGGCCGTCCTGGTCACCAACAAGATCCGCGGCACCTTCACCTCGGTGGCCGTCAAGGCCCCCGGCTTCGGCGACCGCCGCAAGGCGATGCTGCAGGACATGGCCATCCTCACCGGCGGCCAGGTCGTCAGCGAGGAGGTCGGCCTCAAGCTGGAGCACGTCGGTCTCGAGGTGCTCGGCACGGCCCGCCGCGTCGTCGTCACCAAGGACGCCACGACCATCGTCGACGGCGCCGGTGACGCGCAGGCCATCGAGGACCGCGTCAAGGAGATCAAGATTGCCATCGAGCAGTCCGACTCCGACTGGGACCGCGAGAAGCTGCAGGAGCGGCTGGCCAAGCTGGCCGGCGGTGTGTGCGTGCTGCGCGTCGGCGCCGCCACCGAGGTCGAGCTGAAGGAGAAGAAGCACCGCCTTGAGGACGCGATCTCCGCGACGCGCGCCGCGATCGAGGAGGGCATCGTCTCCGGCGGTGGCTCCGCGCTGATCCACGTCTCCAAGGACCTCGACGACCTCGGTCTGTCGGGCGACGAGGCGACCGGTGTCGGCATCGTGCGCCGCGCGCTGGTCGAGCCGGCCCGGTGGATCGCCGAGAACGCCGGCCTCGAGGGCTACGTCGTGACGCACAAGGTCGCCGAGCTGGAGGCCGGTCACGGCCTCAACGCCGCGACCGGCGAATACGGCGACCTCATCGGCCAGGGCGTCATCGACCCGGTCAAGGTCACCCGCTCGGCCGTTCAGAACGCCGCTTCGATCGCGGGCATGCTGCTCACGACCGAGGCGCTCGTGGTGGACAAGCCCGAGGAGGAGGCGCCGGCCGCCGGCGCGGGTCACGGTCACGGCCACGGCCACTGACCGTCCCTTCCTTCCGCCGACCGTACGGCCCGCACCCGCTCAGGGTGCGGGCCGTACGGCTTTCCTGGTCTGTACGGCTTCGCGGTACCCGCGTTGTGGAAGGGCGGGGGAAGGGGCACTCACGCTGGCGGTGCTCAGATCGTGGGGTGAGGGAAGGGGCACTCACGCCAGGCGGTGCCCAGGTCGTGGTGAGGCCGCGGGGGTCGGCACGTACGCCTCGTGGTGCCTGGGGTCGGCGTGGGGCGGGGGTGGGCACGTACGCTGGGCGGCGGTCGGTGTGAGGAGGTGGCCGGGGGCGTGCGGTACCGGCGGGCGGTGGAGCGGTTGCGGATGCTCGCGCGGGCATGTGAGCAGACGCGGCGGGTGCGGGCGGACGAGCCGTTCCTGCGGGCGGCGTACGTGTTCGGCGACCTGCTCGGCGGGGCCGACGAGGTCGAGTGCCTGGAGGTGGCGTTCGTGCTGAACCTGCCGCCGGAGGAGGTGGCGTGGGGCACACAGCCGCCGGGGACGGCCTGGCTGGTCGACTTCCTCGAGCTGGACAAGGGCGGGGTGGCCTACGTCTGGCGCTCGCAGCGGGACCCGGTGGCCAACCATCACATCAGGGAGCCGGTGCGGTTCTGGTCGCTGGACGGCATGGAGGAGGACGTGCTGGCGGCGCTGGCGGAGCGGCGCTTCCGCGAGGCGCGGGCGGCGTCCGCGGGCGGGGACGCCGGCAACGGGGTGGCCGACGTCGAGGCGGAGCTGCGGACGGCGCTGGAGCACCTCAGGGCGGTGCACGGGGCGTACTGGGACCGGCGGTGGCGGCGCGAGCACCGGAGCCTGGGCCGGTACCCGGAGCATCACCTGTGGGAGGCCGTGCGGGGCTACCTGGAGCTGCTGGACGCGCGCGGCGATTGACCGGGTGCGTGCGGCGCGGCGGCTGAGCGGGTGCGTGCGGCGCGGCGACCCGGCGAGTGTGCGCGGCGCGGTGTGACCTCGGCGGAGGGCGCCGCGCTGAGGCCGGTTCTGGGTGGGCGGGTTATCGGGCGATGGGGGAAATTGGGGGGAAAGGTGGATTGTTGGTCGTAAACCGGGAGTGGGCGATAAGCGTCAGGGGTCTGACAAATGTCGTGCATTCCGGGTTATCAGGTGAAATATTATGTCAGTATTAAGGCTTAGTGTGGTCGCCTGATTACTGCTCGTTATCGTCGCTTCAATGTGACCAATCCGTAGCCGTTCGCCATGACGACAGGCCGGATCAGTGCGGGCATCATGCCTATCGTGAGCGAGGGAAGCGTCGCCGACGCCAAAATTGGGGTAAGGCTCGCGTCGAGACTTCCGGCACGGACGGATGACTCCGACCTTAGGGAACTGACGAGCCTCGCCGTACAGGGGGATCGCAGTGCGATCGAATCCCTGCTCGGCGAGTTGCGTCCGATGGTGGTGCGGTATTGCCGCGCCCGGCTGGGCAGGGTTTCAGGGCAATATCACATTGCCGATGACGTCGCCCAGGAGGTGTGCATCGCGGTGTTGTCCGCGCTGCCGCGATACCGCGACATGGGGCGGCCGTTCGCGTCGTTCGTGTTCGGCATCGCCTCGCACAAGGTGGCCGATGCGCTACGCAGCTCGGTACGGTCGGCGGTGCCGACACAGGACCTGCCCGACGGCCCCGACGACGGCCCGGGGCCCGAGGAGACCGTGGTCCGCTACATCGAGGTCGAGCACGCCAGGCGGCTGCTGGCCAGGCTGCCCGAGAACCAGCGGGAGTTGTTGCTGCTGCGGGTGGTGTCGGGGCTCTCGGCGGAGGAGACCGGTAATGTACTCGGTATGTCACCGGGTGCAGTGCGCGTCGCCCAGCATAGGGCGCTGGCCAGGCTGCGGCAGATGGCCGAGCTGGAGTCCGCTTGACGCCAGAGGACGAGACCGACGCGCTGCTCGACGCGCTCGGCCGTGGAGAGATGCCCGATCCGGGCGATCCCGCGGTGCGGCTGCTGGCCGTGCTGCGGGATGACGTGACTCAGCGGCGCTCCTCCGTGTCGATGACGCCGTCGACGTAGCCTCTGGCGTAGTCCCAGCTGACGTAGTCGGCGGGGTCAGGGTGGAAGGCCGGCTCGTGCACCTGCGGCTGGCCTTTCTCGATCATCTGCTTGAGGTTGCCGCGCAGCAGATCCCAGTCGAAGAAGTGCTGCTCGCCACACTCCGGGCAGTCGAGTACGAGCCCCAGCACCCCCTGCGGTTCGAGCAGGGAACGGAAGACCTCGACGTCGGCGAGGTCCGTGATGGCCTCGTCGCGCTCGGCGGCCGTGAGCGGCTCGGCATCGTCGAGCGCGCCCATCGCTGAGGAAGGGTCGTTAGGGTCGTCCGCGAACGGATCGCGGGGGACGTCTTCCAGCACCTTCCCACCATATGACCGATGCGGCCCGCGCGGTGAGTATTACCTCAGCCATCCACGCCTGGCGGCCTCCACACCTGCGTGGAAGCGGGATTGGGCGCCCAACTCGGTCATGGCGTCGGCCCATCGGGCGCGCACGGTCCGTACGGACACGCCGAGCTGGCGGGCGATGGAGTCGTCGCACAGGCCCTGCGCGGCCAGGCGCAGCACCTGGCGCACGCCGTCGGCCCTGGGCGCCCACGGCAGGGGCTGCGCGCGGGCCCACAGCTCCGTGAACAGGGTGCTCAGCACGCCGACGATGACGGGAGTGCGCACGAGGTAGAAGTTGTAGGCGTGGTCGGGCAGGTTGCCGCCCCAGTAGGCGGGCAGGCCGGCCGTCTCGGACCCGGCGGTCATGAACCAGCTCGGCACCCGGTCGAGCGTGCGGACCTCGCCGCCGGCCGCGATGACGTTGGTCAGCTGGTCGCGTACGCCGGGGTCGGTCAGCGTGGAAACCGGGACGATGGCGCGTACGGTCAGCAGGTTTCGTTTTTGCGCATCAATCCAGGGATCCGCGAATTTACGCGCAAAATCGGTCATCGTACGTTCGTCGGGAATCGCGGTCAGTAAAGGCATCGGCGGCGACGGTGACTGCACCGCGATGCCGACGACGCTTTCGTAGAGGATGTCGGCGCCGCTCGCCATCTCCACCGTGAATGGGCCGCTGCGATAGTCGCGCCCGGCGTCGTAGTCGCGGATCAGGCCGCGGATGGAGCCGAGCGCCGAGTCGATTCTGCGGCTCTCCTCGGCGAGCCGGTCGAGGCGCTGCGCGATCACCCGGCCGAGCGCGGCGGCGGGGTGCCTGGCCAGATATTGGCCCGACTGCTCGTCGATGACGCCCAGCTTGACCAGGTCGTCGAGCTGGCGGCCTACTTTGTCGATCGGGCCGTCCATCGCCTGCGCCAGATCGGAACGGGTCGCCTTGTGCAGGCGCAGCACCGCGGTGTAGAGCGCGGTTTGGGCCGAGTCGAGACCCAGCGTCTCGAAGGGATCGGACACGGTGTGGGGCTCGTCGCGCATTCTGGGCGGCTCCGGCGGGGGGACACGGGCGTGCCGCGAGGATAACTCCGCGATCGGCGCCTGTCCCACCCTTTCGGCGAGTTGTTCCGGTGGATGTGCAGCTTCGTGCAGTTGCACGTTTGCCCATTGCGATACGCCGCTCCGTAACGCACGCTTTACCTAGCGTCGGCATTCAGAGATGGGCGCGGCGGCGCCGGCCATCAGGACGCGGAGGGGGGTTCGGTGGTGCGGAGCGCCACCTCGCCCGGATGCCGATGGCCCGGGGACGGGACGGATCACCGACCGTCCCGTCCCCGGGCACTTCCGATGCCGGGAGTACGAACGGCTGTGGGGGCCTTCGTCCTCTCGGCATCAGTGCGTTCCCCGCCGGATTCACCGAGTCCCCGATTCCTTGCCGAATCGCGCGGGTCGCCTCCCTGCATCGATGCGTTTGGAGGCAGGCCCTAGACTTGAGTCCATTCAGCGTGCGAGGCAGGAGGGGGCCGCGGCATGTCCAAGTTCACCGAGATGGGTTTGACCTTCGATGACGTGCTGCTGGTGCCCGGCTATTCAGATCTCCAACCAGGCGAGGCCGACACCCGATCACGCCTGTCACGGGGCATCACGCTGTCGATCCCGCTGATCTCCGCGGCCATGGACACCGTGACCGAGGCCCGCATGGCGGTCGCCATGGCGCGCCAGGGCGGCATCGGCATCCTGCACCGCAACCTGGCGGTCGAGGAGCAGGCCCAGCAGGTCGATCTCGTCAAGCGGTCCGAGGCCGGCATGGTCACCAACCCGGTGACCTGCAGCCCCGACGACACGCTCGCCGACGTCGAGCGGCTGTGCGCCACCTACCGCATCTCCGGCGTGCCGGTGACCGACGTGGCGGGCAAGCTCGTCGGCATCGTGACCAACCGCGACATGCGCTTCGAGACCGACCAGACGCGCCCCGTGCGCGAGGTCATGACGAAGATGCCGCTGGTCACCGCGCCGGTCGGGGTCTCCCGTGACGAGGCGTTCACGCTGCTGCGGCACAACAAGATCGAGAAGCTGCCGCTCGTCGACGCCGACGGCCGGCTGCGCGGCCTGATCACCGTCAAAGACTTCACCAAGAGCGAGCAATACCCGCTGTCCACCAAAGACGACGACGGCCGCCTGCTGGTCGGCGCCGCGGTGGGCGTCGGCGGCGACGCGGAGGAGCGGGCCAAGGCGCTCATCGACGCCGGCGTCGACGTGCTCGTCGTCGACGTCGCGCACGGCCACTCCAAGGGCCTCGCCGACATGATCGCCAAGGTCAAGGCCAACAGCGGCGTCGAGGTCATCGGCGGCAACATCGCCACCAGGGCGGGCGCCCAGATGCTGGTCGAGGCGGGTGCCGACGCCGTCAAGGTCGGCGTGGGCCCCGGCTCCATCTGCACCACCCGCGTCGTGGCCGGGGTCGGCGCGCCGCAGGTCACCGCCATTTACGAGGCGTCGAAGGCGTGCGCGCCCGCCGGGGTGCCGGTCATCGGCGACGGCGGCCTCCAATACTCCGGCGACATCGTCAAGGCCATCGCGGCGGGCGCCGACACGGTCATGCTGGGCTCGCTGCTCGCCGGCTGCGAGGAGTCGCCCGGTGAGCTGATCTTCATCAACGGCAAGCAGTTCAAGTCCTACCGGGGCATGGGCTCGCTCGGTGCCGTACGCAACCGCGAGCGCGGCGGCACCTCCTACAGCAAGGACCGCTACGCGCAGGCCGAATCCGGCGGCGAGGACAAGTACATCCCCGAGGGCATCGAGGGCCAGGTCCCCTACCGCGGCCCGGTCGCGGCGGTCGCCCACCAGCTCGTCGGCGGGCTGCGCCAGGGCATGTGGTACGCCGGCTGCCGCACGATCGAGCAGATGCACACCGACTGCGAGCTCATGCCGATCACGGCGGCGGGGCTCAAGGAGAGCCACCCCCACGACATCCAGATGACCGTGGAAGCTCCGAACTATCACAGAAGGTAAGTTCATGACTCAGCAGGTGGAGATCGGCCGGGGCAAGACCGGGCGGAGGGCGTACTCGCTCGACGAGATCGGCCTGGTGCCCTCGCGGCGCACCCGCGACCCGGAGGAGGTGTCGATCGCCTGGCAGATCGACGCCTACCGGTTCGAGCTGCCCGTGGTCGTCGCTCCCATGGACAGCGTGGTCTCGCCGGCCACCGCCATCGAGATCGGCCGGCTCGGCGGCCTCGCCCCACTCGACCTCGAAGGGCTGTGGACCCGCTACGAGGACCCGCTGCCGCTGCTGGAGGAGTGCGCCGCCCTCGACCAGGAGGCGGCCACCAGGCGGCTGCAGGAGATCTACGCCGCGCCGATCCAGGAGGAGCTGATCGGCCGCAGGATCGAGGAGATCCGCGCGTCCGGGGTGACCACGGCCGTCCGCCTGTCGCCGCAGCGCACGGTGCAGTACCACAAGGCCGTGATCGACGCGGGCGTCGACATCTTCGTGATCCGCGGCACCACCGTCTCCGCCGAGCACGTCTCCGGGCGGGCCGAGCCGCTCAACCTCAAGCAGTTCATCTACGAGCTCGACGTGCCGGTCATCGTGGGCGGCTGCGCCACCCACACCGCCGCGCTGCACCTCATGCGCACCGGCGCGGCCGGCGTGCTGGTCGGATTCGGCGGCGGCGCCTCCCACACCACCCGCAACGTGCTCGGCGTCGCGGTGCCGATGGCGACCGCGATCTCTGACGTGGCGGCGGCCCGGCGCGACTACATGGACGAGTCCGGCGGCCGCTACGTGCACGTCATCGCCGACGGCGGCATGGGCACCTCGGGCGACATCGCGAAGGCCATCGCCTGCGGGGCCGACGCGGTCATGGTCGGCTCGCCGCTGGCCCGCGCCGCCGAGGCGCCGGGGCACGGCTTCCACTGGGGCTCCGAGGCGCACCACCCCGACCTGCCGCGCGGGCGCCGGGTCGAGTTCGGGACGGTGGGCACGCTGGAGCAGATCCTGCACGGGCCGTCCAGCGTGGCCGACGGGTCGATGAACCTCATGGGCGCGCTCAAGCGCACCATGGCCTCCACCGGCTACTCCGACATCAAGGAGTTCCAGCGGGTCGAGGTCGTCGTGGCGCCGATCCAGCGCTGATCCTCCTCAAGACGCACGCGCGGGGCCACCGCTAAAGTCCCTGTCCATGGACGAATCGCTCGAAGACCGGGTCAAACGGCTCGAACAGCAGGTGGCCTCGCTCCAGCGTTACCTGGGCATCCAGCTCGACGACTCCGGCGGGCTGCGGCTGCCGCCGGAGTTCCACGAGGCGTTGCGCAACGGCAAGCTGGTCAAGGCCATCGCGATCTACCGCAAGGAGACCGGGGCCTCGCTGGTGCACGCCAAGAAGGCCGTGGAGAACATGCAGCGCCGCCTGTCGGTCGAGCCCTGACCCCCGGATGGCCGATCTGACGCACACCCACGCCCTGTCGTACGAGGGCGATCGGGTCGTCAAGCGGCACCTCGCGACCGAGCCGGGCGCGGGCGATCGGGGCACTGGCCAGGCTGCACGCCGCCGTGCCCGCCCACGTCCTGGAGGGCGTCCCCGTACGTCCCTATCAGCGGGAGGACGTCGTGGAGTGGGCCGGGCGCAGGTGCGCGGGATGGCGGTCCAGGGGCGCCAGGGCGGACCTGGCGGTCAAGAAGGGCCTGCGGTGGCTGGAGGGCTGGGATCCGGGCCAGGAGGGCGTCACACCCGTCTTCGGGGCCGGTGACGGGAGTGCGGGAGGCTGCACGCGCTGATGTGGCTTTTCCTGCTCTCGCACGAGAGTCGCCGCAACCCGCCGGGCACGTTCGGGCGTCAGGTGGAGCGGGTCCTCAGCCGCCTGTGAGCACGCCGAGCAGGTGGGAGACCTCGCGGGCCACCGCGTCGCGGCCCGCCTTGAGGTATTTGCGGGAGTCCACCACGCGCTCGTCGTGGGCCAGGTAGTCGCGCACGGCCCCGGTGAACGCCTTGTTCAGGTGGGTCGCGATGTTGATCTTCTTCATGCCCCGCTGTACGGCCTCGCGCAGCACGTCGTCCGGCACCCCGGAAGAGCCGTGCAGCACCAGCGGCACCGGTACGGCGGCATGCAGCTCGGCGATCAGCTCCAGGTCGAGTACCGCGTCCTTGGTCGTCATGGCGTGGGAGGTGCCGACGGCCACGGCCAGCGCGTCCACGCCGGTCCGCGTCACGTAGTCGACGGCCTCGTGCGGCTTGGTACGGGCCCCCGGCGCGTGCACGCCGTCCTTGCCCCCGACCTCGCCCAGCTCGGCCTCCACCCACACGCCGCGCTCGTGGCACCAGGCGGCGACCTCGGCCGTGCTCGCGACGTTCTCCTCGTCGGGCAGCGCGGAGGCGTCGTACATGACCGAGCCCAGGCCCAGCCCGACGGCCTCCTCGACGAGCGCGCGGTCGGTGGCGTGGTCGAGGTGCACGGCGACCGGCACCTCGGCGCGCCGGGCGACGGCGAGCGCGGCCAGCGCGATGGGCTCAAGCGCACCGTGGTAGCGCACACAGTTCTCGCTGATCTGCAGCACGACGGGCAGGCCGAGCGCCTCGGCGCCGGCGACGATGGCGGTGGCGTGCTCCAGCTGGATCACGTTGAACGCGCCCACCCCTGCGGGTGACCGACGGACGATGTCGCCGATGGGGGTGAGGGGCATGGCGGGCTCCTTCAGCTGATGGTGATCTGGGGGTGGATGTCGGCGTACACGCCGGGGTCGATCTCGCCGGCGACGGGCGTGGCGACGGCGGCGGCGCCCAGGGCGGCGGCGCGGCGCAGGCGCTCCGGCCACGGCTCGCGCTCGACCAGGCCCAGCGTCAGCCCGGCGACGAGCGAGTCACCGGCCCCCGTGGGATTGCCGCGCACGGCGTACGGCATACGCGCGCGGAACGTTCCCTCGCCGGTGACGGCGAGCAGCCCGTCGGCGCCCATGGACACGACGACCGCTTCCGCGCCCTGCCCGCGCAGGGCCTGAGCGCCCTCGGCCGGATCGCCCGGCACGGCTCTGGCCAGCTCTTCGGCGTTGGGCTTGACGATGGAAGGCCGGCCCTTGGGGGCGTGGCGCAGCGGCTCGCCGTCGGCGTCCACGATGGCGGGCACGCCCAGCGAGGCGGCGATGGCGGCGAGCGTGGCGTAGGCGTCGGCGGGGACGCCGCGCGGCAGGCTGCCGGACAGCACCACCGCGTCGGCGCCGGCCAGCAGCGACTCGTAGCGGCGGGTGAAGCCGGCCAGCTCGGCGGCGCTCACCTCGGGGCCTGGCTCGTTGAACAGCGCCGTACGGCCCGCGTCCGGGTCGGTGACGGCGAGGGTGGTGCGGGAGTCGGCGGCCACGGGGTGGAGGTCGTGGGGGAGACCCGCGGCCCGCAGATCGTCGGCGATCGCCTGGCCGGTGGCGCCCCCGGCCAGGCCGGTGACCAGCACGTCGCGGCCGAGTGCGCGCAGCACCCTGGCGACGTTCACGCCCTTGCCCCCGGCCCGCCGGTGCACGGCGGCGACGCGGTTGACGCCGTCCCAGTCGGCGCCCGGCACCCGGTAGGTGGTGTCGAGGGCGAGGTTGAGGGTCACCGTGACGATCATGAAGGCTCCGTGACCCAGACGCCGTCCTTCAGCACGCCGTCCACTTGCAGGGAGTCGGAGAGCACGACCAGGTCGGCGGCCTTGCCGACGGCGATCGAGCCGATGCGGTCGGCCAGGCCGAGCACGCGGGCGGGGGTCAGCGAGGTCACCTGGACGGCGTCCGGCAGCGACAGGCCCAGCTCCTGGACCGCGCGGCGGAAGGCGACGTCCATGGTGAGCGTCGAGCCGGCGATCGAGCCGCCCTCGGCCAGCCTGGCTACGCCGTCGCGCACGTGGACCTGCATCGGGCCGAGCACGTAGTCGCCGTCGCCGAGGCCGGTGGCGGACATCGCGTCGGTGATGAGCATCGTGCGTCCTGGCCCGGCCACCTCGTACGCCAGCCGCAGCATGGCCGCGTGGACGTGCACCCCGTCGTTGATCAGCTCGACCGTCACCCGCTCGTCGTCGAGCAGCGCCGCGATCGGCCCGGGCGCGCGGTGGCCGAGCGGCGGCATCGCGTTGTAGAGGTGGGTGGCCACGGTGGCGCCCGCCTCGATGCCGGCGATGGTCTGCTCGTAGTCGGCGTCGCTGTGGCCGATGGCGGCGATGACGCCCTCGGCGGCGGCCATCCTGATCGTGTCGAGCGCGCCGGGCAGCTCGGCCGCGATCGTCACCATGCGGGCGTGCCCGCGCGCGGCCTTGACCAGCCCGGCGAACTCCTGCGGCGACGGCTCGCGCAGCAAGGTCGGGTCGTGCGCGCCGCAGCGGGCCTTGGCGATGTAGGGGCCCTCGAAGTGCACGCCGGCCAGCAGGCCCTCCTCGCACAGCTCCGCCAGCGCGGCGGCCGCCCTGCTCACGCCGTCGAGCGTGTCGGTGACCAGGCTGCCCACCATCGTGGTGGTGCCGTGGCGCCGGTGCAGCGCCACGGCGTCACGTGCCTTGTCCTGCTCGCCGGTGGGGAAGGAGCCGCCCGCGCCCCCGTGGTTGTGCACGTCCACGAACCCGGGGACCACGTGACGTCCGCCCAGCCGCAGGCCGGGCCCGGGGGCGGCGCCGTGGCCGACGTGCGTGACGCGGCCGTCTTCGATGGTCAGCCACCCCTCGTGAACGCCCTCGGGCGTCACGATCCTGGCGTCGGCAAGAGTAAGGCTCATGAAGAAAGGATCACAGATCGCGTGAGGTGCATGGGCTCGTCGGGGTTGAGCCCGCGGGCGAAGGCCCGCGCCACCGCGACCCGCTGGGCGCGGATCAGCTCGGCCATCGGGTCGAGCCCGCTCTCCACGAACGTGCCGCCGGTCGCCTCGACCTGGGCGCGCAGGCCCTCGGGCGCGGTGCCGAGCATCCACGTCACGCGGCCCGGCCCCGCGATGCTGATCGGGCCGTGGCGGTATTCCATCGCCGGGTACGCCTCCGTCCACGACCTGGACGCCTCGCGCATCTTCAGCGCCGCCTCCTGGGCGAGCCCGACCGACCAGCCGGCGCCGAGGAAGCTGAACTGCTCGGCGGCGACCAGCGCGTCGGGCAGCGGCTCGGCGACCGCCCGCTCGGCGTCGGCGATCGCCTGGGTGAGGTCCTCGCCGAGGCTCGCGCGGAGCATGGCGAGCTGGGTCGTGGCGAACCTGGTCTGCACGACGGACCGCTCGTCGGCGTAGTCGAGCACGATCAGGTCCTGGGCGGCGTCCCTGATCGGCGTCTCGGGGTCGGCCGTGATGGCGGTGGTCCTGGTCCCGGTCCTGCCGAGCAGGTCGAGCACCTCGGTCGTGGTGCCGGAGCGGGTCAGCGCGAGCACGCGGTCGTAGCCGCGGCCCTCGGGGAACTCGGAGGCGGCGAACGCGTCGGTCTCGCCGTGCCCGGCACGCTCGCGCAGCACCGCGTACGCCATCGCGATGAACCACGACGTACCGCAGCCGACGACGGCGACCCGCTCACCTCGCGCGGGGAGCGCGCCGGCGGGGACGTTCGCGACGGCGCGCTGCCAGCACGACGGCTGGGACGCGATCTCGGCTTCGGTGTGGGTGGTCACCACTTACCTCCCCATGATTGATTGTTTCTGCTGTTTTTATACCAGAACAGAGCATAAATGAACATCGGTAGCTCTGGGGTCCCAGGTTGTGCCACGCTTGCTCCTGACCTCATCCCCTAGGGAGGCCGCCGTGTCCCGCTACGACCGCTGGAACGCCATCCTGGAGCTGCTCGCGCAGGAAGGCAGGCTGTCGGTGGAAGAGGCAGCACAGGCTCTCGACGTCTCCACCGCCACCATCAGACGGGACTTCGACCAGCTCGCCCAGCAGCAGATGCTCATGCGCACGCGCGGCGGCGCGGTCTCCCAGAGCGTCAGCTACGACCTGCCGCTGCGCTACAAGACCGCGCGGCACGCCGACGAGAAGCACCGCATCGCCGCGGCGGCGGCCGAGCTGGTCTCGCCGGGCGCCGTGGTCGGGCTCAACGGCGGCACCACCACCTCCGAGCTGGCCCGCACGCTGGCCACCATGGGCACGCTGGAGAGCGGCTTCACCATCGTCACCAACGCGCTCAACATCGCCTCCGAGCTCACCGTGCGCAGGCACGTCAAGATCGTGGTGACCGGCGGGGTGGCCAGGCCGCAGTCGTACGAGCTGATCGGCCCGCTGGCCTCGGGCGTGCTCGAACAGGTCACGCTCGACGTCGCCTTCCTCGGCGTGGACGCCCTCGACGTCGAGCTGGGCGCCTCCGCCCACCACGAGGGCGAGGCCAGCGTCAACCACCTGCTGATCAGCAGGGCCGCCCAGGTCGTGGTGGTGGCCGACTCCTCCAAGGTCGGCAGGCGGGCGTTCTCCCGCATCTGCCCGGTCGACCAGATCGACACGCTCGTCACCGACGCCAGGCTCAGCGACGAGCTGGCCGGCCGGCTCACCGAGGCCGGGGTCAAGGTCGTCCGCGCCTGAGAGCGCGCCCCCGCAGAAGGCGTTACAGGTCGGACGCTGCGCGGGTAGGTATGAGTAACAGCGACAAAGCCGTTTCAGGGGGAAATATGGCGTCGGGAAAGTGCGCGGCCCGGCTCGGGCCCGCGGAGCGGGCCGAGGCGCTGGAGCGCATGACGGCTCAGGAACTCGACGTGGTCGTGGTCGGCGGCGGCGTCGTGGGTGCCGGCATCGCGCTCGACGCGGTGACGAGGGGCCTCGACGTGGCCCTCGTGGAGGCGCGCGACTTCGCCTCCGGCACCTCGTCACGCTCGTCCAAGCTCATCCACGGCGGCCTGCGCTACCTGGAGCAGCTCAACTTCGACCTGGTACGCGAGGCGCTCCAGGAACGCGCCCTGCTGCTCCAGCGCATCGCGCCCCACCTGGTCAGGCCCGTGCCGTTCCTGTTCCCGCTGACCCACTACGGCTGGGAACGCCCGTACGTGGGCGCCGGCGTCACGCTCTACGACACGCTCGGCTTCGCGACCGGCCTGACCCGCGGCGTGCCCGGACACCGCCACCTGTCCAGGTCGCGGGCGCTGCGCCTGGCCCCCGCGCTGAAGAAGAGCGCCTTCACCGGCGCCGTCCAATACTGGGACGCCCAGGTGGACGACGCCCGCTTCGTCATGATGACGCTGCGCACCGCGGCCACGTACGGCGCGCACGTCGCGCAGCGGGCCCAGGTCGTGGGGTTCCTGCGGGAGGGCGAGCGGGTCACCGGCGTGCGGGTGCGCGACCTGGAGAGCGGCGACGAGTTCGACGTACGCGCCAGGCAGGTGGTCAACGCGACCGGCGTGTGGACCGACGACATCCAGGAACTGGTGGGCGGCCGCGGCCAGATCCACGTGCGCGCCTCCAAGGGCATCCACCTGGTGGTGCCGCGCGACCGCATCCACTCGCTGACCGGCATCATCCTGCGTACGGAGAAGTCGGTGCTGTTCGTCATCCCGTGGGGCCGCCACTGGATCATCGGCACCACCGACACCGACTGGACGCTCGACAAGAGCCACCCGGCCGCCTCCCGCGCCGACATCGACTACCTGCTCGACCACGTCAACGCGATCCTGTCGGTGCCGCTGACCCGCGACGACGTCGAGGGCGTCTACGCGGGGCTGCGGCCGCTGCTGTCGGGCGAGTCCGACGAGACCTCGAAGCTGTCCAGGGAGCACGTGGTGGCCCATCCCGTGCCCGGGCTGGTGATGGTGGCGGGCGGCAAGTACACGACGTACCGGGTGATGGCGCGCGACGCCGTGGACGCGGTGGCGCACGGGCTCGACCAGCGGGTGCCGCGCTCGTGCACCGACCGCATCCCGCTGGTCGGCGCCGAGGGCTACCAGGCGCTGTGGAACGCCCGCCACCGCCTCGCCCAGGAGTCGGGGCTGCACGTGGCGCGGATCGAGCACCTGCTGCACCGCTACGGCTCGCTCATCGACGAGCTGCTTGAGCTGATCAAGGAGGACCCGTCGCTGGCCAGGCCGCTGGACGGGGCCGACGACTACCTGCGGGCCGAGATCGTCTACGCCGCCACCGCGGAGGGCGCCAGGCATCTGAACGACGTGCTGACCCGGCGTACCCGCATCTCCATCGAGACCTTCCACCGCGGGGTGGGGGTGGCGCGGGAGAGCGCCGAGCTGATGGCCGGGCCGCTCGACTGGGACGGCGAGCAGGTCAAGCGGGAGGTCGAGTACTACACCAAGCGGGTGGAGGCCGAGCGGCGCTCCCAGGAGCAGGACTCCGACCAGGAGGCCGACGCGATCAGGCTGGGGGCGCCGGAGATCGTCCCCGTGGTGGTGCCGGAAGGCGCCTAGCCATGGGAAGGGCGGCCCGCGGCGCTGCGGATCTCCGCGGACCGCCCGTGTCAGAGGTCAGGCGGGGTTGTAGACGCTCGCGTCATGGACGTCGAGCAGGGGCTCCTTGACGCCGTCGCCGGAGTCGTCGGTCCAGTTGGAGTTGCCGGTCGAGATCAGTGTGCTGCGCACGGCCAGCGAGCCGGCCCGCGTCGTCGGCTTGGCCGCACCTGAGGTGAGCAGGGCCGCCGCGCCCGCGACGTGCGGGCTGGCCATCGAGGTGCCGCTGATCGTGCTGTAGCCGCCGCTGCGGTAGGTCGAGTAGATGCAGGTGCCGGGCGCGGTGATCTCCACCGTGGCGCCGTAGTTGGAGTAGAACGCGGACGTGTCGTCCTGGTCGGTCTCGCTGCGGCAGGACAGCCTGTTGCCGCCGAGCCCGCCGGCCGCGCCGTCGATGTCGGTCAGCGCGGAGACGGTGACCACGTCGGGGTGGTTGGCGGGGAAGAACGACGAGGTGTTGGCGTGGCTGTTGCCCGCGGCCACCACGACGACGATGCCGGCGTTGACCGCGTTGGTGATGGCCGAGCTGATCGCGCTGCTGGAGCAGCCGCTGCAGCCCAGGCTCAGGTTGATGACCTCGATGGTGGCGCGCCGTGCCACCACCCAGTCGATGCCGGCCGCGATGCCCGCGAGCGAGCCGGAGCCGGCCGCGTTGAGCACCTTGACGCCGTGGATGCGCGCGCCGGGCGCGACGCCCACCGGGCCGATGGCGTTGTCGATCGCGCCGACGGTGCCGGCGACGTGCGAGCCGTGGCCGTTGTCGTCGGTGCCGGAGTTGTTGGTGCAGAAGCCGATCACGCAGTTGGTCCTGGCGACCACGTTCAGGTCGGGGTGGTTCTGGTCGACGCCGGTGTCCACCACGGCGACGTCCACGTCCACCCGCTCGTCGTCGGTGCCGTCGATGTCGAGGTTGGGGTTGCTGGGGCCGAAGATCCGGTTGACGCCGGTGGGCGTGGTCTGCGCGAAGTGGGTGACCACGGCGTCGGGCTCCACGCTGAGCACGCTGGGGTCGCCCTTGAGCTTCTCGGCGGCGGCGGCGCTCAGGCGGGCGGTGTAGCCCTTGAAGGCGTGCTGGTAGACGCCGACGAGCTCGCCGCCGAGCTGCGCGACCTGGGTCTCGGCCGCGTTGTGCGTGCCGCGCAGTGACGGGTTGAGCTGGACGATGTACGTGCCCTCTGGGGCTGCTTCCTGGACGGTTGCGGACACGGGCAGCGGCGCCGCGGATAACGCGAGCGCGCTGACGAGCAATGCGAGCAGGGGGGTGCGTGGTCGCATGGCAGCGTGGGCCCTTTCTCGTGACGCGGACCGGCGGCGGCTTGTGACGGTCTACCGCCTGATCCGACAGGACGGTGTCATCAAAGTTTTCATCATTTGTCGGGATAAGTCCATAAAAAAGGTGCCGGTTCGTTACGAACCGGCACCTTCTGGTTGCTTAACGAAGCGGGATCCACGCTTGTGAGGCGAGCGAGTCCATGTCGTTGACCTGGACGCCCTCGTGCGACACCGTCCAGAGCGAGTTCCCGATGACCACCGAACGCTCGATGCCCGGCTGGTATGGGTACTCGCCTTCCTTGACGGGATGCTCGATCATGCCGAGCCGCCGCACCTCCTTGTCGTCGATCTTCAGCACCAGCGCGCCCGACTTCTCCGCCTGGGCCAGCGGCACCACCGCGAGTCCCGTCTTCGGCCAGTACAGGAACGCGTGCGGGTCCCACTCCGCGCCCGAGCCCGAGTCGCGCTGGAAGAACTGCGACAGCCGGCGCGGCGCGGCCGGGTCGCTCACGTCGAACAGCGACACCTGCGTGCCCAGCGTCCTGCCCTTCTCGCTGGCCTCCTGGCCGATGCCGATCAGCCGGCCGTCCGCACCAGGATGCAGGTACGCCGAGTAGCCGGTGATCTTCAGCTCGCCCGTCACCTTGGGCTGCGCCGGGTCGCGCAGGTCGAGCGTGTAGAGCGGGTCCACCTGGCGGAACGTCACGCAGTAGCCGATCGGGCCGATGAAGCGCACCGAGTAGATGCGCTCGCCCTTGCCGAGGCCGCCGGCCTCGCCCACCTTCTCCAAGGTGGTGGCCTTGAGCACGTGGACGGTGCTGGAGCTGTCGGCGCCGTCGGCCGCGGTGAGCGTGGTGGCCAGGCGCAGGTGGCCGTCGTGCTCCGACAGCGAGTACTGGTTGAGCAGGCGGCCCGGCACCTTGCCCGAGGCCACGTACGCGGGAGCGCCCGGCCTGGTGATGTCGAAGCGGTGCACCTCCGTCTCCTCGGGCGGCGGCGTGCGCGTCGGATACGGCACGTCGACGGCCGGCTCGCTCGGCGTCGGCTCGTCGGCGGGGGCCGCGCCCGACGGGCGGGGCGCCGGGGTGGGCGGGGGCTCGACGGGGAACGGGCGCACCACGGGGAACCACCAGCGGGGGTTGCTGGCTACGTACAGGCTCTGGCCGGTGCCGTAGACGATGTCGCCGTCGGCGGCCAGGCTGATCGGGTCGGTGCCCGCCGCCGTGACGCCGCCGGCCAGGTCGATCGTGTGCACGGTCAGCATCGAGGTGCCGGTGTAGTCGGCGGGGTGGCTGACCCGCTCGCACGCCACCCGGCTCTTCGTGACCTTCCCCGCCGCATCGGTGATCTCGATGGCCGGCAGCCAGCTCTCCGCCGGCGCCCGCTCGACCGCGGCCCGGTTCGCCGCGATCAGCTCCGCCTCCTGGGCGTCAGGGCGCGGCTCCGGGAACGTGATCTGGGGCTCGCTGCGGGTGACCAGCCGGACCGTGTCGCCCACCAGCCGGGCGTCCACGTACGAGCCTTGCGGCTTGATCGTGCTCAGCACCTTGGGCTCGCCCGCGAGGTCCACCAGCACGTACCGGGTGTCGCCCACCGGGCTGGCGATCCGCTTGTACATGATGTCGCCGCCGCGCATCAGCGCCAGCGCCCGGTCACCCGACACCAGCAGGTCCGCGGGGACGCCGGGGCCGCCCTCGCCCTCGGTCAGCCTGAGCGAGGCGGTGACCTTCCGCGTGGCCGTGTCGATGACGCGCAGGGTGCCGTTCGCGACCGTGATGAGCCGGTTGCCGTCGGTCTTGACCAGGTCGGGCTCGTCCACGCCGGCCTCGTGCACGTTCGTGGTCGAATGCTCGGGCGTCTGCGTCGTCCGCGCCTTCGCCTCGCTGCGTACGCTGTCCTCCATGGCCATCGGCATCGCGTGGCCGAAGCCGTACGGGCCGACGTTCTCGGCGGCGTGCTCGCGCAGGCCGGTCAGCAGGTCGTCGCACCCGTCGTACGCCACCAGGCGCACCGCGCCGAGACTCGTCCTCCTGGGCGCCGGGTCCTCGCCTCCGCCCGTCGAAGCGGTGCAGGCGGCCGTGACCGCGGCCAGCGCGGCGGCGGTCACGGCCGTACGGATCAGCGTGTTCATGCCCCCATCACGGCCGGGCGGGCCGGATGGTTCACGAACCGTACGCCGGGTTCCTGGTGAAGACCGGATCGAGGTCGAGGCTGTCCGGCACCTCCATGAGCTTGCGCACGAGCTTGCCCTTGAAGTCCACCACCTGCACCTCGTCGTCGGCGCCGTTGTCGTTCTCCCAGCAGAACAGGTGCTCCTCGTCGTAGAAGCCGAGCACCTCGTCGCAGTCGGAGTAGAACGTGCGCAGCCGCTCGCCCGTCCCGGCGTCCCAGACGCAGTGGTCGTTGTACGTGCCGTCCGGGCAGTTGGTGACGAACGCCTCGCCCGAGGGCGAGAAGAGGTCCTGGGTGCTGTCGGCGGCGAGCGTGCCGATGTCCGCCTGCGAGCGCACGGCCCTGCCCTGGGCGTCGAAGAAGCGCAGGCTCAGGTCGTCCTCGTCGCCGTAGACGTTGACCGTGCCCGTCTCGTCGCCGTCGAAGCCCCACGAGCTGCCCCTGACGTCGGGGTCGCTGACGTCCACCCGCTTGACGCGCTTCGTGGCCACGTCCACCAGCATGAAGCCCGGGTACGTCCAGGTGTCGCCGCGCTTGTGCCCGATGCTGAGCAGGATCGTCCCGCCGTCCTTCGACCAGTTCCTGATGATGCCAGTCTGCGGCTTCTTGACGGTCTTGATCGTGGTGCGCTCGCCGGTCTCGCGGTCGGCGATGACGATGAAGTCATGGTCGTCCGGGGTGTAACGCTTGCCCCTGGAGGCCAGGTAGCGGCCGTCGGGGGAGACCAGCGACTCCATGTTGCCCGCGTACTTCGTGAACGGGCCGCGCAGCGAGTCCCTGGCGTAGTCGGTCCACGTCTCCTTCTTCTCGTCGTAGATCTCGTACGAGGTCAGCACGATGGCGTCGGACGGGTTCTCGTACAGGGAGATCGCGCCGCCGGGCAGCGTCCGCTTCGTGCCCCTGGCCGGGACGTCCGTCCGGCCCGCCGAGGTCGTCTCCTGCCGGGGGCGGCTGCGCTCCGCCTGCGCGGTCGTCGTCTTCCTCCCCTCCTCCCGCGGGGTGGTGGCCGGGCTCGCCACCGACGCCTTGTCCGCCTGGATCGCCACGAAGACGCCGGCGAGGACCAGCAGCGCGATCGCCACGGCGACGCCCGCGACCAGCGGCGCCCGCCTGCCGCTCCTCGGCGGCTGGGCCGCCGGGTGGGTGGGCGGCGCGTAGGCGTGCGCGGGGCCGGGCCCCTGAGAGTGCGGGCCCGCGGTGTGCGGCGCCGCGTGCGAGGGCGGGCCTGCGGGGGGAGGGCCGGCGTGCGAGGTCTGGCCTACGTGTGCGGGCGGGCCTACGTGTGCGGGCGGGCCGGGGAAGGCGGCCGGGGGCGGTGGCGCCGACGCCTCAGCCGCGCCCTGCGCGAGCATGCCGGAGCCGGGCGCCGACTGCTGCAGCAGCCGCATCATCACCTGCTCGGCCGTGGGCCGCTGCGCCGGGTCCTTGGCCAGGCAGGCGGCCACGACCTCGCGCAGCGTGCCGTCCAGCACGCCGAGGTCGGGCTGCCGGCTGAGCACCCGGTTGATCACCGCGGGCATCGTGTCGCTGCCGAACGGCGCCCGTCCCGACGCCGCGAAGATCATCGTCCCGGCCCACGAGAACATGTCGGCGGCCGGTCCCACCGTGTGCCCCATGATCTGCTCGGGCGGCATGTACGACGGCGTCCCCACCACCGAGTCGCTGATCGTCGAGGTGGCGTTCAGCGCCCGCGCGATGCCGAAGTCGATCACCCGCGGCCCGTCCGCACCGATGATGACGTTGGCCGGCTTGAAGTCGCGGTGCACGATGCCGGCCTGGTGGATCGCGGCCAGCGCGGTCGCGGTGCCGATGGCCAGCCGGTGCAGCACCGTCCCCGTACGCGGGCCCTGCTCCTGCACCACCCGCTGCAGGGAGGGGCCCTCGATGAACTCGCTGACGATGTAGGGACGGTCCTGCTCGATGCCCGTGCCCAGCACCGCGGCCGTGCAGAACGGCGCCACGTGCCTGGCCACCTCGACCTCGCGCAGGAACCGCCCCACGCTCACCTCGTCGCCCGACAGGTCGGGCCGCAGCCATTTGACCGCCGCCTTGCCGCCGTCGGCGTTCTCGCCCAGGTAGACGACGCCCTGACCGCCCTCGCCGAGCCGGCCGAGCAGGCGCAGGCCCCCCAGCGAGCGCGGATCTGCCGGGCGGAGCGGAGCGAAGGATGCCATGTCAGGATTCTGGCCCCATGCCGCCCGTACGGGGAAACTTCGCAGTTCCAGTGATCGAGTCGGTACGTTCCTGGCGAAACTCCGGACCCCGTGCGCGCATGCCTGAAAGGCTGGACGCGTGAGCTGGAACGCACGAGCCCTCGATGTGCTGGCGGCCGGGGAGCCCACCCCGCTGATCGAGTTCCCGGTGCGCGTGCCGGGGATCACGCTGTTACTCAAGGACGAGTCGCGCCAGCCCACCGGCAGCCTGCGGCACCGGCACGCCAGGGCGCTGTTCCGGCGGGCCGTGCTCGACGGGCTGGTCACCGAGGGCACCACCGTGGTCGAGGCGACCGGCGGCAACGCGGCGGTGGCGCAGGCGTGGTTCGCGCGGCGGCTCGGGCTGCCGTACATCGTGGTCATGCCGGGCAAGGCGGGGCCCGAGCGGGCGCGGCCGGTGGAGGAGCTGGGCGGCGAGTGCCGGTTCGTGACGCCGCCGCTCGCCATCTACGACGCGGCTCGGGAGATCGAGGGGCACTTCCTCGACCAGTTCGGCCGGGCGGCCGAGCACGACCTGGCCGGTGAGCTGTTCTCCCAGGTCAGCCCCGAGTGGGTGGTGACCGGCGCGAGCACCGGGGCCACCTCGGCGACGCTCGGCGGCTGGATCAAGGAGCACGGCCTGAGCTGCCGGGTCGCGGTGGCCGATCCGGAGAACTCCGCGTACTTCCCCGGCTGGACGCTCGACGTGCACGACTACGCGACCGGCATGCCGTCGCGCATCGAGGGCGTCGGGCGGCCGCGGATGGAGCCGGGGTTCCGTCCCGAGGTGGTCGATCTGGTGGTGCCCGTGCCCGACGCGGCGAGCGTGGCGGCGGCCCGGCACATCAGGGAGGTCACCGGGCTGCCCGTGGGGCCCTCGTCCGGCACCGCGCTCTGGGCCGCGCTTGAGCTGATCGAGCGCATGGTCGTCCGGGGTGAGCGCGGCACGATCGTCTCGCTGATCGGCGACGCCTCCGAGCGCCACCTGGCGACCTGCCACGACGACGCCTGGGCCACGGAGCGCGGCCTCGACGTCGCCCGCCACGCCGAGCGGCTCCGCCTGGTCAGCCCCGGCGGCGGCTGAGGGGACCGGGCCGGCCCGCTCCGGTGGCCGGGCCGCCCCTGCCCGATGGCCGGGGGTCAGGTCAGGGGGTGGGTGACCCAGACGTTCGGCTCCACGTAGACGGCGTGGTCGTGGTCCACGTCGCAGTGCACCGGCGTGAGCGCCCCCGGCACCTCCACCGGGCCGGGACGGTCGAACGGCAGGCCGGTCCAGGCCCGCCACTCCGCCAGCGTGCCGGGCACCACCATCGACCGGGGCGCCACCTTGACGATCTCGGCGCCGGCCCGCACGTGCACCCGCAGCCACGGGTCGTGGGGCAGGCCGTCGGGGCGCTTCCTGAAGGCGTACTCGGCCATGGGGGTGTGGGGTTCGAGGTGCTTGCGGTTCGGGCGTACGGGGGCGACGAGCGTGCGGAAGCCGAGCCGGGCGGCGTGCTCGCGCATGGCGGCCACCATCAGCCCCGACAGCCCGTTGCCCTGGAGGTCGCGGCGCACGGTGATCTCGAGCGCGGAGACGGCGTCGGGCTCCTGGCCGCGCTCGCGGGCCAGCCAGCCGGCCCTGATCACGCCGTCCCAGCCGTCGTCGGGCAGCTCGCCGCCGCCGGCCACGTACGGGACCATGCACGCCCGCGCCACCGCCCGCCCCGGCTCGGCGTCGTCGTCGGCCACGAGCACGTGGTTCTTGTGACGGGTGGTGACGAAGGGGTAGTAGAGGTCGGCGATCGGGTCGCGCAGGACGAACTCCTGCCAGGTGTGCTCCATCTCCCACAAGGTCGCGGCGAATTCCGGACGTTCTGCGAGCGTGGTGATGCGGAGAGCCATGTGATCATCCTGCCCTGCGCACATCCGAAAATCGCCCCAAATATCGACACTTAAGCCCGCTACCTGGGGTGCGCTAGCGTCGGCGGCATGACAGAACTTGACGCCAGGCTACGAGCCATCACCGACCTGATCGTGGCCGAGGCTCGCGAGGGCGGCGGCAGGCACGAGTACGACGGCCGGATCCAGGACCTGTCGCCCGAAGGCGTACGGTCCGGACTGGCGCGGCTCGGCGAGGGACCCGCGCCCGCGGACGCGCACGACGCCAGGCACCTACAGGTGTTCGAGGAGTCTCTGCGCACCCAGCTCGGCGAGCTGGAACTGCACCGCAAGAACCCCCTGATCCACCTGTCCAACCTCGATCTCGCCTGCTACGACCGCGACTACGCGCCGGAGGAGGAGCGCGCGGCGGCCAAGTCGGCCCACCTCGCGCTCTGGCCCGAGGCCGTCGACCAGGCGCTCGCCTCGCTCGACCAGGTCCCCGCCCCCGTCGCGACCTCCCTGCTCGGCGCGGTCAAGGGCCTGGCCGCCGGGGTCACCGACGAGGCCGCGCTGGCCGCGCACGCCAGGCTCGTCGGGCACGTCGAGCGGGCCGCGCGCGAGGGCGACCCCGACGCGGCGCTCGGCGGCGACGCGCTCGCCCGCCTGATGGGCACCGCCGAGGGCCTGCCGGTGGACCTCGGCAGGCTGGCCGAGCGCGCCGACGCCGAACGCGACCGGCTGCTCGACCGCCTCACCGAGTCGTGCGCCAAACTGGGGGAGGCCGGCCGGCCGCCGCTCGACGTCGTACGCGAGCTGGTCAAGGACCACCCCGACGCCGACGGCGTCATCGAGGCCGCCAGGATCGGCACCGAGAAGGCCATCGCGTTCACCCGCGAGAAGGACCTCGTCCCCTACCACGACGGCGAGTGCCTGGTCGGGCTGGCACCCGAGTCGCGCCGCTGGGCGATGGCCATGATGGCGTGGAACTCGCCCGGCGAGCCCGAGGGCCCGTCCTGGTACTACATCACCCCGCCCGAGCCCGACTGGCCGCGCCAGGAGCAGGAGGAGTGGCTGGAGGTCTTCAGCGCCACCACGCTGCCCGCCATCAACGTGCACGAGGTGGCCCCCGGTCACTTCTCGCACGCCAGGGCGCTGCGCAGGGCTCCGTCGGAGGTGCGCAGGCTGCTGCAGTCGATGGCGTTCATCGAGGGCTGGGCCCACTACGCCGAGGAGCTCTGCGTCGAGGAGGGGTTCGGCGACGGCGACCCGCGCTTCGAGATCGGCGTCTGGGTGGAGGCGCTCATCCGCGTCACCCGCCTGGCCTGCGCGATCGGCGTGCACACCGGGCAGATGACGGTCGAGGACGGCGCCCGCCGCTTCGAGTCCGACACCCACCTCGCCGGTCCCGCCGCGCTGTCGGAGGCGCGCAGGGCCTCCTTCGACCCGACCTACGGCCGCTACACCTGGGGCAAGCTGCTCATCCTCGACCTGCGCCAACGGGCGCGCGAGGAGTGGGGCGCCGGCTTCACCCTGCAGCGCTTCCACAAGGCCCTGTTCGACCTGGGCTCGCCGCCCCTGGGCCTGATGGACGCGGTGCTGTAGCGTCGCACGGACTGATCGGGGAACGACCTATGGCGTGTCCCCTAGGGAGGTCTGTTCGTGCGCGAGCTCTCCGGCAAGGTCGCGGTGGTGACGGGTGCGGCGAGCGGGATCGGCAGGGCGCTGGCCCTCCGGTTCGCGGCCGAGGGAATGACACTGATGCTCGCCGACGTCGAGCACGGCGGGCTGGCGGAGACGGCCGCCCTGTGCGGGGACGCGACGGTGCTCACGCAGATCACCGACGTCTCCGACGCCTCGTCCGTACGCCACCTGGCCGACCGCTGCTTCGGTGAGCTGCGTGCCGTGCACGTGCTCTGCAACAACGCGGGCGTCTTCCAGGGCGGCCACATGTGGACCAGGGACGAGGAGGACCTGTCCTGGCTGCTCGGCGTCAACCTGTGGGGCGTGCTGCACGGCATCCGCGCGTTCGTGCCGCGCATGATCGAGCAGGACACCGAGGGCCACGTCGTCAACACCGTCTCCGTGGCGGGACTGCTGGCGACGCCGGGGACCGGCGGGTACGCGGTGTCGAAGCACGCCGCGCTGGCCGCGTCCCTGGCGCTCGCCCAGGACCTGGCCGCGACGGGGTCCAGGCTGCGCGTCAGCGCGCTGTGCCCCGGCGCGGTCAGGACCCGCATCGCCGACTCCGACCGGCTGCGCCCGCCCAGCCTCGCCGTCACGCCGGGCGCGGACGAGGTGGCCGTCAAGGAGCGGGTCGGCAAGGCGGCCGAGCGCGGCATCGAGCCGTCGGAGGTGGCCGACCTCGTGGTCAAGGGCATCCACGAGGAGCGGTTCCTGCTGCTGACCGACCCGTCGTACGCGGCCGCGCTGCGCCTGCAGACCGAGACGCTGCTGACCGGAACCCTGCCCGCTTACCACTGACGGTCGTGGGCGAGGACCCGGACGACGGTGCCGCCCGGCGGCTTGACCAGCAGGCGTACGGTGTCGCCCGGCAGCACGTCGCGATAGAGGCCCTGCTTGACCCGGAACGCGGCGGCCCGCTTCGAGCGGCCGTCGTGCAGCGCGATGTAGTAGTCGCGCCGCACGCCCTCCTCCTGCGGGATCACCTTCACCCAGCGCTTGACGACGTGGCCCGTCACCTCCTGGCGGCCCGAGCCGCGCGGCAGCTCGGCGGGCGCGATCTCGACGCCCTGCCAGCCGCTGCCGGTGAAGATCCACTCCTGGTCGGGGTTCGCGGGCAGCGGGCCTGGCCCGGCCACCTCCCTGCCGCGCGGGGTCAGCAGGAAGCCCCTGCCGCCCGACAGCAGCGAGACCCCCGCCACCAGCGAGACCATCGTCGCGATGATCGCGGGCCAGGAGAACAGGGCCACCGACACGGTCGCGTACCAGGGGAGGGCCAGGGCGGCGGTCAGCAGCACGGGGACGAGCACCGTGCGCCAGCGTCTGCGGGCCAGGCCGAGGTCGACGGCGTGCCGGCGGACGAGCTTGACGAACCCGCCCTCCAGGTCGGAGCTCTCGGGCATGAGGGCGATCACGGGCGCCGCCGGTCGGTCCGCCATGCGGGCGCGCACGCGTTCGAGCACCCAGGTCTCGTACGGGCGCAGCGGCTCGCGTACGGGGGGATCGAGTGTCAGGCGGTCGCCCTCGATCGTCGCCCAGCCGCGTCCGGCCAGCTCGAACAGCACGGTGTAGAACACGTCCTGGGCGCGCATGCCGCGTAAGAGCTCGGCGACGGGGGCGGGCACCGGGTGCTCGGGCGCCTCCGTGTCCCTGTCACGGCCGGACATCCTGAAGGCGGCGGCCAGCGTGGCGGCCCACAGGGCCCACGCGGTCGCCGGCCAGACAAGATCCATCGTTCTGTGTTTAGCACGTCCCACCCGGCCAGGCCAGGTGTCCTGGCCAAGGCCGATAGACTGGTCTCACCGCACTTCGCCTTTTCAGGGGGTTCTCACGGTGTCTGAATTCGACACGGTCCTGGTGGTCGACTTCGGCGCTCAATACGCGCAGCTGATCGCCAGGCGGGTGCGTGAGTGCCATGTCTACTCCGAGATCGTCCCGTCGACCATGCCGGTCGAGGAGATGATGGCGAAGAAACCCAAGGCGATCATCCTGTCCGGCGGTCCTTCGTCGGTCTACGCCGAGGGCGCGCCGCCGGTGCCCCATGGGCTGTTCGACACGGGCGTGCCCACGTTCGGCATCTGCTACGGCTTCCAGGCCATGGCGCAGGCGCTGGGCGGCGAGGTGGCCCGCACGGGCGTCGCCGAATACGGCGGCACCCCGCTCGAGGTGCTCGACGAGGGCGTCATCTTCGCCGGGCTGCCCACGTCGCAGACCGTGTGGATGTCCCACGGCGACAGCGTGGCCGCGGCCCCCGACGGCTTCGCGGTGACCGCCTCCACCAGCGAGACGCCGGTCGCCGCGTTCGAGAGCGTCGAGCGCGGCCTCTACGGCGTGCAGTTCCACCCCGAGGTGCTCCACTCCGAGCACGGCCAGGCGGTGCTCAAGCACTTCCTCGAGGCCGCCGGGTGCCGGCCCTCGTGGACGATGCTCAACATCGTCGAAGACTCCATCGAGGCCGTACGCCGCCAGGTCGGCGACGGCCGGGCCATCTGCGCGCTGTCCGGCGGCGTCGACTCCGCGGTGGCCGCCGCGATCGTCCAGCGCGCCATCGGTGACCGGCTGACCTGCGTCTTCGTCGACCACGGGCTGCTGCGCAAGGGCGAGGCCGAGCAGGTCGAGCGCGACTTCGTCGCCGCCACCGGGGTCAAGCTGCGGGTGGTCGACGCCGCCGACCGGTTCCTCAAGGCGCTCGAAGGCGTCAGCGACCCGGAGGAGAAGCGCAAGATCATCGGGCGCGAGTTCATCCGCGTCTTCGAGGACGAGCAGCGCGCCATCATGGCCGACGGGCCGGTCGACTTCCTCGTCCAGGGCACCCTCTACCCCGACGTCGTCGAGTCCGGCGGCGGCACCGGCACCGCCAACATCAAGTCACACCACAACGTCGGCGGCCTGCCTGAAGACCTGCAGTTCACGCTGGTCGAGCCGCTGCGGGCGCTGTTCAAGGACGAGGTGCGCAGGGCCGGCGAAGAGCTGGGCCTGCCGGCCGCCATGGTGTGGCGGCAGCCGTTCCCCGGGCCAGGGCTCGCCATCCGCATCGTCGGCGAGGTGACCGGCGAGCGGCTCGACCTCCTGCGCGAGGCCGACGCCATCGCCCGCGAGGAGCTGTCGCGGGCCGGGCTCGACCGGCAGATCTGGCAGTGCCCGGTGGTGCTGCTCGCCGACGTACGGTCGGTGGGCGTGCAGGGCGACGGCCGCACCTACGGCCACCCCGTGGTCCTGCGGCCGGTCACCTCCGAGGACGCGATGACCGCCGACTGGGCGCGGGTCCCCTACGACGTGCTGTCGCGCATCTCCACCCGCATCACCAACGAGGTGCGCGAGGTCAACCGCGTGGTGCTCGACGTGACGAGCAAGCCTCCGGGCACCATCGAGTGGGAGTAGCCCTCACCTGACTGAACGCCGCCACAGCCCCGGCCCATGACGGGCCGGGGCTGCGCGCTTTGCAGGGGCCTGAGGCCGCCGGGACCGCAGGGCCACCGGGCGGGCCCAGGGCCGTGCGGGCCCAGGGCCGTGCGGGCTCAGGGCTGTTCGGCGTTCAGGCCACCGGGGCTTCGGCGGGGGCCGCCGGCCGGGTGGTGACCTGGCGGGTGTGCCTGGGGAGCAGGGTCAGGGCGGCGATCAGGCTGAGCAGGGCCAGGCCGGCCGAGCCGATGAACGCCGCGTGATAGCCCGACACCAGGGCCTGCGGGGTGTCCGCGTCGCCGGTGACGGCCGTCGCGACGGTGGCCAGGGCGGCGATGCCGACCGAGATGCCCACCTGCGTCGTCGTGTTGAACAGCCCCGACACCATGCCCGCCTCGTCGGCCGCGGCCTGCGACGTGGCCGCCACGGTGACCGCGCCGATGAGCAGGCCGAACCCGAACCCGCCGAGCAACTCGGGCGCGAGCAGCGTGCCCACGAAGTCGTCCCGCACGCCGATGCGCTGGTAGAGCAGCGCGCCCACGGTGATGAAGACGAGGCCGGCGACGGCGGTGGCGCGCACGCCGTACCGGGTGAGCACGCGCCCGCCGAGGAACGACGCGGTCAGCGCGATCGTGATCGAGATGGCGACCAGCGACATGGCCGAGCGGGTGGCGCTGTGGCCGAGCACGTCCTGGGTGTAGAGGGTGAGCAGGAAGAAGATCGGCTGCATGGCGGCCGCCACCAGGAACATGATGAGGTTGCCCGCCCGCAGCGTACGGCGGCGGAAGACGTCCAGGGGCACCAGCGGGTTGGCCGAGCGCCGCTCGACGACGAGGAACGCGGCGAGCAGCGCGACGGACAGCGCGCCGAGTCCCAGGGTCCGGGCGGACAGCCAGCCGGACTGCGGCGCGTCCGTCAGGGTGTAGATGAGCAGGCCGAGTCCGGCCGTCGAGGTGAACGCGCCGGCCAGGTCGAAGCCGCGCTCACGGCCGGCGGCGCGTACGGCGGGCAGCATGACCAGCGCCAGCGCTCCGACGACCAGCCCGATGGGCGTGTTGACGAGGAACACCGACCGCCAGCCGAACCAGTCGGTGAGCAGCCCGCCGAGCACCGCCCCCGCGGAGGCGCCCATGCCGCCGACCGCTCCCCAAAGGCCCATGGCCTTGTTCAGCGCCGGATCGTCCTTGAAGATCACCATCACCAGCGACATGCCCGCCGGCGCGACCAGCGCCCCCGCCAGCCCCTGCAGGGCGCGTACGGCGACCAGCACGGCGCCCGACGACGCCACACCGCCGATCAGCGACACCAGCCCGAACATGACCATCCCGGCGATGAACATCCGCCGTCGACCGGCGTAGTCCGCCAGCCGCCCGCCGAGCAGCAGCAATCCGCCGAACACCAGCGAGTACGCCGTGGTGGTCCACGACAGGTCCGTGGCCGTCATGCCCAGCTCGCGCCCCATGGGCGGCAGCGCGATGCCCACGATCGTGGTGTCGAGGATGAGCACGAACTGGGTGGCGGCCAGCAACGAGAACGCGGCCCACTTGCCTTTCATGACCAACTCCCTTAGGGAACTTTTTGTAACAGCGGCCATGATGTGTGACCATCGAGGTCACCCGGAAGAAGGCACTTTCATGTCTCAGAGGAACATCGCTGTACCAGAGCAGCTCAAGACGTTGGAGGACGCCGATCTCCTTCTGGAGAGCGGTGAGTGCCCGGTCCCGCCGCGCGAGATCCTCGACCGCATCGCGGGCAAGTGGGCGATCCTCATCGTGGTGGCGACCGCGCGGCGGCCGAGGCGCTTCACGGAGCTGGAGCGCGAGATCGAGGGCATCAGCCGCCGCATGCTCACCCTGACCCTGCGCAACCTGGAGCGCGACGGCCTGTTGAAGCGCACGATCTACCCGACGGTGCCGCCCAAGGTGGAATACCAGGCCACGGACATGGCACTGGAGCTGTACGAGGCGATGCTGACGATCACCAACTGGTCGCGCAAGCACAGCGCCTGCGTGGCGACGTCGCGGCAGCGCTACGACGAGCGCCAGGCCGCGCAAGCCGATCACATCTGACGGCTCTCGTGTGCATAGAGGGGACAATGAGGGGAAGAGAGGCTTCCCCTGGGCCGGTTCCCCGCGATCGCTGACGGGCGCCGGCGAGGGTCGGTGTGTGCCCGGTGTCGACAAGCGATCCGAGCGCGGCCGGAGACAGGCCGGTGGCGGTTTCGGAGCGGTTCAGAAAGGGTGGCAAGGCCTTCATGGCCCACGGGAGCGAAGACGGCTGCGACGCCGCCGGGCAGCCGCTGGTGCTGCTCGTGGAGGACGATCCGCAGGACGCGCTGATCGTCGAGGAGTTGCTTGAGGACAGCGGCCTCTCGGTCCGCCTGGAATGGGCCCGCTCGGTCGACGAGGCCCGCCGCGCCCTGGCCGGGCTGCGCCCGCAGTGCGTGCTGCTCGACCTCGGCCTGCCGGACGCCCATGAGTTCTCCGCGCTGTCGGCGGTGATCGAGGAGGCGGGCGACGCGGCCGTGGTGGTGCTCACGGGCCTCGCGGAAGAGCAGGCGGGCCTCGCGGCGCTGACCGCGGGAGCCCAGGACTACCTGGTCAAGGGCCGGGTCGAGGCCGAGTGGCTGGGCCGCACGCTGCGCTACGCGATGCAGCGCAAGCAGTCCGAGCAGGCCGCCGTCGCGCTCAACGCCGAGCGCATGCGCGCCAAGGAGAACGAGCGGCTCGAGCGCGGCCTGCTGCCGACGCCGCTGCTGCAGAGCATGCCGATCGAGGTGGCCGCGCGCTACCGGCCGAGCAGGGGGTCGGCCACGCTGGGCGGCGACTTCTACGACGTCGTCGAGGACGACGAGAAGGTCGTGCACGCGCTGATCGGCGACGTGTGCGGTCACGGCCCCGACGAGGCGGCGCTGGGCGTCTGCCTGCGCATCGCCTGGCGGGCGCTGGTGCTCAGCGGCGTCACAGGCCCGACGCTGCTGCGCCGGCTCGAACGCGTCCTGGAGGCCGAGCGGCCCAGCTCCGAGATCTTCGTCACGCTGTCCACGCTGGAGCTCGACCACGACCGCCGTACGGTCAGGATCTGGCGGGCCGGGCACCCCGGCCTGCTCGTGCACGACGGCGAGACCGTGACGCTCGCCGAGCCAGGCCGCGGCCTGGCGCTCGGCTTCCCGGTGGAGACCGACTGGCACCAGGACGTGCTGGAGCTGCCCGAGGGCGGCGGGCTCACGCTCTACACCGACGGCCTGTTCGAGCGGCGCCTGCCCGGCGAGCAGCCCCGCTGGCTGGGCGAGGAGGGGCTGCTCGACCTGGCCGCCCGCCATGCCCACCTCGACGGCGAAGGCTTCCTCGACGCGCTGATCGCCGACGTCGAGGCCGCCACCGCGCCCGACGCGCCCGCCGACGACCTCGCCGTGGTCCACCTGCGCTGGACGGAGCGGTGATGGCGGGACGCTGGCACCGGCTGACGGTGCACGGCTGGTTCGTGGTGGTCATCTCGGTCATCGCGACCCTGCTCCTGGTCTGCGCGGTGGTCGGTGTCGTCACGCTCGACCGTACGAGCAGGCTCTCGCAGCAGCTCACCACCCGCATCTCGCCCGCCCTGGTCGAGGCGGCCAACATGCAGAAGGCGCTGATCGACCAGGAGACCGGCGTCAGGGGCTACCTGCTGACCGGCCGCGCGGAGTTCCTCAGCCCGTACAGCGAGGGCGTGCGCGCCGAGCAGGTCAGCCGCGATCGGGTGGCGGCGCTGCTGGCCGACCGCGCGGACCTGCGGGCCGGCCTCACCGCCATCAGCGACAGGGCCGCCGCCTGGCGCCGCGACCACGCCGAGCCCATGACGGCGCACCGGCAGCGCGACGAGGCGGTGCCCGACGCCACCGTGGAGGCGGGCAAGCAGGCGTTCGACGGCATCAGGGCGCTGCTCGACAGCCAGAGCGCCCATCTGACGCAGGCCCGCGACCAGGCCAAGGCGCAGCTGGCGGGAGCCGAGCGGGTGCGCAACTTCGCCTTCCTCGGCATGCTCGTGGTGTTCACGCTGGCGGCCGCCGCGGTGGCCGTGCTGCTGCGGCGCGCGGTCGGCCGACCGCTCGACGAGCTGCGGGCGGCCTCGCGGCGCGTCGCGGCCGGCGACTTCGGGCTGGGCATCCCGGCCAGGGGGCCCGCCGACATCCGCGAGGTGGCCAACGACGTCGAGCAGATGCGGGTACGCATCGTGAACGCGCTGAACGAGTCAGACCAGCAGCACGCGCTGCTGCGTGAGCAGGCCGAGGAACTGCGGCGCTCGAACGCCGAGCTGGAGCAGTTCGCCTACGTCGCCTCGCACGACCTGCAGGAGCCGCTGCGCAAGGTCGCCACGTTCTGCCAGCTGCTGGAGAAGCGCTTCGGCGACGTCCTGGACGAGCGCGGCAGACAGTACGTGCACTTCGCCGTCGACGGCGCCACCCGCATGCAGGTCCTCATCAACGACCTGCTGCGCTTCTCCCGCGTCGGCCGGGTCTACGACGAGCGCGAGCCCGTGGACCTGGAGAAGGCGCTGGACAAGGTGATCGACGACCTGTCGGCCCCCATTGAGGAGTCGGGCGCGACGTTCGAGCGCCCCGACCCGCTGCCCACGGTCGTCGGCGACGCCACGATGCTGCGCCTGCTCTGGCAGAACCTCATCAGCAACGCCATCAAGTTCCGCGACCCCACCTGCCCGCCGCTGGTCCGCATCGACTGCGAGCGCGGCGAGGAGGGGGAGTGGGAGTTCGCGGTCGCCGACAACGGCATCGGCGTCGAGCCGGAGTTCGCGGATAAGATCTTCATCATCTTCCAGCGTCTGCACAGCCGCGAGACCTACACCGGCACCGGCATCGGCCTGGCGATGTGCAAGAAGATCGTGGAGACGCACGGCGGCCGCATCTGGCTCGACACCGACTACACCGGGGGCGCCCGCATCCGCTTCACTCTGCCGGCCAACGAAGACCCCGAACACGAACACGAAGGAATCGACTCATGACCACCGGGCAGCCCATCGAAGTACTCCTCGTCGAGGACGACCCCGGTGACGAGCTCATCACCCGCGAGGCGTTCGAGGACAACAAGATCCGCAACAACCTCCACGTCGTCAGGGACGGCCTGGAGGCGCTCGACTTCGTCTACCGGCGCGGCGAGTACGTCGGCGCGCCCCGCCCCGACCTCATCCTGCTCGACCTCAACCTGCCCAAGTACGACGGCCGCCAGGTGCTCGAACAGATCAAGGGCGACCCCGAGCTGCGCTCGATCCCGGTCGTCGTGCTGACCACGTCCTCAGCCGAGGAGGACATCATGCGCAGCTACCAGCTCTTCGCCAACGCGTACGTGAGCAAGCCCGTCGATCTCGACCGGTTCATGGCGATCATCCGGCAGATCGACGAGTTCTTCGTCACGGTCGTCCGGCTGCCCGGTCGCGCGGCCGCGTTCGGTGGGGAGGACCGTCACTGACCGGCCGCCGTCGCGGCACCAGGCTGCCGAGCAGCAGCGGCACCAGCAGCGCCCCGATGAGGATGGGCGCGGCCATGTCGCGGAAGCCCTGCGCCGAGATGTTGGCGAGGACCGCGCGCTGCTGCCCGGCGACCACGGCGGCCACGCCGAGCACCGCCTGGACGGCCTGGAAGGTCGCGAGCGCGACCCAGGGCCGGCCGGGCCGGGTGTCACTCCCCATGGTTCCCGTCCCGAGCTGCGGGAGTGATTACCTGAAGTAGCTCTCCCCGGCCGCCGGGCCGCCCTTGCCGCGCAGCAGCGTGGGCACGGTGACGAGGTGGTAGCCGCGCTTCTTGAGCTCCTTGAGTATCTGCGGCATGACCTGCACGGTCTGCGGCACCACGTCGTGCATGAGGATGACGCCGTCGCGCTTGGCCAGCCTGAGCACGGCCGCCTTGATCTTCTTGGCGTCGCGCAGGCTCCAGTCGAGCGTGGTGCCCGTCCAGAGGATCTGCGACAGCTCGTTCTGGTAGGCGACCCCGAGCACCCGCTCGTCGCTCTGCCCGTACGGCGGGCGGAACATGGTGGGCCGCTGCCCGGTGGCCTTCTCGATGGCCTCCTGGGCGAGCTTCAGCTCCTCGTCGATCTCGTTGTCGGAGTGCGCGGGGAGCGCGGCGTGGGAGTAGGTGTGGTTGCCGATCGCGTGCCCCTTGGCGACGATCTGCTTCGCGATCTCGGGGTGCGCCTCGACCCGCTTGCCCACCAGGAAGAACGTGGCCTTCGCGCGCGCCTTCGACAGCGTCTTGAGCAGGGCGGGGGTGTGGGCGCCCGGCCCGTCGTCGAACGTCAGCGCCAGGCACTTGACCCGGGAGCAGTCGGTGGCGGGCGCCTGAGCGGGCGCGGAGGTTAAGGCCAGAGAGGCTGCGATAAGGGCATGAATCACCACAAGCGCAAGCCTAGAGCCAACGTCGAACGCGGATGTGGCGGCAAGGTCTCGTTCTGGGAACCGATCTCAGCGGCGCAGGCGGGCGCGCAGGAAGAGAGTGACGCCCCGCAGCGAGGTGACCGGCAGCCACCGCTCGGCCCTGACGACCGCCGACAGCCCGGCGTTCACCAGCACGGGCATCCTGCGCAGGTCGCTGCCCGCCGAGCGGCGCCGGTGCAGGGCCACCAGGGGGCGCAGCAGCACGTTCCAGCTCCACACCCGCTCGACGGTCAGCCCGGCCTTCTCGACGACGACGGTGAGCGTGTCGCGGTCGTAGCGGCGTACGTGGCCGACGGCCTCGTCATGCGCCGACCACAGCGCCATGTCGCACGGCACCGCGATCAGCGCGTGCCCGCCCGGCGCCAGCACCCGGGCGATCTCGGCGGCGACCAGGTCGTCCTCGCGGACGTGCTCCAGCACGTCGAACGCCGTCACCAGGTCCATGCTGCCGGGCAGGAACGGCAGCGCCCGCGCGTCGGCGCGTACCGCGTCGAGCCCGCGCTCCCTGGCCGACTCGACCGCCTCGGGGCACATGTCGGTCGCCGTCGCGGCCCAGCCGGCGTCGGCCAGCACCCGGGTGTTCCCGCCGCCCGCCGCGCCGACGTCGAGCGCCCGTCCCGGCCGTCCCAGGCGGGCCAGCCGGCGGAGCTGCGCGCGCAGGATGGCCCGCCGCTCGCGGTACCACCAGTGCGTGTCCTCCACCGCGACCAGCCGGCGGACCTCGTCGCTCTCCATGAAGTCAGTTCCTCGTACGGGCCAGGACCAGCCGGTCCAGGGCGGCGAACCTGAGCAGCGTGAGCAGGCAGTACGTCGTGACGATCGCGCTCACCTCGGCGGCGAGCCCCGCCCACGGCGGCACGGTCAGCACGGCCAGCGTGGTCAGCACGTACGTCGCCAGCACGAGCGCCGGCGCCCGCAGCCGCATGGCGGCCCGCAGCCCGGGGGCCCAGCGCCGGTTGGCCACCAGCGTGCACAGGCAGGTCAGGACGAGCGCGCCCAGGTTGGCGGGCACCGGCGGCCAGAGCCCACGCAGCGGCAGGTAGAGCAGCGCGTACAGGACGGCGGAGACGGTGCCGATGGCGGCGAACGAGGTGATGGCCGCGCTCGTCACCATGCGCGGTGAGAGCACCGGATCGGGGTGGGCGGGCGCCGGCTCGCGCCTCGCGACCTCGACGTCGGCGCCGCCGCGCGCCATCGTGCGCGCCACCCTGGCCAGCCCTTTGAGGTCGTCGACGGCGGTCCTGACCACCTGGACGCGGGAGTCGGCGTCCTCGATCCAGTCCACCGGCACCTCGTGCACGCGCAGCCCGTTGTGCTCGGCGAGCAGCAGCAGCTCGGTGTCGAAGAACCACGAGTCGTCCTCGACCCTGGCCAGCAGCGGCCTGGCCACGTCGGCCCTGACCGCCTTGAACCCGCACTGGGCGTCGCTGAAGCGGGCCCCGAAGCCGTACCTGAGCAGGGCGTTGTAGCCTCGCGAGACGATCTCCCTGCGCAGCGAGCGCCGCGTGCGCGAGCCGTGCGCCAGCCGGGTGCCGATCGCGATCTCGGAGTGGCCGCTCGCCACCGCGGCGAGCAGCGGGAACAGCGCGTCGAGATCGGTGGACAGGTCCACGTCCATGTACGCCACGATGTCGGCGGGACTGGCCTGCCAGGCCGCCCGCAGGGCCGCGCCGCGTCCCCTGACCTGGATCCGCCGGGCGTGCACCTCGCCGAACTCCCCGGCCAGCGCCCCCGCCACCCGCCACGTCGCGTCGGTGCTGCCGTTGTCCACGATCGTGACGCGCCACGGCAGCGGGAAGCCGTCGAGGCGGTGGAGCAGCGTGCGTACGCAGCCGGGCAGGGCGCGCTCCTCGTTGAGCACGGGGATGACGATGTCCACGCTCGCCAGGCTCGGCGCCGGGTCGAGCAGGAGAGGGCTCGGCTCCAGGGCGGTACGGGTGTCCACTTCACTCCCCCGATCGTGCTCGTGGCCATGGTCACCACGATGGTGGTGGGGAGGCCGGGCGGGCCGGAGGGGTTTCTCCGCGGCATTCCGCGGCGCGGTGGAAGCCTTTACCTTCCTGAGCTCAGCTCGTAGACGGAGGTGGTCGCGTTGCGAAAGCGCAGGCGGGCGTACGCGTCCAGCTCGGGCCTGATGCCCGTGTAGAGCCAGCGCACGCCGTAGTCCGTGGCGAGCCGGCGCACGTTCTGCGCCGTCGGGGTCGTGAACGCGGCGTCGTTGGCCGCCAGCCTGGCCTGGTCGGCGTACGGGACCTCCAGGTAGGACCGGGTGCCGGCCCTGGCCAGGGTGCTCTCCGTGTACGCCCAGCCCTCGACCAGCACCCGCCGCTCGGTGAATGCCGAGACGTAGAAGTGCCTGCTGTCGCACACCTTCCACCTGGGGTGGTGGCAGTGCAGGTCGGTGGCCACCACGTCGCCGGACGAGGAGTGGTCGCGCAGCCACCGCCCGGCCGCGAGAGCGCCCTTGGGGATCAGCCGGTGCCGGCGTTCCTCCGGGGTGACGTGGGCGGCGATCACGCGTACGGAGGTGGGCAGCGCGTACCCGGTGAGCAGCGCCACCACGGCCAGCACGTGCCCGCGCCGCCACACCGCGAGCGCCGCGACGGCGAGCACGGCGTACGGCGCCACCACCCGCGCCAGCGGCCCGCCGCCGACCTCAGGCGTCGCCACCAGCAGCGCGCCCCCCGCGCCCAGCCCCGCCAGGCAGGCCGCCCGCGCCCAGGACACCGGCGGCGCCGCCGGCACCCCGCAGACCGCCGCGATCGACAGGTAGGGCCGCGCCGCCTCCAGGAAGTAGAGCTGCGACTGCGCCGGATGCCCGAGCAGCACCGCCGCCCCGATCCCGGCCGCCCCGATGCCCAGCATCAGCAGCAGGGGCGGCTCCAGCGCCCGCCGCCCCAGCCCGGCCGCCCCGCCCCACACGCAGGCCAGGCAGAACAGATGCACCCCGGTCAGCAGCGCCAGCGCCGGAATGGTGCCCTGCCCCCAGAGCGCGCGCATGGTGGCGAACGGATCGACCCGCGTGCCCTGCCCGCCGCCGTACAGGACGACGTGGGCCACCACCAGGAACCCCAGCGTCAGCCCCGCCGGGACCAGCCACCGCCGCTCCGCCTGCCGCCGCACGGCCACGACCGTGATCAGCCCGGCCAGCAACAGCGGCAGGTACGTCGCCTTGGCCCCGCTCAGCACCGCCAGCAGCACCGCGAGCGCCGCCCACCGCACCCGCCGCCGCACGAGCAACGTCATCACGGCCGCGAACAGCAGCGCCCCGAACGTCTGCGTCGGACTGGCCCACACGGTGAACATCGACCGTGAGCTGAACACCACCCCCTCGACCAGCTCGGGGCTGAACAGGAAGTACGTCACCCCGGCCGCCGCCGCCCCGGCCCCCCAGCTCCCGCCCAGCCGCCGCCCCAGCACCGCCACCAGCACCACCGTGGCCGCCGCCATGGGCAGCGTGCCCAGCCGGTAGACCAGCGTCAGCGGCTCGATGCCGGTGACCCAGCTCGTGGCGGCCAGCTCGGCGTAGACGAACCAGTGGTAGGACAGCGGCTCGCCCAGCACCACCGGCAGCGCGGGCGGCACGTGGTGCCGCAGCTCGCCGACCAGCGCCAGGTGATAGGGCAGATCCCCGTACGCGGCCCCGACCGGCACCCCGTAGAGCTGCACCGCACTCCACACGATGAGGAACGCCACGATCCCGGCCAGCACCCACGCGCACCACGGCGGCACCCGCTCGCGCAGCCCAGGCCCGCGCCAGTGCCGCCGCAGCCTGGGCACGCAAACGAACGCCGCCACCACCGCGACCGGCACGACCAGCACCAGCAGCGGCTGCCCCAGGGCTCTGGCGGGCAGGTAGGCCGGCACCTCGACCGCGTACCCGAACGCCAGCCCCGCCGCCAGATCCTCCGCCATCGACCGGCCGCCACCCGTCAGCGCCCGCCACAACAACGTGCCAGGCAGCACCAGGCCCACACCGACGTACCCGGCGAACACCACCAGATCACGCCAGGACACCCCGCACCACAGGAACACGGCGACGGCGAGCACGCCTGCCAGCGCCGCCGGCGCCCACCCCGAGCCGAGCCTGCGCCCCCTCGACATCGTCAGGCGCACCAGCGTGCTCGCGGGCGGCGCCAGCGTCATGCGACGACGGTCACCAGTCGCGTGAACTCGGCCGGCAGGTCGACGCCGTCCCACACCCGGTGGAAGCTCAGCGCGCCGCCCACCGGCACCATGCGATCGACGCCGCGCCCGGCCAGGTCCCTGGCCAGCTCCTCCAGCTCGCCCCTGCCGAACCCGAAGTGGGTCATCGTCTGGTCGCGCCGCTCGACCAGGGCCACCAGCTCCGCCAGCGACTCCAGCCTGGCGTGCGCGAACGTCCCCGCGCCCAGCCAGCGCCGCGGAGCCGCCGCCGCGGCCGCCAGGCGTAGGCAGGCCAGCGCGTTGCCGTGGAACTCCACGCTCTCCGCCACCCCGTCGGCCGCCAGCCCATAGGTGGACACCCGCTTCTCCACCGCCATCGCCGCATCGACCCCCCACCCGCGCACGGTCACCACCCGCGACACGTGCCCGGTGAAGTCGGCCCGCGCGGCCTCGCAGTCGTCCTCCGCGCCCACCCAGAACACCGTGCGCGGCGACGAGCAGGCGGCCTGGTCGAACCAGTAGGTGTCGTTGACGAAGCCCTCCGCGATGGACACCCGTGCCGCCCTCGGCGCGCACAACCAGGCCGCCGCCCGCATCACCGCGAACGACGAGCGGTCGGGGAAGGTCAGGTCGCGGGCGTGCGGAGCCAGGGGGTGGCGGCGGATCTCGCGTACGGAGTGGTCGCCGCCCCACACCACCCGCAGGTCGCAGGCGGCCGACAGCGCGGCCGTGACCTCGTCGGAGCGGTGGTAGGAGACGATCCGTTGCGTCGCCGCGATCCCCGGGTCGGCCGTGGCCAGGGTCTCGTGCAGCGTCTCCAGGATCACCTGGGCCACCGCGCCCGAGCGGGGCGACAGGCGGACGACGTTGCGGTTGCCCATCAGGGCCGACAGGGCCCAGGAGTAGACGAAGACGGTGTCGACGTTCGCGGGCGGGAGGTGGAAGATCAGGCCGCGCGGGACGCGTACGTGCTCGCCGGCCAGCTCCGCCACCGTACGGGCCAGCTCGGCCGGGCGCAGGAAGAAGCCCAGCGAGCCCAGCTCGGGGTGACGCCGCGCGAGCGCCGGCCGCAGCAGCCGCTTGCCGAACGCCGCCAGAAACTCCTTGACCCGCTCATCACCCACCTGCAGCCGGCTCTCGCCCACCTGCTTCAACAACTCCTCGACCGGCACCGCCGCCCCCGCAGGGAACATCACCTCGACCAGGGGACCGCCTTCGACGGCGCGGCCCTGCTGAGCGCGGGCGTCCTGCGGGGAGTGGGCGTCTTTGGATGTGTGGGCGTCGTGTGGGTCGGCGGCGCTTCGGGGGGTGTGGGCGTCGGACATCAGCCTCGCCCCATGGTGTCGCTGCAGCCGCGCGCCTCGGCTCGCGGCAGCCTGCCGAGGACCTCGAACCGCTTGCCGGGCCAGGCCCCGTCATCGACGCCGCGCACCACGCCGAGGTCCTCGGTCAGCAGCACGTGACCTGGATAGGACGTGGGAAGCGTGCTGACCACCTCGACCAGCCCCGGGACGCCGGTCGGCGCCTCCTGCCAGGTCTCGGGGTCGCGGATCACGACGTCGGCGAAGTCGGGACAGTAGAGCCCGTCGCCTTCGGGTCCTTCCAAGAAGACCGTCCCGATCTGCTCGACCATGCCGTAGAAGTTGTGCACCCTGCTCAGCCCGCACTCGGCCGCCAGCCGCCGCCGGAACTCGGCGTTGCCGACCGCCTGCTCGGTGAGCCGCTTCCAGCCGCCGGAGTGGATCAGCACCCCCTGCGACAGGTCCGCGCCCAGGCCCAGCAGGTGCAGCCAGACCATGAACGTGAACCCGAAGATCAGGAACGGCTCGCCGCCGTGCCGGGCCAGGAAGTCGTGGACCGCCCGCGCGTCCACCTCGCCCCGATCGTCGAGCACGAAGGTGTGGTCGCGCCCGAAGTTCATCATCCCGAGCACGCCCGCGCCGCGAGCGCTCAGCATCGGGTCGCGGACCACCGACCGCATGTCGACCACCAGCATCGGCAGCCGCCGCTCGCCCAGCACCTGCCGCATCGTGGCGGCCAGCATGCGGGTCTGCGCCGCCGCGGCCGCCCTGTCGAGGTGGATGCGGCTCGGTGCCTGCCCGGTGGTGCCGCTGGAGGTCAGCACCCTGAACACCTCATGGGCAGGCACGCTGCGCAGCTCGTGGGTCTTGAACAGGCGTACCGGCAGCCACGGCAGGTCGGCCAGCCGGGCATAGGGCGGCGTCGCGCCGATGGCGTCGAGGATGCGGCGGTAGGGCGGGCACGCCAGGCGGTGCCGCTCGGTCAACGCGGCCAGCTCAGGCAGCAACACGGCCTCCCGCCGCGCCGCCCCCAGCGTGAACACCGACTGCCCCGGCGCCGCCAGGGCCGGCCCCGCCACCCCGACCTGCGGACGCATCATGCCTCGCCCGCCGTCAGTGCCTGTCCTGCCATCCCCGTCATGTCATGGACTCCAGCGCTCGGTAGTCGATCTTGCCGGTCGGTAGCAGGGGCAGGCGGTCGATGTGGCGGATCTCGAAGCCGCTCCAGTGCAGCCGCAGTTGCGCGGCGAGCTGCCTGGCCAGCAGCGCCATCGCGGGTTTGTCGAGGGTTTCCGTCCAGATCGTCACGCGGTCGTCGCCGCTGGTGGCGGCCACCGGGCCGGAGCCGCGCAGCAGGCGTTCGACGTCGTCGAGGTTGACGCGGGTGCCGAAGACCTTGGCGATGCGTTTGGTGCGGCCCGTGACGTACAGGAAGCCCTCGTCGTCGAGCCGGCCCAGGTCGCCGGTGCGCAGCACGCCGCCCAAGCCGTCGCCCCTCGCCAGGTCGGCGGCCGTCTCGGCGTAGCCCATCATCACGTTGGGCCCGTGGTAGACGACCTCGCCGCCGTCGATCTCCAGCCGCCCGCCGGGCACCGCCACGCCCACCGAGCCCGGCTTGTCGTCGAGCCGGTCGGGCGGCAGCACGGCGATGCGGGCGGTGGCCTCGGTCTGGCCGTACATGACGTAGAAACGCTCCGCCTGCGCGGCGAACTCCTTGACCAGCTCGGGCGCCAGCCGCCCGCCCGCCTGGGTGAGCGTGGTGAGCGCGGGGTAGTCGGCGTGGTCGAAGCGCAGCCTGCGCAGCATCGTGTACTGGTAGGGGACCGCGGCGAGCGACGTACAGGAATGGACCTTCAGATCGGCCCAGAACGACCGCTCCAGCAACCCCGCCTCGGTGAGCACCACCGTGCCCCCGGCGACGAGGTGGCTGTTGAGCACCGACAGCCCGTAGCTGTAGTGCAACGGCAGACTGGTCGGCGCGACGTCGTTCGGCCCGAGACTCAGGGCGGCGGCGATCGCCCTGGCATTGGCCAGCACCGCCGCCCGCGAGATCCGGACCAGCTTGGGATTGCCCGTGGAGCCGGACGTGGCCAGCAACAACCCGAGGTCGGGATGCGGATCAGGCGCGGTGCGCCGCCGCCCCAGCTCACCGCCCGCCTGCGCGAACCCGATGAGCGCACTCGGCTCGAACCGCTCGACCAGCTCGCCCAGCGCGGCGGCCGGCAACTCCGGATCAAGCAACGCGATGGGCCGCCGAGCCTCCAACGCCCCCAGGTAGCAGAAGACGGACGCCAACGTGTTCCGCATCCCGCAGAACACCGGCCCGGGCGGCAACTCCTCGAACCGTCCGGCCGCCCGCCGGACGGACCGCGCCAGGTCCTCCCCGGCGACACCGTCCCGATCGCCGGCGGCGATGAGCCGAGCCTGCGGATGCGGGAACACTCCGGCGGCGTGCGGCTGCGGGTCTCCTGACATCACCGGACCAGACCGCCGTCCACGCCGAGGACCTGGCCGGTGACGAACGCGGCCTCAGGGGAGAGGAGGAAGGCCACGGCCCGGGCGACGTCGTCGGGCTCGCCGAGGCGGCCGAGCGGGGTCGCCGCGATCGTGGCGAGGCGCTCGTCGTCGCCGAGGGTGGCGAGCATGTCGGTACGGATGTAGCCCGGCGCCACCGCGTTGACCCTGATGCCGTGGGGGCCCAGCTCTTTGGCCGCGGCCAGGGTGAGGCCGAGCACCGCCGCCTTCGTGGCGGAGTAGACCGTCTGCCCGGCGCCCCCCGCCCTGCCCATGATCGACGAGACCAGCACCACGGCCGGCTCGCTGCCCCTGCGCAGCAGCCTGAGCGCGGCCTGGAGCGTGTGGGTGGCGCCGACGGCGTTGACCTCGAAGAGGCGGCCGATCGTGTCGCGGCTCGTCAGCCCGAGCAGCCCGGCCGCGTGCACACCGGCGTTGACCACGAGCGCGTCGAGCCGGCCGTGCCGTTGGTAGATGCGCCGCATCATCGTGTTGACCCGCGCCGGGTCGGCGACGTCGCCGTGCACGGAGTCGGTGGCGCCACCGGTCTCGGCGGCCACCTCGGCCGCCGCCTTCGCGGCCCGCTCCTCGTCACGGCCGTGCATGACCACGGCGTGACCGGACGCGGCCAGGCGCATCGCCACCGCCCGCCCGATCCCTCGCGTCGACCCGGTGACCAGCACCACCCGCCGCTCCACGAACCTCCCGCCCTCGAACTCCGCCTCGCCCTCGGGCCCGGACCTCACCAGAGCCTCCTTGCGCGGCCCGAGCGCGGCGTGCGCCCCGGAACCCCGGTGGGGGCCGGAAGCGTCGCGGAAGTCGGGGTGGGTGCCGGCCTCCGGGTCAGACGGCGGCGGCGCCGATGCCATGCTTCTCCAGCAGCTCGGCCGCCTTGGCGAACGAGCTCATGTCGATCATCTCGTCGGTGTCGATCATGATGGAGAACTCGTCCTCCATCGCCGCGATCAGCGCCATGTGCGCGAGGGAGTCCCACTGCGGGATGGCGCGGTATTCGAGGTCGTCGACGCCGGCGTCGGGCGGAAGGTTGAGCGCCATGCGGAACACGGCCCGCAGGCGGTCGAGATGACTCATGATCACTCACTCTCTGTCCTCAAGCCATGACGAAGTGTAGCCGTATCGCGAAGCCGATGAAAAACCAAGCCCCCGACCTGAGTAATGGAAGCGTATAACGATGCGTGACCCGTGATGGGTGCTGGGAATGTCGGGAAGGACACGCCAGCCGTACGGGGGGAATGATGGACGAATCCAATCACTGGTACGGGCACTCCCGCATTCTCGGCAGATACTGCGGCCTGCCGGACGAGGCGCCAAAGCGCATTCAAGGTTTCCTCCAGCACGGATGGAACTATCTGCACGGATTCCCCCCGAACGACCACTGGTGCAGCCCCGGTTACCCCCGTTTCATCTGGTCGGACGTCCTGCGCCGCCGGGGCTGGTCGATGGGCAGGAGGGGGCACTATCTCATCGGCGCGCCGTGGATCTACCTTCTTTACCAGGAGCCCGGCCTCGGTGTGCGGGAGGATCGCGAGGGTACGATCTGGTATCCCTTTCATGGCTGGGAAAAACATTCCGTCAGCGGGGATCACGCCCGGCTCGCCGATGAAATCCGAGATGTCGAGATTGGCCCGGTAACGGTCTGCCTTTATTGGTTGGAATTCGCAAATCCGGACATTCGGCGGGCGTACGAATCGAGGGGGTTCCGGGTCATCTGTCACGGCGAGCGCGGCTCCCGCTGGGAGGCGAAGGGCCGCGACTTCCTGCGCAAGCAGCTCGTCGAGTTGCGGCGCCACCGCAGGGTGGCCTCCAACCGGCTCGGCAGCGCGCTGTTCTACGGCGCGTCGGTGGGGTGCGAGGTGGCCGTCTATGGCGACCCGATGCAGTTCGAGGACGAACGGCCCGAGTACGGCGGCACCGCCCGCCGCATGCGCCTGTGGCCCGAGCTGCACGGCACGCACGTCGATCGCGAGCTGGCGGCCGAGGTGGCGCGGCGCGAGCTGGGCTTCGAGTATCAGGCGACACCGGAGGAGCTACGGCGGATGTTCGGATGGAAGCGCCCACCGGCGGCGGCCCCACGCAGGCGTCTCGCCCCGTCCGCCGCCGGCCGCGCCAAGGTGAGTGCGGGAGTGCGGGGATGAGCGTGAACGAGGCGCCGGCGAACGTGCGGCTGATCGGCGGCGAGATGCTGCTCTGGTCCGACATGTCCGGCATCGGGGGCGTCACCGAGTGGCGCGGCGCGGCGCTGGAGCTGATCAGGCGGCTGGTCCCGGCGGACGGCAGGGTGCTGCTGGTGGGCCCGCATCCGCAGCCCCTGGTGGACGACGTGGTGGCCAGGGCGGGCGAGGTGGCGGCGCTGCTGCGCTCGTTCCCCGACGCCTGTGACCTGGGGGAGCGGCACCCGGGGCTGGAGGTGTTCTGCGGCCGGCTCGAGGTGCTGGACGCCGAGGAGCCGTACGACCTGGTGCTGGCCCTCGACGGCCTGCTGCGCACCCACTCGGCTGAGGCCCCGGCCTCGGCCTGGGGCGAGTCGCTCGCCGCGCTCGCCGAGCTGACCAGGCCGGGCGGCCGGCTGGTCCTCGGCGTACGCAACGACCTCGGCATCGACCGGTTCATCGAGGCGCGGCCGGCCGACCGCGAGTGCGGCGACGACCAGTGGGCCCCGCACGGCTTCGACCCCAGCTACCCGGGCGGCCCCGCGGCGCTCGACCTCGGCCTGGAGTCGGCCGGGCTGAGCCTGCAGCGCTGCTACGCCGCCTACCCCGACCGCCAGGCACCGCGCTCGCTGCTGTCGCGTGAGTCGCTGGCGTTCGAGCTGCCCGAGGCGCTGACGTTCCCGCTGAGCGCCCGCGAGAGCGACCGCATGCTGGTGGCCGACCCGCTCAACCTGACCAGGCTGGCGTTCAGGCACGGGCTGGGCGAGGAGCTGGCGCCGCTGTGGCTGGCCGTCGCGACGCGCCCGCCCCGGGCGTCCGACCCGGTGCATCCGGTGGAGCTGCCGCTCGGCCTCATCGAGGAGGGCCAGGCCCTGTACGAGCTGACCGCCGGCGGCACCCGTCGCCTGCCGGGCGGCGAGGAGCAGCCGGTGCCCGCGGGCCGTGTCGTGGAGGAGATCCTCGTCGAGGCGTGCGCCCGCGAGGACGTCAAGACCGTCCGCGAACTGCTGTCGGAGCTGGCCTGCTGGCTGGAGGCGGGCGGCGACGCGTCGGCCGCGACCGACAGCCTGGTCTACGACGGCGAGCGGTTCGCCGCGGTCAACCCGCCCGCGGGCCTCGCCACGCCGCCCGAGCCGCGCGTGGTGCTGTGCCGGATCCTGTGGCGGTTCGCGGTCAGGTTGCTGGCGGCCGGTCACCATCACCCGTGGCCGTGGCCGCTGGAGGCCGACCAGCTCGCGCTGACCCTGTGCGGCATGGCCGAGCGGCCCTGCGACCAGGGCGACCTCGACCTGGCCCGCAAGCTGGACGCCGAGCTGGGCCAGCCGGCCGAGCTGGGCGAGCACGCGCCGACGTACCGGGAGCTGCTGGGCGCCCGCGACCGGCTGGCCGATCAGCTCACCGCGGCCCTGGCCAGGATCGCCCGCCTGGAGACCAAGCTCTCCTACCGCGAACGCGAGCTCGTACGGGCCAAGGCCAAGCTGCGCAGGACGCAGCGCAAGGCCACCGCCTACCGCAGAACGCTCGGCTACCGCCTCTCCCGCCGACTGGCCCGCCCCCGCAAGGTCGCCCGCCGCGTCATACGCCTGCTGTCCGGCTGACCCACCATGAGGAGCTCCTGTGCCGGTTCTTTCGGTGATCGTCCCGTTCCACAACGTCGAGAAGTACATCGGACCCTGCCTTGACTCCATAACCGCGCAGACGCTGGACGACCTGGAGGTGATCTGCGTCGACGACGGCAGCGGCGACGAGGGCGCCGCGGCCGTCGCGGCGAGGATGGCGGACGACCCGCGCATCACCCTGCTCAGCCAGGACAACCACGGGGTGGGCCACGCCCGCAACGTGGGCCTGCGCCACGCCACCGGCGCCTACCTCGCCTTCGTGGACGGCGACGACACCGTGCCGCGCGACGCGTTCAAGCGCATGGTGTCCTCGCTGGAGACGACCGGCTCCGACCTGGCCTGCGGCAACGTCATGCGGCTCTACCGCAACCTGCTCATCCCTTCGTGGGCGCACCGGCAGGCGTTCGCGAGGCCGGCCAGGCGTACCCACATCACCCGCCACCCGCTGCTGGTCCGCGACCGCATGTTGTGGAACAAGGTCTACCGCCGCTCGTTCTGGGACCGCCTCGGGCTGCGTTTCCCCGAGCGCATGTACGAGGACCAGCCCGTCGCCATGGCCGCCCACGTCGGTGCGCGGTCGGTGGACGTGCTGGCCAGGGTCGTCTACCACTGGCGGCAGCGCGACGAGCAGGGCGCCTCGATCACCCAGCGCTGCCTGGAGCCGGCGAACCTGCGCGACCGCCTGCTGTCGGTGACGCAGACGGCCGGGCTGCTGGCCCGCGGCGCCCCTGGGCTGAAGGCCGACTTCGACCGCGACACGCTGGACATCGACATGACGGTCGCCGTCGAGGCGATGGCGGCGATGGGCGAGGCAGCCGACCCCGACCTGGTGGACCTCGCCGTCCGCTACCTCGACGGCGTGTCGCAGGAGGCGTGGCTGAGCGTCCCGTTCGAGCACCGCCTGATGGTGCACCTGCTGCACCGCCGCAGGCTCGGCGAGCTGGCGTGGGTCTTCGCCGAGGCCAGGGAGGGCCGGCTGCAGCCGAAGGTCGGCTCGTCCGGGTGGCTGCGCAAGCGCTGGTACGGCCGCCACCCCTCGATGCCCGGCCACCTGTCCGAGGTCTCCGGCGAGCTGGGCCTGCGGGCCAGGCTGGTCAGCCTCGACTGGCACGACGACGTGCTGCACGGCGCGGGCCGGGTCGCGGTCGGCAGGTTCGACGTGGGCGACGTGCGGCGGGTGCGGGTGCGTACGTGGCTGCGCGAGCGGGGCACCGGCGAGACCGTGGTGCTGTCGGAGAACGGGAGCTACCCCATCTGGGAGGAGGTCGAGCAGGAGGACGGCGGCCGGCTGCCCGAGCACGCGTTCCCGTTCAGGTTCGCCTTCGACCCCGAGACGCTGTCGCGGGCGCAGCTCGCCCGGCACGGCCAGTGGGACCTGCACGTACGGGTGCGCGGCGGCGGGCTGCGGCTGGAGTGCCGGGTGGCCGGGCCGCGCTGGCTGCCGCCGCTGATCCCGGCGCCGCTCCGCAGGTCGGGAGTGTGGCTGGTGCCGGTACGCAGCGCGAAGGGCGCCTGGGGCATCAGGGTGCGCACGGCCCAGGCGATCATCGGCGAGTGCCGGGTGGACGGCGGCGACCTGGTACTGGCGGGCCGCATCTCCGACCTCGGGGACGGTGAGCCGGTGCTGCGGCTGCTGCGCAGGAGCGACGGCGAGGAGATGTACTTCCCGGTGGAGCTGGCCGGCCAGAACTTCCACGCACGGGTGCCGCTGGCCGGCATCGACGCGTGCGTGGGCCACGAGTCGTGGTGGGAGGTGCTGATCGATCAGGGCCGCGCGCTGCGCCCGCTCGTACGCTCGCGGCAGCGCACGGTCACGACCGTGGCCGAGCGCCGCTTCCTCATCGACCGCGGCGAGGACGGCTGCCTGCTGCTGGCCGAACGCTGAAGGCTCAGCGCAGGATCCCGGCCAGCGTCTCGGCGACGTGGTCCTGCTGGGCGTCGGTCAGGCCGGGCCACAGCGGCAGCGACAGCTCCTCGAAGTAGTAGGCCTCGGCCTGGGGGCACAGGCCGCGCCGGTAGCCGATGTCCTCGAACACCGGATGCCAGTAAGCCGGCATGTAGTTGACCTGCACGCCGATGCCGGCCGCTCGCATGCGGTCGTAGACCTCGCGCCGCCGCCCGTCGCCGATCCTGACGGGGTAGAGATGCCAGCTCGGGCGTACGTAGGCGCGCTGCGCCGGCAGCGTCAGCCCGGGCACGTCGCGCAGCAGCGTGTGGTAGCGGGCGACCAGCTCGGCGCGCCGCTCGCGGAAGCGCCCGAGCCTGCGCAGCTGGCTGATGCCGAGCGCGCAGAGCACGTCGGGCAGCCGGTAGTTGAGCCCGAACGCGTGCACCTCCTGGTGCCAGCCGCCCTCGCTGGGCGTGCGCTGCTCGGCCGGGTCCCTGACCAGGCCGTGGTTCCTGAAGCGGGCCGCGCGCCGCAGCATCGCGGGATCGGGCGCCGCGATGGCGCCGCCCTCGGCCGTGGTCACGGTCTTGGTGGGGAAGAACGAGAACGTCGTCAGGTCGGCCAGCGCCCCCACCGGCCGGTCCTTGTACGCCGCCCCGATCGCGTGCGCGGCGTCGGCCATCAGCGTGGCCCCCGCCCGCTTCGCCACCTTGCGCAGCTCGTCGTAGTCGGCGGGGTGGCCCGCGTAGTCGACCGCGGTGATCGCCCGCGTCCGCGTCGTGACGTGCGCGGCGGCGGCGCCCGGGTCGAGGTTGCCGGTGTCGGGCTGCACGTCGGCGAAGACCACCCGCGCGCCGAGCAGCGCCGCCGTGGCGGCCGTGGCCACGAACGTCAGCGGCGAGGTGATCACCTCGTCTCCGGGGCGCACCCCGGCCGCGACGTAGGCGACGTGGAGCGCGGCGGTGCCCGACGTGACCGACACGCAGGGCACGCCGCCCGTCCACTTGGCCAGCTCCGCCTCGAACGCGCCGACCGCCGGCCCGGTGGTCAGCCAGTCGCCGCGCAGCACCTCCGCGACGGCCTCGACGTCGGACTCCTCGATGGACTGGCGTCCGTAGGGCAGCATCAGCCGGTCACCATCGCCCGCAGGTCGTCGACCGACAGCCACTGGTCGTTGGTGTCGGAGCGGTAGGAGAAGCCCTCGGGCAGCGTCTCGCCGGTCTCGGGCGGCCGGTAGCCCCAGGTGGCGATCGTCGGCTGGACGACGTAGCGGTCGGCCAGGCGCAGCGCCCTGCGGCTGTCGTCGGGGCCGATCATCTCCTCGTGCAGCTTCTCGCCGGGCCGCACGCCGATCTCGTAGACCGCACTCCGCGGGGCCAGCGCCTCGGCCAGGTCGGTGATGCGCATGCTCGGGATGCGCGGCACGTAGAGCTCGCCGCCCTGCATCATGTCGAACGAGTCGACCACGAACCTGACGGCCTGCTCCAGCGTGATCCAGAACCGCGTCATGCGCTTGTCGGTGATCGGCAGGCTCCCGCCCTGCTCGGCCAGGCGCTGGAACAGCGGGACCACCGAGCCCCTGCTGCCCACCACGTTGCCGTAGCGGACGACGGAGAAGCGGGTCTCGTGGGCGGCGGCGTAGTGGTTGGCCGAGACGAACAGCTTGTCGGCCACCAGCTTCGTGGCGCCGTAGAGGTTGATCGGGCTGCTGGCCTTGTCGGTGGAGAGCGCGACGACCTTGCGCACGCCGCAGTCGATGGCGGCCTCCACGACGTTCTGGGAGCCCGCGACGTTGGTGCGGACGTATTCGAACGGGTTGTACTCGGCGGTGTCGACCTGTTTGAGCGCGGCGGCGTGGACGACGTGCTCGACGCCGTGCATGGCGCGGGTGAGGCGGTCGCGGTCGCGTACGTCGCCGATGAACCAGCGCAGGCGCTCGTCGTCGCCGAACAGCTGCTTGCTCTCGTACTGCTTGAGCTCGTCGCGGGAGAAGACCACCAGGCGGCGCACCCCCAGCGAGTCGAGCGCGTGGCGGATGAACGCCTTGCCGAAGGACCCCGTGCCTCCGGTGATCAGTATCGATGATCCGCTGAGAATGCTCACGTGGCCCCCTGAGTCGCGCCGGACGGCGCTGTAGTCGTCGTGGCAGCCGGTAGCATAGCGCGATCGCACAACGACACAGAGTCACACGGGGGATTGGGGCTTCGGTGCGGATCGTGGGGATCATTCAGGCCAGGACGGGATCGACGCGGCTGCCCGGCAAGGTGCTGCGGGAGCTGGGCGGGCGGTCGGTGCTCGGCTGGGTCGTACGCGCGGCGCGCGAGGCGGGGGCGCTCGACGACCTGCTCGTCGCCACCACCACCGAGCCGGCCGACGACGCGGTGCTCCGCGAGTGCGACCGGCTCGGCGTGGCCTGTCACCGGGGGGCGGTCGATGATGTGCTGACCAGGTTCGTCCAGGCTCTGGCCGGGCGGCGGTGCGACGCGGTCATGCGGTTCACCGCCGACTGCCCGCTGCTCGACCCGGCCGTGATCAGGGAGGCGGCGCTGGTGTTCCGTGCCGTGCCTGGGCTCGACTACCTCAGCACCGGCCTGTCCCGTACGCTGCCGCGCGGGCTCGACGTCGAGATCGCCGGCCGGGCCGCGCTGGCCAGGGCCGACCAGGAGGCCACCGGCTTCCACCGCACCCACGTCACCTCCTATCTCTACGAGCATCCCGGCGACTCCCGGCTGCTCGGCCTGGCCTACCGCCCGGCGGCCGACGACCTGCGGGTGACGCTCGACACCGAGGACGACTGGCGGCTGATCGCCGCCGTGGTCGCCGCCCTGGGCGACAGGTGCCTGCCGGCCAGGACGCTCGTCTCCTGGTTGCGTGAGCATCCCGAGGTGACCGGTCTCAACGCCCACGTCCGCCAGAAGGCTTTGCAGGACGCGTGAGCGCGAGGGCCGGGATCCGGTGCGACGCCGGGGTGCGGAGCGGGGTCGGGCATCTGGTGCGGTGCGTGGCGCTGGCCGAGGAGCTGGTCGCGCGCGGCGTCGAGGTGATCTTCCTGGGGGAGGTCCGTGACTCGCCGTGGGGGCAGGCCCAGCTCGACGGGCGCGGGCTGCCGCTGGTCCCGGCGCCGGACGAGCCCGAGAAGCTGGCGGCGCTGGCACGCGGGCTGGCCCTTGACGCGGTGGTGCTGGACTCGTACGAGCTGGCGCCGGCCACCGGATCGGTGCTCAGGGCGGCGGGGCTGCCGGTGCTGGCCATCGTGGACGGCGACCCGCTGGGCCAGGAGGCCGACCTCTACCTCGACCAGAACCTCGGCGCTGAAGACCGTCCTGTCACCCTGCCCGCCACCCTGCCCGCCACCCTGTCCGGCCGCCGCCTCGCCGGCTCCCGCTACGTGCTCCTCCGCGACAGCGTCCGCCGCCGCACCCGAGCACCCCGCACGGACGGTTCGCCACGCGCGGACTGCCCGCCGCGCGTGCTGTGCTTCTTCGGCGGGACCGACAGCGCGGGGGTGGCGCGGCGCTGGGCGGACGCGCTCAACGCCACCGGCCTGCCCTTCCTCGGCACGATCGTCAGCCCGGTGCCGTTCGACGCGGGGCCGATCGCGGTCATCCCGCCCACCGACCGGCTGCCCGAGCTGATGGCGGCCGCCGACCTGGTGGTGACGGCGGCCGGCTCGGCGGTCTGGGAGCTGCTGCACCTCGGCGTGCCGATGGCGCTGACCTGGGTGGCCGCCAACCAGCTCATCGGCTACGAGGAGCTGGTACGCCGCCGCGCCGCGGCGGGCCTCGGCCCCGCCCCCGGCCCCGAAGCGGTGGCCGTGCTGGCGAAGCTGCTCGCCGACCCCGCCGCCCGCGAGGAGCACGGCAGACGGGGCCGCGGGCTGGTGGACGGCAAGGGGCGGGAGCGGGTGGCCGATGCGCTGCTCGGTCTCGCCCTCAGATGAGGTCCCAGGTCAGGGGAGTGCCCAGTCGCGCGTCGCGGACGAAACGACGCCCCATGACCTGGGCGGCGGCGTCGGGGTGCAGGCCGCCGGCCGGGCGGATCGAGCGGACGTTGTCGGGGGTGACCGGGTCGCCGGCGCGCACGTCGCGTACGACGTGAAGGGACCGGCGGAAGCGCAGGCCCTCGCGTTCCGACGGGCGCGGCCCGATGACGGTGTCGCCCAGCGACTCCCAGGCCCGCCTGCTCTCCGTCACCAGCGCCGCCAGCTCGGCCGGCTCCAGCGAGAAGGCGGCGTCCACGCCGCCGTCGGCCCGCGACAGCGTCACGTGCTTCTCGATCACGCAGGCGCCCAGCGCGACCGCCGCCAGCGCGGCTCCGATGCCGGGCGTGTGGTCGGACAGCCCCACCACCTCACCGGTCAGCGCCGACAGCAGCGGCAGCGAGCGCAGGTTGCTCTCGCCGGGCGGCGCGGGATAGGTGGCCGTGCAGGACAGCACGACGAGCTGCGCGCACCCGGCGCCCCTGGCCGCCGTCACGGCGGCGTCGATCTCGGCGGCGGTGGCCATGCCGGTCGAGAGGATCAGCGGCTTGCCGGTGCCGGCCGCGAGCCGGATGAGCGGCAGGTCCACGATCTCCGACGAGGCGATCTTGTACGCCGGCACCCCCAGCTTCTCCAGCACCTCGACCGCCGTGGGGTCGAACGGCGCCGAGAAGGCGACGAGCCCCCGCTCCCGGGCCCGCTTGAAGATCGGGTCGTGCCACTGCCACGGCGTGTGGGCGCGCTCGAAGAGCCGGTAGAGCGTCTCGCCGCCCCACAGCTCGTGCTCGTCCCCCACCCGGAACGCCGGAGCGTCGCAGTCGACGGTCAGCGTGTCGGGCGTGTACGTCTGCAGCTTCAGCGCGTGCGCCCCCGCGTCGGCGACGGCGTCCACGATGGCCAGCGCCCGCTCCAGGCTGCCGTTGTGGTTGCCGGACAGCTCGGCGACGACGAACGGCGGATGCCCTGGGCCGATCGGCCGCCCCCCGATGGAGATCATGTGTGGTCCTTCCTGAGTTCGATGGTCACGACGTCGCGCAGGACGCCGTCGACGTCCCGCCGGTAGGAGCCCGTCTCGGCGAAGCCGAAGCGCCGGTGCAGCCGCAGCACCGGCTCGTTGCCCGCGAGCACCTCGCCGCGCAGCAGGCTCAGCCCGAGCGGCCCGAAGGCGTGCTCGATGGCCGCCCGCTCCAGGCCGACCCAGGCGGGCAGCAGCTCGCCGTGCCGCTCCAGGCCGTCGAGGTCGAGGTAATAGCCCCAGTACGCGGCGCCGCCCGCGATGCCGGTGTAGGTGACGACCCCGGCCGGGGCCCCGGCGTGCTGGTAGACCATCACCCGCCTGGTGCCGTCGACCCGGGTGGCCCGCCACCAGCGGCTGTGCTCGTCCGGCGTGATCTCGTGCGTGGTGAAGCTGGTGGCGCGGACCCGAGGGTGGTTGCGCCAGTGGCGCATGGCCGGCAGATCGTCCTCTTGAGCGTCTCTCAACACGGCGTCCCCCTACCGTAAGTGCTCGATCCTTTGCACAACGTAGCGGATTACGCGCTCGGTAAAGAGCTCATCAGGGAGGGCCATCGGGCACGTAGTGAGGTCGGCCGTCACGGCATGCTGCCCTCGAACGCACACCGAGTGCAAGGAGCAATTCGGCATGATCCCCCTGCTCAGCGTGGTCGTCCCCGTTCATGACGTGGAGCCGTACCTGACCGAGTGCCTGAAGTCGCTGGCGGCGCAGACGCTGGAGGACATCGAGGTGATCGTCGTGGACGACGGGTCCACCGACGGCGGCCGGCGGGTCGCCGAGGACTTCGCCGCCCGCGACGGCCGGTTCGTGCTGGTGAGCCAGCGCAATCTGGGTCCCGGGCCGGCGCGGAACGTGGGTGTCGGCCGGGCGCGGGGCACGTACCTGGCCTTCGCCGACGGTGACGACGTCGTGCCGCCGGAAGCGTACGAGCGGCTGGTCGGCACGCTCGCCGAGACCGGCTCCGACCTCGCGACCGGCGCCGTGCGGCGGCTGGTGGACGGCGGGCTGGAGGAGTCGACGCTGCACGAGAAGGTGTTCAGGCGCCCGCACCTGTGCACCCACATCACCGACAGGCCGGTGCTGGTCAGGGACCGCACGGTGTGGAACAAGGTGTACCGGCGCGACTTCTGGGAGCGCTGCGGCCTGCGTTTCCCCGCCGGCATCTACGAGGACGTCCCGGTGGCCATGCAGGCCCATGTGCTCGCGACCAGCGTGGACATGGTCGGCGACGTGGTCTACCACTGGCGCAAGCGCGAGGAGGGCGGCACCTCGATCACCCAGCGCCGCTCGGAGCTGCCGAACCTCCAGGAGCGGCTGTCGGCCATCCGCTCGGTGCGCACGTTCTTCGACGACCGCGCGCCCGAACTGCTCGACGGCTTCGACGCGCTCGTGCTGGAGAAGGACACGATCTTCCTGTTCCAGGCGCTGGAGCGGTGCACGGAGGACCCGGGGCCGCTGCTGGACCTGGGCCGGGCCTGGCTGGCCGAGCTGGGGCCGCACGTGCTGGCCGGCGCGCCTTCGCTGCGCCGCCTGGAGCTGCACCTGCTGCGGCGCGGGCTCATCAGGGAGCTGCGCACCGTACGGGAGTTCCGCCGCGGCCGCGAGGAGGTCGCCCGCGTGGTGCCGCGCGGCTGGCGGACGACCGGCTGGTACGGCGACTATCCCTTCTTCCGCGACCGCCGCCTGCGCATCCCGGACGAGGTGTTCGACGCCCGCGACGAGCTCAAGCTGGTCGCCAGGGTCGAGGAGTGCACCTGGACGGGGACGGACTACCGGCTGCGCGCATACGTGGGCATCCACCGGGTGGAGCGCAAAGTGCCGAAGGTGAGCCTGTGGCTCAGCGACGGCCGCCGCAGGGTGCCGCTGGAGGTGCGGCGCAAGGGCAGGTACGGCGTACTCGCGGTCGTGGACCCGGCCCGGCTCGACGGCGATCGCCCCTGGAAACTGGGGGTGCGGGCCGAGCTGCGCGGCCTGGTGTTCAAGGGCTGGTGCCGCGACGGAGAGGCGGGCGGCACGTGGCGATGGTCAGTGCCGGGATGGTCAAGAACCGTTATGGACATCCCCCAGTAGTTCCAGACAGTAATCGCTCCGGCGCGTCGCGTGGTCATGCTGGGATCCATGAGGACCTATTCGCTGGATGACGTCTACGAGACACGCAAGCGGAGAGACTCCTGGTGGACCGTCTATTTCGTGGATCCGGTCGCCTGCCGGGTCGCCCTTCCCGTCGCCAATCACACCCGGCTCACGCCCAATGCGCTCACTGTGCTCTCGCTGGTCCTCGGCACGGTGTCGGCCGCCTGTTTCGCGGCGAACCACCTCATAGCGGGCGCGGGCTTCTTCTATCTGAGCTTCATGATCGACTGCGTGGACGGCAAAATCGCCCGGCTGAAGGGCACGGGCACGCCGTTCGGGCTCTGGCTCGACTACGTGGGGGATCGGATCAGGGTCGTCCTGTGCGCCGGGGGGCTGGCGTACGGGCAGTACGCGCTGACGGGCGACGTGCACTACGTCGTGCTCGGCGCGGCGGTGGCGGTCCTGGACCTGTTCAGGTACGTCAACGCGCCGCAGATGAAGCGCGTACGCGAGGCCATCAGAGAGGAACGGCAGGAGGCGGAGCCGGACCCGCTGGGTCAGGACCCGATCGACGCCGACCCGCTCGGCGCCGACCCGGTGGGCCCGGAGCCGTTCTTCGCCGAGCGGCCGGAGGGCGAGCCGCGGGGGCGCGCTCAGCGGCGGATCTTCGCCCGGTTCTTCCGCAGGCTCAACCGGTTCCTGGCCCGTCATCGTGTGCGCTCGCACCTCGTGAGCGGCATCGAGTTCCATGCGGCGGTGTTCGTGGTCGCGCCCATCGCGGGGGCGTGGGCGCTGATCCCGCTCGCCGCGTCGTCTGGGGCGCTGCTGCTCGCCAACGAGGTCTTCCTTGTGTACCGGATGTGGCTCTTCACGCGCAGGCACGGCGTGGGCTCGCCTCAGGAGAGCCGAGAGCACGTTCTCGTCTAAGTTTTCGGGGGTTAGTACGACATGAACGACCGGCCAGTCTTCGTCATCGGATGCCCGCGGTCCGGCACCACGATGCTCCAGCTCATGCTCCACTCGCACCCGCGCCTCGCGGTGCCACCGGAGACGCGCTTCCTCGTTCCCGCTTATTACCGCCGCCGCAAGTGGGGCGACCTCCGGGTCGCCCAGCGCCGCCGCGCCCTGGCGCAGTGGATCGCGACCGACCGCAGCACCAAGTTCCGCGAGCTGAAGATCGACAAGGACGAGTTCGTCCGGCAGGCCGTCGAGGGCCCCGGCTCGCTGGGCTCGGTGCTCGGCACCGCCTTCAAGATGTACGCCGACCGCTTCGACAAGGCCCGCTGGGGCGACAAGCGGCCGAGCTACGTCAAGCAGGTGGACATGCTGCTGCGGCTCTTCCCCGACGCCCAGTTCATCCACCTCATCAGGGACGGCCGTGACTGCGTGGCCTCGCTGAAGGAGATGCCCTGGTACACCCTGGACTCCTTCCACGCCGTCTCCACCTGGGCAGAGGCCATCGACGCGGGCGGCAGGCTGCGTCGTACGCTGCCCGACGACACCTACTACGAGCTGCGCTACGAGGACCTCACCGACGACCCGATGACCGAGCTCAAGAAGCTCTGCCACTTCCTCGACGAGGACTTCTCGCCGGCGATGATCTCGCCGCGCGAGGCGGCCAGCGTGGCGGTGCCGCAGCACAAGGTCTGGCACAGCAACACCCACCACGAGGTCACCCGCAGCCGGGTCGGCAGCTGGGCGAACCGGCTGGAGGACTGGGAGGTGGCGCTGTGCGAGCACATGCTCGGCGACCGCCTGGAGTCGATGGGCTACGAGCTGAGCGGGGCGCCCAAGCCGTCCAAGGAGCACATCACCACCGCCCAGAAGACGATGCAGAAGCGCAGGGCCAGCAGGATGCGCAAGCACATGCGCGACCGGTTCAACCGGCTGCGCGAGCCCAGCCCGGTCGCCGCGCTGCTCACCTCGCGCCAGCGGTCGCTGGCCGGCGTGCCGCAGCAGCGTAAAGAGCTGACCGAGCCGGTCTGAGTTCTCGGGTCAGCGCTCTGGCGTCAGCGCTCTGGCGTCAGGCTCTCGGGTCAGCCCCCTCGGGTCAGCGCTCGATGTGGGCGAAGACCCGTTCCCAGCCGTCCAGCACGTGGTCGAGGCGGAACGCCTCGGCCCGTGCGCGGGCGTCGGCGCCCAGCCGGCGCCGCTCCTCCTCGTCGGCCACCAGCCGCGCGAGCCGCGCCGCGAACGCCGCCACGTCCCCGGGCGGCACCAGCACAGGGCCGGCCGAGCGCACGCCGCCCGACACGTCGAACGCCACCGCGGGCACCCCGTGCGCCGCCGACTCCAGCAGGACGATCGGCAGCCCTTCATGCTCGCTGGTCAGCCCCAGGATCGAGGCGTCCAGGTACTCGGCGGGCATGCGCTCGGCCGGCACCACCCCTCGGAACACCACGCGGTCCCCGACCCCCTCGCGCTCGGCGTGCGCACGCAGCCGTTCCAGCTCGCCGCCGGCGCCGATGAGGTGCAGCTCCCACGGCGGCGGCGCCTGCGACTTCGCGAACGCGCTGATCAGCCGGTCGAACCGCTTGACCCCCTCCAGCCGGCCCACCCCCACCACCCTGGGCGTGTCCAGCCGGGACATCTCCTCAGGCCAGCGGGCCAGCGGGTTCGGCAGCGCGCCCGCGTTGGGCAGCAGCGCGTGCTCGGAGAAGCGCCGCGCGTCGTCGTCGCTGAGGAAGAGCGCCTGGTCGAGCGGCGGGTAGTGGCGGCGGATCGAGGCCAGGTGCCAGCAGCCGCGGGCGTGGCCGTACGAGCCGTGATACTGGCCGATCGGCCGGAATCCGGGCGGCAGCAGGCCCGACACGCGGGCCACCACGGACGGCGAGGTCAGCACCGCGTAGCCGGGCGGGATCTCGCGCAGCAGCCCCTTCAGCCGCCGGTCGGCCAGCCTGCGGGCGATCGGCCCGTCGACCGGCCGCGGGCTGACCAGATGCCGGTGGTAGCGGGGCTCGTCCACGTAGCGGAACGGGCGTCCGGTGCGGTGCAGGCCGATCACGTGCACCTCGTGGCCGCGCTCGGCGAGACCCTGGGCCAGGGTGTGGGTGACCTGCTGGATCCCGCCGAGCGTGTCGGCGTCCAGGCAGGTGAACACGACGCTCACCGGGCCTCCTCGAAGAAGTCGGCGACGATCCGCGCCGCCGCGTCACCCCGCTCGTCGGCGCACCACATGCGGCGGAAGGCGGCGTAGCGCTCGGCGTACGACTCGTGCACGGCGGGCAGCCTGCGCAGCACCTCGGCCAGGTCCTCGGTGCTCGTCACGCACGGCCCTGGCGCGATGGCCGGCAGGTCGTGGTAGACGCCGCGCTCGGACAGGCGGTAGTCGTCCCAGTCGTCGATGTAGAACACCATCGGCTTGCCGGTCAGCGCGTAGTCGCACATGACGGAGGAGTAGTCCGTCAGCAGCGCGTCGGAGGCCAGCATGAGGTCGTTGATCTCGGGATAGGAGCTCGCGGGGCGGACGAAGTGCCGCAGGTGCTCGGGCGGCTGGTAACGCTCGACCGGATGCGTACGCAGCAGCACCACCCATTCGTCGGCCAGCTCCTCGGCCAGCAGTTCCAGGTCCACCCGTACCGAGCGGCCGCTGCCCTTGGCCTGGTCGCGGTAGGTGGGGGCGTACAGCAGGACGCGGCGGCCCGGCGGCACCTCCAGCCGGCGCAGCACCTCCAGGGCCCCGCCGTCCTGCGTGGAGCCCCGCACGAGGGCGTCGCAGCGGGGCGTGCCGCAGCGGTACACCTTGCCCGCGTAACCGTTCGACGGCAGGAACACGCGGGAGAACTCCGCGCTCGGCGACACCAGCGCGTCCCACCGCGCCACCGCGGCCCGCCACCTGGCGCGCGGGCCGTCGAAGTCGCCGCGCAGGTCGGGCGCGTCGAAGCCGATCGACTTGATGCCCTGGCCGTGCCAGGTCTGCAGGTAGCGGGTGCCGCGCGGCTTGGGGTAGTCGAGCGGGAAGCCGTGGCTGTCCACCCAGATCCCGGCCCGCGCCATCGTGTAGACGTAGCGCCAGCTGCCCCTGCGTACGAGCTTGGCGTCGGAGGGGAAGCTGCCGCGCCCCTTGGCGACCGACCAGACCGCGTCGATGGGCAGCCGCCGCCTGCGCACCTCCTCGTAGATGGCGCGCGGGCTGCCGCTGTAGCCCTTGCCGACGTCCGACTCGAACAGCGCCAGGTTCCTGCGCGGCGGCAGCACCCTGACCAGCAGCTTGTACGCCAGCAGCTTGTTGCGCGGCGTGCTGATCCGCTTGAGCACCTGCCGCTTGACCCGCCGCAGCACCGCCCGGGTGACCGAGTCGGGCCGCACGCACAGGTAGGCCGCGTACCCCTCGACGCCGAGCGTGCACCCGGGCAGCTCGATCGGTTCGGTCCTGGGGTCGGCGATGAGCCGGTCGGTCGTGGTCAGCCCGTCGGACAGCCGGGTGAACCCGATGCGCGGCTCGCACCGGCCGGTGGGCGTGAACTCGACGTGCGTGACGTACGCGCCCTGCGCCGACGGCTGCGGGTCGATCGGCACGCGGACCCGGCCGAGCTGCAGGAACGCCATCCACTCTGGCGGCAGCGCGCCGAACGGGTCGTAGCTGCGCACGGTCATCCGCACCCGCCGCCCGTCCGAGGACAGGTCGGCCACCTCGTGCCGCAGCCGGGAGGCGGTGAAGGGCAGCTCGGCCAGCCGCAGCCGGGTGATGTCCATGCCGGGCGACGGCGTGCTGCCCCAGTAGGTCCTGCCGCCGAGCTGCACCGCCGTCCTGGGCGCGGCGCGCGGGCCGGTGAGCGAGCCGGCCGCCACCCGCAGGTCCTCGACACGGTCGTCCATGATGAGCTGCGCGCAGACCCGGTCCAGCGGGTCCAGCCGGTCGAACACCTCGCCGGAGATCTCCTCCAGGTACGGCCGCACCACCGAGGCGAACTCCTTGACCCACACCAGGTCCCTGGCCGGCAGCGGGTTGAGGTAGACCCGCAGGTCCTGGCGCAGGAACCGGTACTGCCGGTGCGGCACCAGGTCGGCGGCCCCGTGCTCGCGCAGGATGTCGTCGCTCAGCCGGGCCGCGATCACCCGCTGGCGCACGTTCTCCAGGTCCTCGATGCTGAGCGAGATGGAGTCGTTCGCGGTCGAGCGGTGCCAGTGGTAGACGACCCAGGGCACGACGGCGAACCTGCGGGTCACCGCGTACAGCTCGGTGGCGAAGACGTGGTCCTCGTAGTGGATGTCCTCGGGGAAGCGCAGCATGTTCTCGCGCAGCAGCCGTACGTCGTAGAGCTTGTTGGTGCTGAAGCTGTCGAGGAACAGCTCGGGCTCCCGCCTGATGCCCTCGACCACGCGCCGCCGGGCGAACAACGACGGGTAGTAGGGGCGCAGCCGGCCGTTCGACTCGTGCAGCCGGGAGATCTGGCCCGCGACGAACTCGGCCCCGGTCCGCTCGATCTCGGCGAGCAGGCTCTTGCAGGCGTGCCGCGGCAGCTCGTCGTCGCTGTCGAGGAACATCACGTACGGGGAGCGCGCGGCGTCGATGCCGTCGTTGCGCGGGGCGCCGCAGCCGCCGCTGTTGGCCTGCCTGCGCAGGTAGCGGACCCGGGGGTCGCTCGCGGCCAGCCGCCTGGCGACCTCGGGCGTGCCGTCGGTGCTCGCGTCGTCGGCGATGATCACTTCGAGGTCGCGCAGCGACTGGCCGAGCACCGAACGTACGGCTCTGGGCAGGCGGGCCGCGTCGTTGTAGGTGATCACGACCACGGTGCAGTCCGGCATCGCGCATCCCCCCGTGAGACATCCCGGCGGGATTGGGCTTCCCCCGCCCAGGAGGAAGTGACCGGACTTGATGGACTATTTGCCCAAAATCAGCGCGTCAGGCGACGAATCACCCAAATGATGACAAGGAGTGCGGCGAGTCCGCCCACGATCGGCGCCACCCGCTTCAGCAGCGGCTGCCCGGCGATCTCCAGCAGGTCGAGCGCCTCCTCGTCGGGCGTGCGCGACGAGCGCAACGAGCCCACCTGCCGCTCCTGCACCGGCTCGGGCTCCGGCACCGCGCTCAGATGCCGCTCCTCCTCCTGCTCCTCCTGCTCGGCGGGCATCACCTTGGGCTCCGACAGCAGCTCCGCCAGGTTGCCGGCGAACTTCTCGATGAGCTTGCCCCCTACCTCGGCCATCACGCCCCGCCCGAATTGCGCGGGCCGGCCCGTGACGTTGAACGAGGTCTCGACGGTGACCAGCGTGGAGTCGTCGCGCGGCTGCATGCGGGCCTTGACCGTGGCCGAGGCCGTGCCCGAGCCCCTGGCCTCCTTGCCCGACGCCCGGATGGTGAGCGAGTAGGAGTCTTTGTCCACGTCCTCGAACGTGGCGGAACCCCGGTAGGTGACCGTGATGGGCCCGACCTTGACCTTCATCCTGCCGGTGAACTCGTCACCCTCGAAGACGTCCAAGGTCGCCCCTGGCAGGCACGGCGCGACCCGCTCGACGTCGAGCAGCACGGCCCAGGCCTGCTCGATCGGGACGGGAACAGTGAACTCGTGCTCGAACCGCATCGCCATCGATCCGCTCCTTCCGCCGATGCCTGTGACACTACGTCGCGAGGGGGACGCCCCGGAAGAGGGACGCCCCCGTCACGTCGTCAGGGCGCCCCGGCCGCGGCACGGACCGCGCGATAGGTCAGCACCCTGGCCAGATGCCGCCGGTAGTCCGGCTGGGCGTGCAGGTCTGCCGGGGGCGAGGTGCCCTCCGCCGCCTCGTCACACGCCTGGCGTACCTGGTCGCCCAGCTCCACGCCGGTCAGGGCGGCCTCCGTCGCGCCGGCCCGCAGCGGGGTCGCGCCCATGTTCGTCAGGCCGATCCTGGCCTCGGCGATCGAGCCGTTCGAGCGCTTGACCGCGGCCGCCACGCCGACGATCGCCCACGCCTGCGCGGTGCGGTGGAACTTCTCGTAGTGGAAGCCCCAGCCCTCGCCCAGCTTCGGGATCTTCACGCCGGCCAGGATCTCGCCCTGCGCCAGCGCCGGCTCCCAGTAGTCCACGAAGAACTCCGACGCCGGGATCTCCCGCTCGCCCTGCGCCGAGACCGCCACGAACACGCCGTCCAGCGCCAGCACCACGGCCGGCAGGTCACCCGCCGGGTCCGCGTGCGCCAGCGAGCCGCCGAACGTGCCCCGGTGCCTGATCGCCGGATCCGCCACGTGCGCCGTCGCCAGCGCCACCAGCGGGCAGCCCGCCGTCACCACCGGGGAGCGCATGACCTCGTCGTGCGTGGTCAGCGCGCCGATGAAGACGTGGTCGCCCCGGTCGTGCACGCCCTTGAGCTCCTCCAGCCGGCCCACGTCCACCAGCGCCGACGGGTACGCCAGCCGCAGCCGCAGCAAAGGCAGCAGCGACTGCCCGCCCGCGAGGACCTTGGCGTCCTCGTCGCCGGCCAGCACCTCGCACGCCTCGGCGACCGAGCCGGGACGCACGTACTCGAACTGCGCGGGGATCATGGCCGCTCTCCTTCCTGCGCCCGCTCCTGGAGGGCCCTCCAGACCCGCTCAGGCGTGCACGGCATGCGCACGTCGTCGATCCCGTACGGCCGCAGCGCGTCCACGACCGCGTTCACCACGGCCGGGGTCGAGGCGATCGTGCCCGCCTCGCCCACGCCCTTCGCGCCCAGCGGATTGCTGGTCGCCGGCGACTCCGTCCTGTCGAACGTGACGTCCGGCAGGTCGGCCGCCGACGGCAGCAGGTAGTCGGCCATGGTCGTGGTCAGCAGGTTGCCCTCGGCGTCGTACACGGCCTCCTCGAACAGCGCCTGCGCGATGCCCTGCGCGATGCCGCCGTGCAGCTGGCCCTCCACGATCAGCGGGTTGATCACCTTGCCGATGTCGTCCACCGCCACGTACGAGCGGATCTTCGTCCGGCCCGTCTCGGTGTCCACCTCCACCGCGCACAGGTGGGTGCCGTGCGGGAAGGAGTAGGTCTCCGGGTCGAACGTGGCCACGGAGTCCAGCCGCGCCTCCACCCCGTCGGGCAGGTTGTGCGCGGTGAACGCGGCGAAGGCCAGCTCCTGGATCGTCCTGCCCGAGTCGGTGCCGCGCACCTTGAACGTCCCCGCCTCGAACTCCAGGTCGTCGGGCGAGCACTCCAGCAGGTGCGCCGCCAGCACGCGCGCCTTGTCCTTGACCTTCTCGCACGCCTTCAGCACCGCGATCCCGCCGACGACCAGCGAGCGCGAGCCGTAGGTGTCCATGCCCTTGTGCGCGATCGCCGTGTCGCCGTGCAGCACCGAGATGTCCTCGAACGGCACGCCCAGCGCGTCGGCCACGATCTGGCTCCACGACGTCACGTGGCCCTGCCCGTGCGGCGAGCTGCCGGTGACGACCTCGACCTTGCCCGTGGGCAGCATGCGCACCTCGCCGTGCTCCCAGCCGCCCGCCCCGAAGCGGCCCTCGCCGAGCAGCCGCGACGGCGCCAGCCCGCACATCTCCGTGTACGTGCTCACCCCGATCCCGAGCTGCACCGGGTCGCCCCTGTCACGCCGGTCGGCCTGTTCGGCGCGCAGCTTGTCGTAGCCGAACAACGACAGCGCCCGCTCGGTCGCCGCCTCGTAGTTGCCCGAGTCGTACGTCAGCCCCGAGATCGTGGTGTACGGGAACTCCTCATGCCTGATCCAGTTGCGCCTGCGTACCTCCAGCGGGTCCATGTTCAGCTCGGCGGCCAGCTCGTCCATCATCCGCTCGATGCCGAACGTGGCCTCGGGCCGGCCCGCTCCCCGGTAGGCGTCCGTGGGCATCTTCGTGGTGAACACGCCCGTGCAGCCGAACTCGTACGCGTCCATCTTGTAGATCGCGTTGAACATCGACGCGCCGAGCAGCGGGATGCCCGGCGTCAGCAGCAGCAGGTACGCGCCCATGTCGGCGATCAGCTCCACCCGCAGGCCGCGGATGCGCCCGTCGGCGTCGGCCGCGAGTCGGAGGTGCTGGATCTGGTCGCGGCCGTGGTGCACGGTCAGGTTGCCCTCGGAACGCGACTCCGTCCACTTGACCGGCCTGCCGATCCGCCGCGCCAGCAGCAGGCAGAGCACCTCTTCCGCGGTGACCTGCAGCTTCGAGCCGAACCCGCCGCCCACGTCGGGCGCGACGACCCGGATCTTGTGCTCGGGGATGCCGGTCGTCACCGCCAGCATGACCCGCAGCACGTGCGGGATCTGCGAGGACGTCCAGAGCGTGTACGACTCGCCGTCGGTGTCGGCCAGCACCGCCCGCGGCTCCATCGCGCTCGGGATGAGCCGCTGCTGGGTGAACGTGCGCTCGACCACGACCGGCGCGTCCCTGAACGCCGCCTCGATGTCACCAGAGGTGATCTGCATGCTGTACGCCTTGTTGCCCGCCTCGTGCACCTTCGGGCTGTCCGGCGCCAGCGCCTCGTTCATGTCGAGCACCGCGGGCAGCGGCTCGTAGTCGACCTCGATCGCGTCCAGCGCGTCCGCCGCCCGGTACCGGTCGGTCGCGATCACGCAGGCCACCGCCTCGCCGACGTACCTGACCTCCGTCACCGCCATCGGCGGATGGTCGGGGATGACGACGTCCTCGGTCACCGGCCACGCGCACGGCAGGCTGCCCTGCTCCGCCGCCAGATCCTGGCCGCTGAAGGCCGCCACCACCCCCGGCAGGTCGCGTGCCCCTGAGACGTCGACCCGCGTGATGCGCGCGTGCGCCATCGGGCTGCGCAGGAACATCACGTGCAGCATCCCGGGCCTGGAGAGGTTGTCCGTCCACTGCGTGCGCCCCGTCAGCAGCCTGGCGTCCTCTTTCCGCCTGCGCGGCCGGCCGACCTCCTGGACGGTCATGACGTGCTCACCGCCTGCCCCATCTCCTGGGCGCCCCTGCGGACGGCCCGCACGATGTTGCAGTATCCGGTGCAGCGGCAGAGGTTGCCCTCCAGCCCCTGCCTGATCGTCTCCTCCGACGGCTCAGGGTCGTCCCTGAGCAGGTCGATCGCGGCCATGACCATGCCGGGCGTGCAGTAGCCGCACTGCAGGGCGTGCTCTTCGTGGAAGGCCCGCTGCATCGGATGCATCGAGCCGTTCGCGCCGTTCGTGCCGAGACCCTCGATCGTGACGACGTCGCAGCCGTCGGCCTGCACGGCCAGCACCGAACAGCTCTTGACGCTCTTGCCGTCGAGCATGACCGTGCACGCGCCGCAGTTGCTCGTGTCGCACCCTATGGGGGTGCCGGTCTTGCCCAGCCGCTCTCGTAGCAGGTGAACGAGGAGAAGCCGCGGCTCGACGTCCTCCTCGTACTTGACCCCGTCGACAGTGACGGTGATTCGGGGCATACGTCCTCCCTCAGGAGCAGGGGGAAAAGCGGACACTCCGAACCTACGCCGGTGTTTTTCCCGGTCAAGGGTTACTTACCGCGGAACACCCTGGCGATGATCGCCACCAGTCCCGCGAAGGCCAGCCCCAGCACCAGCACGCCCATCAGGACCAGCGGATCCGTGATCGCGCGGGTCACCGTCAAGATTCCCAAAACGATGAACAGGACACCGCTCAGCAGCGCCATCCAGTCGGTCCTGTGCAGCCGGCGCGGCCGCTCCTCCAGATCACGCCGCATGACGCACCGTCATGTCGCCCAGGCCGCCCTTGAGGTTGAGCACGATCGTCGACAGCTTGCCCTCCGGCTTGACCTCGGGCTCCAGCACGCGGTTGATCCGCAGGTCCACGCCGCCGCGCAGGGACTGGCCGATCATGATGTCGCCCACCTTGTTCGTCGCGTGCACCTCGACCCTGACCGTCGGTGGCACGATCACCTCCAGCTCGCCCGCCTGCACCGCCGCGTTGAACGTCACCTTCGTCCCCGGTGGCAGCGCCAGCTCCGACAGGTCCAGCCGGCCGTCACCGAGCCCCACGTCGTACAGTCTGGCCGCCTCCGCCACGCTCGTCGGCGCCCACTCGGACGGGCCGATGCTCTTCGGCACGCCGCCCAGCATCAATCCCATCCCTATGAGCAGCGCGACCGTCGTGCCCCCCGCGACCAGGCCGGCGCCCCGGCCCCACCAGGCGGCCACGAGCAGGCCCGCGCCGAACGTGATGAGCATGGCGCCGCCGACGATGGTGGGGCTCACTCCGGCGGCCGACCTGGCTTGGACGGCCACGACGATCCCTCCAATGATGATGGCCAGCAGGACAGTGATCGCGCCGATGTACGACTTCGGCTGCGGCCGGCGCTGCGGCCGCCGCGGATGCACCGGCATCGGGGGGCGGCCGTAGAACGCCGGGTCGTACGGTGAGTAGCCGGCCCGCCTGGCCGGATCCAGCGGCCGGTACGGGCCGTGCGGCGCGAACGGCGCCCCTTGGCTGTGGTCGATCGCGGTCGGCGGGTCAGGACGGTAGTCGCGGGGCCGCTTCGGCACCGGATGCTCGGCCGTCGCCGCCTCCGGCGAAACGGGCCCTTCGAACTGCTCCCGCCACCGCAGCCGCTCCTCCCAATCCCTGACCCCCGCAGCTCCCGCACCGGCCGCCCCTGCGCCGGACATGGCTGCGTCGGACGTGCCCGCACCGGACGTGCCCGCACCGGACGTGCCCGCACCGGACGTGCCCGCGCCGGCCATCCCTGCATCGGACGTTTCCGCGTCGGGGACCCCCGCGCTCGTCCCCGGAGCGCCGGCGGTCGCGCCCGGCGCGCTTGCGTGCGGGGCCGGGTGCTGGGTGGTGGGTGGTTCGCTTGAGGGCGGAAGAGATGCGCCCGACTGCCCCTGGCGATGGCGCCTGGCTTGGTAGGCGGCGTCACGCACGTCTTCCGCCGCCTGACGCAACCCCTCGACGTTCCAGGCCGGCGTGTCGCCGACCCGCCGGGTCGCCTCGTCGTCGGCCTCCGCGACCGCCTCCTCGACGGGCACCCCCTCCTGACGCAGAGCCGCCGCGCGCTCCTGCGGCGCCTTCGCCGGCGCTTCGGTACGGTCGGTCGTCCCTGCGTCGACGGGGGCGTCGGTGCGCTCCGGGCTAGGGACGGTGTCCGAAGGCGAGGCAGGGACCGAAGTGGTGGTGTCGGACGGGGCCGGGTCGAAGGCCGCCGCATCGGGTGAGCGGCGGCGGCTCAGGCGTTCGGGCATCGAGCGGGCCAGACCCACCAGATCGACCCCGTTCGTGTGGGCCGCCAGCAGGGACACCGCCAGGAACACGCCGACCACGAGCGAGCCGGTGTCGAGCCACACGGTGGCCACGTTGATCGCCAGGCCGAACGCCAGCACCGCCGTCAGCAGCACCAGCACGGTCTCGGCGTCGAAGTCGCGCCGCGTCCACTGCTCGATGATGCCGGGCCGCCCGTTCGGCTCCTTCATCAGCAGGAACGCCGCGAGATAGAGGAAAAGCCCGATGCCGGACCCGAGCAGCAGCACCGCGAAGGCGACGCGGAACACCACCGGGTCGATGCCGGTGTGCCGCCCGAGCCCCGCGCACACTCCCATGAGGAAGCGTCCCTCGCCGCTGCGTCGCAGCTGGGAGGGGGGAGCAGCCGGTTGCCTTGGCGGTGCTTCTGTCATGCGTACCATCGTGTCCCACGCACGCTACGCCCGCATCCGGGAGACCCCTGACAGGACCCGGGGGTTGTTCCCTGATGCCCATTTGGCCCGGGACGTGTGACCATGGCCATGTTATGGCTGACCAGAAGACACTCGCCGAGCAGAGCGGCGACAAGCCCTTTCGCCGGATGCTGCGCCCTATGGAGGGACGCCTGCTCGGTGGTGTCGCCCAGGGGCTGGCGACCCAGCTGAAGCTCGACCCGGTCGTGATCAGGCTGATGTTCGTGCTGCTCACCGCCGTGGGCTGGGCGGGCGCGCCGGCGTACGCGGTGCTGTGGATGGTGACGCCGCGCAAGCCGTACGAGGGGCAGGTGCCGCCGCGCGACTGGAGCCAGCTGGCCGCGTTCACCGCGATCGGGGTGGCGGTGCTGGCGTTCGGTTTGCTGACGGGGGCCTCGCAGGGCGGCATCGGCCTGCTGCCGTTCGCGGTGGGCGGGATCGGCGCGCTGATCCTGTGGCAGCAGGCCGACCCGGAGCGGCGCCGGAGCTGGATGAGCGGCGCGGCGCTGAGCATCAGGAAGAACCGCGTCCGTACGCTGCTCGGCATCGCGCTGGTGGTGATCGGCGCGGTCGGCTTCCTGTACTCGCAGGGCGAGCTGGCTCAGGCCAGGCCGGGCCTGATGTTCACGATCGTGGTCGTGGGCGGCCTGGCGGTGATCGCCGCCCCCTGGCTGGCGGGCCTGTGGAAGGAGCTCCAGCTGGAGCGCCGCGAGCGCATCAGGCAGGAGGAGCGCGCCGAGGTGGCGGCCATGGTGCACGACTCGGTGCTGCACACGCTGACGCTCATTCAGCGGGTGGCGCACGACCCGCGCGAGGTGTCGCGGCTGGCCCGCTCGCAGGAGCGCGAGCTGCGCAACTGGCTCTACCAGCCGGCGCAGGACGCCGACGCGACGGTGGCGGCGGCCGTGCGCAGGATCGCCGCCGAGGAGGAGGACGCGCACGGCGTGCCCATCGAGGTGGTGTGCGTGAGCGACATCGACCTCGACGCGGCGGGCAAGCTCGCGGCCATGCTCAAGGCGTCCCGCCAGGCGATGGTCAACGCGGCGAAATACTCTGAGAGTCCGTCCATTTCGGTGTACGCGGAGGTCGAGGGTGAAGAAGTCACGATTTTCGTGAAGGATCGGGGCAAGGGGTTCGACCTCGACGCGATCCCGCTCGACCGGATGGGCATCAGGGAGTCCATCATCGGCAGAATGGAGCGGCACGGCGGCACGGCCCGCGTACGCACCGCGCCGGGTGAGGGCACGGAAGTGATGTTGACGATGAAGGTGGAGAAGGCATGACGCGCGTACTGATCGTCGATGACCATCGGTTGTTCCGGTCGGGCGTGCGCGCCGAGCTGGGCGACTCGATCGAGGTCGTCGGGGAGGCCGAGGACGTCGAGACGGCGGTCAAGGCGATCGCCGCGCATCAGCCCGACGTGGTCCTGCTCGACGTTCACATGCCGGGCGGCGGCGGCCAGGAGGTGCTGCGGCGGGTGCTGGGCTCGGGGTCGCAGGTGCGGTTCCTGGCGCTGTCGGTGTCCGACGCGGCCGAGGACGTCATCGGGGTGATCAGGGGCGGGGCCCGCGGCTACGTCACCAAGAACATCAGCGGCAAGGAGCTGACCGACGCCATCAACCGGGTGGCCGAGGGCGACGCGGTGTTCTCGCCGCGGCTCGCCGGGTTCGTGCTGGACGCGTTCGCCTCCTCCGAGGCGCCGTCCATCGACCCCGAGCTCGACTCGCTCACCCAGCGCGAGCGCGAGGTGCTGCGGCTGATCGCGCGCGGTTACGCGTACAAGGAGATCGCGAAGGAGCTGTTCATCTCGGTCAAGACCGTCGAGACGCACGTGTCGTCGGTGTTGCGCAAGCTCCAGCTGTCGAACCGGCACGAGCTGTCGCGCTGGGCGACCGCCCGCAGGCTCGTCTGAGCCCTTCCTTGTGAACGCCGCTTCTGACCAGCGGTTTGTTCAAATTTGGATCGTTACAGGATAGTAATCACCATTTCGCACACGAATCGACCGTCCCGGTTGTCACACAAGGAGGTAGTCGAAAGCACTTAGTCCAGGAGTAACCCCTTTGATGCGCGTCACCCGGATGCTTCCGGCACTGGTCGCGCTCGCCGCCGCGTCGGCCTGCGCGGCACAGAGCGCCCCCGTACCCCGAGCCCAGACCCCCGTCGTCGTCGCCCAGGCGGCCGTCACGACCGCCCCGACCCCGACGCCGAGCCCCACCACCACCGGTACGGCTCGCAAGAAGGTCACGCTGGGCATCGCCGACATCACCCCGATGGGGGAGAAGACCGAGAAGGTCGGCGTCGGATTCCCGATCATCGTCACCTTCGACCGTGATGTGAAGAACAAGGCCGAAGTCGAGGCGCTGCTCGAGGTGAAGCCCGAGAAGCCGGTGGACGGGGCCTGGCGCTGGGTGTCGAAGCGCAAGGTGATCTACCGGACGAAGACGTACTGGCAGCCGTACCAGAAGGTGCTGTTCACCGCGCGGCTGTCGGAGCTGCCCGGCAACACCGGCGCCAAGAACGTCTCGCGCAGGTTCGCGGTCGGCGCGAAGCACATCTCCGTCGTGAACACCCGCAAGCACGTCATGAAGGTGTACCGCAACGGCAAGCTCGCCAAGAAGATCCCGATCAGCGCGGGCAAGGGCGGCCTCGTCCGCAACGGCGTGGACGTCTACCTCACCACCAGCGGAACCCACCTCACCATGGGCAAGAAGGCCGTGGAGACCATGACGTCGTCCTGGATGGGCGTCACGGACCCCAAGGACCCGCGCTACTACAAGGAGGAGATCCCGTGGGCGGTGCGGATCTCCGACAGCGGTGAGTACGTCCACCAGAGCGCCGGCTACTACCACTTCCTCGGCCGCTCCAACCAGAGCCACGGCTGCGTGCGGGCCACCCCGGCGGGCGCCAAGTGGTTCTACACGATCGCCCAGCGCGGCGACGTCGTGAAGATCACCGGCACCAAGCGCAAGCTCCAGTGGAACAACGGCTGGAGCTACTGGCAGCTCAACTGGACCCAGTGGAAGAAGGGCAGCGCCCTGAAGAGCTGACGGACTCGACCCGCTTCGACGACACCGCAGGGCCGCGCCCCACGCCAGGGGAGCGGCCCTGCGCCGTCTAGAGCTTCTCCAGCGGCGCGTACGACAGCAACAGCGTCTTCTCCCCGCCAGTGCCGAAGTCGATCTTCACCTTGGTCTTCTCCGCGACCCCGTCCACGGACACGACGGTGCCGAGCCCGAAGCTGTCGTGCGAGACCCGGTCACCGGGCGCCAGCGACGGCATCGTCCGCCCGCCACCGCCGCCCTTGGCCGGGGCGGGACGCGCGGCGGGCTCGCGCCGCGTGGCCGCGCTCCAGGCCGACTTCTCCGGGTCGGTACGCCAGTCGATGAGCTTGCCCGGCACCTCGTTCACGAACCGGGACGCGGGGTTGAACGACGGCGCGCCCCACGAGCTGCGCACGGCCGCCCTGGTGAGGTAGAGCCGCTGCTGGGCCCTGGTGATGCCGACGTAGGCCAGCCGCCGCTCCTCCTCCAGCTCCTTCGGCTCGCCCAGCGACCGCACGTGGGGGAACACGCCGTCCTCCATCGCGGTCAGGAACACGACGGGGAACTCCAGCCCCTTGGCGGTGTGCAGGGTCATCAGCGTCACCACGCCCTGCCCGCCGTCGGAGTCGGGGATCTGGTCGGCGTCGGCCACCAGCGACACCTGCTCAAGGAACTCGACCAGCGTGCCCTCCGGGTTGGCCTCCTCGAACTCCGAGGCCACCGAGATCAGCTCGTTGAGGTTCTCCAGGCGGGACTCGTCCTGGGGGTCCTCCGACGCCTCAAGCTCGGCGCGGTAGCCGGTGGCGACCAGCACCTCCTCGGCCAGCGCCGACGGCGGCACCCCCTCGGCCTTGCCGATCAGCTCCTCGATCATCGCGACGAACTCGCGTACGGCGTTGAGCGAGCGCGTCGCCATGCCGTGGGCCTCGTCGGCGCGGCGCAGCGCGTCCCAGAACGAGATGCGCTCGCGCGACGACAGCGCCTCGATCATCGCCTCGGCCCGCTCGCCGATGCCGCGCTTGGGCACGTTGAGAATGCGCCGCAGCGACACCACGTCGTTGGGGTTGGCCAGCACCCGCAGGTAGGCCAGCAGGTCCTTGACCTCCTTGCGCTCGTAGAAGCGCACGCCCCCGACCACCTTGTAGGGCAGCCCGGTGCGGATGAAGATCTCCTCGAACACCCGGGAGGCCGCGTTGGTGCGGTAGAACACCGCCACCTCACCCGGCTTGACCCCCTCCTCGTCGCTGAGCCGATCGACCTCCTGAGCCACGAACATGGCCTCGTCGTGCTCGTTGTCGGCGACGTAGCCCACGATCTGCGGGCCGTCGCCCTGGTCGGACCAGAGGTTCTTCGGCTTGCGCGACTCGTTGCGGGAGATGACCGCGTTGGCGGCGGCCAGAATGTTCTGGGTCGAGCGGTAGTTCTGCTCCAGCAGGATCGTGCGGGCGTCGGGATAGTCGCGCTCGAACTCGAGGATGTTGCGGATCGTCGCGCCGCGGAAGGCGTAGATCGACTGGTCGGCGTCGCCCACCACGCACAGCTCCGACATGTCGGACCCCGAGCGCACCAGCTCGCCGTCGTCGGTGCGCAGCTCGGGATGCCCCACCAGCTCCCTGATCAGGATGTATTGGGCGTGGTTGGTGTCCTGGTATTCGTCGACCAGCACGTGCCTGAACCGCATCCGGTAGTGCTCGGCGACGTCGGGGAAGAGCTGGAACAACGTCACCGTGTTCATGATGATGTCGTCGAAGTCCATCGCGCCGGCCTCGGTCAGCTTGAGCTGATAGGCCTTGTACGCCTGCGCGAGCGTCTTCTCCAGGTGCGAGCCCGCCCGGTCGATCGCGGTCTCGTAGTCGACCAGCTCGTTCTTGAAGTTGCTCACCTGCGCGGAGAACGAGCGCGGCGGATAGCGCTTGGGGTCGAGGTCCATCTCCCTGCACACCATGGCCATCAGCCGCTGAGAGTCGGCCTGGTCGTAGATGGAGAAACTGGACGGGAACCCCAGCCGCTTGGCCTCACGCCGCAGGATCCGCATGCAGGCGCTGTGGAACGTCATCACCCACATCGCCCGCGAGCGCGGCCCGACCAGCTTGTCGATGCGCTCCTTCATCTCCTTGGCGGCCTTGTTGGTGAAGGTGATGGCGAGGATCTCGCCGGGATGCACGTCGCGCTCGGCCAGCAGGTAGGCGATGCGGTGCGTGAGCACCCGTGTCTTCCCCGAGCCCGCCCCGGCCACGATGAGCAGGGGACTGCCATGATGGATCACGGCCTCGCGCTGCTGCGGATTGAGGCCATCGAGCAAGGGGTGGTCAACAGAGACTTGGGTCGGCACCCACCCAGGGTAAGACGCTCCACCGACAAAAGGCGCCCGGAATGCCGACGAGAGGGTGCCGGTTGACCCCCACAGAAGGTCAGGAAAGAGGGATCATGCTGCCTGAGAGCGAGATCAACCGCGTGCTCGTGGTGAGCGCCCACCCCGACGACGCCGACTTCGGCTCCGCCGGGACCATCGCGCTGTTCGCCGACCGGGGGGTGGAGGTCACCTACCTGCTGGTCACCGACGGCGACGCGGGCGGCAACGAGCGCACGCTCGACAACTCCGGCATGGCCGAGCTCCGCCGCACCGAGCAGCTCGCCGCCGCCAAGGCCGTGGGCGTCACCGACGTACGCTTCCTCGGCTACTCCGACGGCCAGGTGACCCCCACGCTTGAGCTGCGGCGCGACATCGCCCGGGTGATCCGCCAGGTCAAACCCGACCTCGTCATCACCCACCACCCCGACCGCAACTACCAGTTCATCGCCCCCAGCCATCCCGACCACCGCGCGGTGGGCGGCGCCGCCCTCGACGCCGTCTACCCCGACGCCCGCAACCCCTACGCGTTCCCCGAGCTGCTCAAGGACGAGGGCCTGGAGGCGTGGACCGTCCGCGAGGTGTGGCTCAACGGCGGCCCCACCCCCAACCACTGGGTGGACATCACCGCCTCGATGGACCGCAAGCTCGCCGCGCTGCAGTCGCACGTCAGCCAGGTCGCCCACGTGGAGGGCTTCGCCGACTTCGTCAAGAGCCGCTTCGGCGCGTGGGCAGAGCAGGCCGGCTTCGGCGAGGGCCACTACGCCGAAGGCTTCCAGGTCGTCCCCACCGCCTGACCCCCGCTCCCGAAGGCTTCCAGGTGGTCCCCATCGCCTGACCCCTCATGAAGGCTCGCCACCCACCCACCCCTGCCTCCCGGACGATCGGGACCTGTCAGGCCGGCTCCCCACCAGTCCGAACGCCGGCCATGCGACCGAGCAGCGCCTGCGCGAGCTGAGCAGAGGAAGTGGCGCGGGGCGTGTCTCCGTGAGCTGAGACGTAGCCTGCAAGGATGCTGCTCCGCTCGATCGCCGTGCTGGCCGCCGCCAACGTGCTCAACAACAAGGTCGTCCCCCGCCTGGGGCCCTTGACGTCCACCCTCGCCACCGGCGCGCTCGTCGCGATGGCCCGAAGGTCCGGGCTGACGTGGGAGGAGATCGGGTTCGAGGACGGGCGACGGGGAGCGGTCGCGGGGGGTGTGCTGGCGGCGGCGGTGGCCGCGGTCTACACCGTGGGGGTGGCGTCGCCGCGTACGAGGCCGCTCTTCCACGACGAGCGGGCGCTGTCGTTGTCGCGCGCCCGGGTCTTCGAGGAGGCGCTGCTTCAGGTCCCCCTGGGGACGGTGCTGCTGGAGGAGGTCGGGTTCAGGGGGGCGCTGTACGGCATGCTGCGCAAGAGCCACGGCACGCTCGCCGCCACGGCCGTCTCCTCCGGGTTGTTCGGGCTGTGGCACATCCTGCCGTCGATCGACATGGCGCGGGCCAACCCGGCGCTGGGCGCGTTGACGGCCGGAGAGTCGCCCGGGCGGCTGGACGTGGCCCGGGTGGTCGTGGGCAGCGTCGTGTCGACGGCGGCGGCCGGAGTGCTGTTCTGCGAGCTGCGCCGGCGCCGGGGCCTGCTCACCCCCGCCATGCTCCACCTCGCCACCAACTCCCTCGGCTACCTCTTCGCCCGCCTCGCCGCTCCCGGCCCCGCCCAAGAGCCCACCCCACGCGACCTCCGCCAGCCCTCCTGACCGCAGGAGCATCCGCCCCGCCCAAGAGCCCACCCAGGAGCCCGCCCAGGAGCCCACCCAGGAGCCCGCCCAGGAGCCCGCCCAGGGGTCCGACCAGGGGTCCGACCAGGGGTCCGACCAGGGGCCCGCCCAAGCACCTGTCCCGCCCCGGACGCGCCGGCCTCAAACGTGAGGCCGTTCTGCGGAGCCGTCGTGATCTCGGACGTACTCGGCGCGGGTGATCTCGTGCACCGCGGCTGGTCGGCCGGTTGCCGGGACGACGGCGTCGAAGCCGAAGCGCATGCCGATCTTGTCCATGACACGCTTCGAGCGGTGGTTGTCGACGTGCCGGACGCTGACCACGCGGTCGAGACCACGGTCGATGAGCCCGTATCGCAGCAACGCTCCAGCGGCCTCCGTGGCAAGGCCGGCTCCCCAGTGCCGGCGGCTCAGCCGCCACCCGATCTCCACCGCGGGAAGGATCTCGGGAAGAAAGGCCGGCACGGTCAGCGCCACCCACCCGGCGAACTGGTGCGTATCCCGCACCACCACGGAGAGCATGCCGAAGCCGCGCTCGTCCCATTCGCGTTGAGCGCGGGCGATGACGGCCGCAGCCCGATCGCGATCAAACGGCGACGCCGATCCATCGCCGATGTAGCGCATGACCTCGGGGTCGGCGTCCATCGCGGCGAGCGGGTCGATGTCGTCCTCGGTCGGGCGACGCAGGAGGAGCCGCTCAGTTGTCAGCGAGATCATCGGCCGATTGTGCCAGGTCGGCTCAGCCCGTTTTGACCCGGTCAGGAGGCGGTCGGGCGGGTGAGGCGGGTGCGGCGTCGTTCTTCCGGGGTGAGGCCACCCCAGATGCCTTCGGACTCGCCGGCGTCCAACGCGTACGCGCGGCATTCCTCCACGACCTGGCAGCCGGCGCAGATGGCCTTCGCTCGGGCCTCCTGCAGCGGGGTGGGGGCCAGGGGGAAGAAGAGGTCAGGGTCGCTGGTGCGGCATGCCCCCCTGCGCAGCCAGCCGATTTCCTCCAGTGGCATGCACCAACGGTAGGCCGAGGACAAGATCGGTGGCATCATCCTCTGGGTTGATCCCTGGCCTACGACCAGGCGATTACGTCGTCAGCAGGCGGAAACGCCGTTCTGGTAGCCGGCGGCGAAGGACCTCTGGCGTTGTTCGGCCGTTCCGTGGGCCGAGGGGTCGAGCCAGTCGTCCGTGGGGTCACCGGCCGCCGCCAGGCTGTAGAGCAGTTCCTCCTCGTCGCCCTCCTCGGCGGCCAGGGCGCCGGACGCGACCATGCCGCTCAGGGCGGCGCCCGCGTAGCAGTCGGCCTGCAGTTCCATCTGGATGTTCAGCTGGTAGCCGGTGCGGAGCTGCGCCTGTACGGCATGCCCGAACTCATGCGGGATGATGACATAGACGGATCCGTCGCCCATCTCACTCCACAAGGACTCCATCCAGTCCTGGTCGAACGCGATGAAATGCCCCAGCGGGCAGTAGAAGGCGTTGTTCGGGACGGCGGGCTGGTCGCCGCAGCTCGGCCCGAAACGTCCCGAGTAGGGAATGAAATCATTGACAGGCCGATAAGTCCGGCCGGACTCCTGGAACTGCAGCCGCCAGAACTCCTCCGTCAGCGTCCGCGCGGTCCGTACGTCCCCCTCGAACGTGTCGTCCCCCGCCCTGTCCATCGACTCCCGCCGCACCACTCCACAGCCCGTCGAGACGACGACCAGGACCAACGTCAGGACGGCGGCCATGAACCGGACCGAGCGGGGCGAAGTCACACCTCCAGCATGCGTCACGCGTCCCACCTGTGCACGGGTTCGTTGCTGTGCATGCGTTCGATGTACTCCAAGGTCATGGCCCGCAGCGCCGCGTGCCGGTCGCCACCGTGCGCGCGCACCCGGTCCACCTGCCAGCTCGCCCCCGTACGCCCCGTCAGGCACCGCCCCTCGATGACGGACAGCAGCCGATCCGCGGAAGCCCCGTCCACGCCCCACTTCGCCAGCCCCTCACGCGCCAGAGGCAGCAGCCGCCGCAGGATCAGCTCGGCGGCCGGCACCTCGCCCACTCCCGGCCAGTACAGCCGCGCGTCGAGCCCGTGCCGCGCGGCGGCCGCCAGGTTGTCCGCCGCCGCCTGGAACGACATCCGGCTCCAGATCGGACGCTCGTCGTACGGCAGCACCTGCATCAACCCGTAGTAGAACGCCGCGTTGGCCGCGATGTCGACGACCGACGGACCCGCCGGCAGCACCCGGTTCTCCACGCGGAGGTGCGGCACCCCGTCGACGACCGCGTACACGGGCCGGTTCCAGCGGTAGATGGTGCCGTTGTGCAGGGTCAGCTCGTGCAGCTCCGGGATGCGGCCCTGGTCCAGCTCGGCGCGCGGGTCCTCGTCCGCGCAGAGGGGCAGCAGGGCGGGGAAGTAGCTGACGTTCTCCTCGAACAGGTCGAAGACGCTGGTGATCCACCGTTCGCCGAACCACACCCGCGGCCGTACGCCCTGCGTCTTCAGCTCGGCCGGCCGCGTGTCGGTGGCCTGCTCGAACAGCGCCATCCTGGTCTCCCTGTGCAGCTCCTTGCCGAACAGGTACGGCGAATTGGCCGCCACCGCCACCTGCGGCCCGGCGATGGCCTGGGCGGCGTTCCAGTGCGCGGCGAACATGTCGGGGCTGACCTGGAGGTGCAGCTGCACGCTGGTGCAGGCCGCCTCGGGGGCGAGGCTGTCGGCGTGCGTGTCGAGCCGTTCGACGCCCTCGATGCACAGGTGCAGGTCCTCGCCCCTGGCGGCGAAGATCTGCTCGTTGAGCAGGCGGTAGCGGGGGTTCGCCGACAGCGTGCCCTCGCCGATGTCCTGCTCGCGCAGCGTGGGCAGGATGCCGATGAGGACGAGGTGGGCGCCCTCCGAACGCGCGCGTGACTCGGCGTGGTTCAGCCTGGCGCGTACGTCGTTCTCCAGGCGCAGGGCGCCGTCGCCGCTCAGCTCCTGGGGCTCGACGTTGATCTCGACGTTGAACTGGCCCAGCTCGGTCGCCCAGTCCGGCTGCGCGATGGCGGCGAGCACCTCGGCGTTGCGCATGAGGGCCTCGCCCCGCGCGTCCACGATGTTGAGCTCGATCTCCAGTCCGGCGAGCGGGTGCTCGAACGCGAAACGGGACTCGCGCAGCATCCGGGCGAACACGTCGAGGCAGCGGTGCACCTTCTCCCGGTATTGCCGGCGATCGTCCCTGCTGAACACGACGACCGGCACGTCCCTGCCCATATCTCGAAATGTCGCACGCCGAAGCCGACTAGGCCATACCGCGAAGGCAAAGGAACCCCCGTCGTCCACAGGCCGTTCGCATTGTCCACAGGTTGGCCCAAGGCCCGCGGCGGGGCCCGCGAGGCTGGCTAGGGTGCAGGCATGCGCGTACTGATCACCGGTGGAGCCGGTTACATCGGGAGCACGATCGCCTCCGCCTGCCTCGACGCGGGGATCGATCCCGTGATCCTCGACAGTCTCGTCACGGGGCGGCGGGAGTTCGCCGAGGGGCGGGTGTTCTACGAAGGCGACATCGGTGACGGGCCGCTCATCGACAAGATCTTCGCCGAATGTCCCGACATCTCGGCCGTCATCCACTGTGCCGCGCTCATCGTCGTCCCCGACTCCGTGGCCGACCCGATCGGCTACTACCGTGCCAACGTCGCCAAGAGCCTCGACTTCGTCGAGCACCTGCTCCGCAACGGGTGCACGCGCATGATCTTCAGCTCGTCGGCGTCGATCTACCAGGCGGGCGACGACCACACGGTGACCGAGGAGTCGCCGCTGGCCCCGCAGAGCCCGTACGCGCGGACGAAGGCGGTCTGCGAGGGCATGTTCGCCGACATCGCCGCCGGCCGGCCCATCAGGATTCTGTCGCTGCGCTACTTCAACCCCGTCGGGGCCGACCCTCTCATGCGGACGGGCCTGCAGCTCCGCCGCCCCAGTCACGCGCTGGGCAAGATGATCGAGGCGTACGACGAGGGCGTCCCCTTCCAGATCACCGGCACCGGCTACCCCACGGCCGACGGCACCGGCATCCGCGACTACATCCACGTCTGGGACCTGGCCGAGGCGCACGTGGCGGCCCTGCGGCGGTTCGACTCGCTGGAGGCCGACGTGATAAATCTCGGCACCGGCTCAGGCACCACCGTCCGCGAGCTGGTGGAGGTGTTCAACCGGGTGGCCGACCGCCCGATCGAGGCCGTCGAGGCCCCCGCCCGCCCAGGTGACGTGGCCGGCGCCTACACCCGCAGCGACCGCGCCCGCGAGCTGCTCGGCTGGCAGACCCGCTTCTCCTTGGAGGACGGCATCAGACACTCACTCGAATGGGCCACCCTCCGCCCCACCCGACTCCCCTGATTCGAAAAGGGACATAAGGCAGGGCGCGAAGTGCCGGCCCGGCTCAACCGGGCCGGCACTCAGAGCGACTCACCCAGCCGGCCGCCGGAGCGGCCAGGCCGGTGCTCAACGCGTGGGTCAGCCGGCGAGGCTGCCGATGGGGAGTTCGAGGCTGGAGATGTCGTCCTCGCCGTTCTTGAACGTGGTGGTCACCTGGTCGGCGGGCGGGGCCTTGACCACGACCTTGCCGCCCCAGCCGGTGTAGCGGGTGTCCACGCTGATGCTGCCCGTCTTGCCGAGGCCGGGCACCGACATCGGGTACGTCGTCACGAGCCGCGTCGGACGGCCCGCCTTGTCGACGGTGAGCTTCCAGCTGATCGACGCCTTCATCGCCTTGGCGGAGGGCTTGTCCATCCAGCTGGAGCGCAGCCAGGGGGAGACCTTCCACAGGTCGGCCACCCTGGCCTTGCCCGCGTAGCCGCTGCCGGTCGCCTTGGAGCGCTTGAGCAGGGTCGCGAGGGTGACGGGCTCGGCCACGTTGATGGGCTGGCCGTAGGTGCCGGTGAAGCCGCCGGTCAGGCCCTTCGGCATCTTGTACCAGGGCTTGTCCTCGGGCAGCAGCGCCGACCAGAGGTTGCCGGACAGGTAGGAGGTGGTGCCGACGCGGATCGTGCGCTCGGGCACGGTCAGCGCCTTCAGCAGCGTGCCGGTCTCGCCGTCGCCCAGGCCCTCCACGTCGCCGGCCTTGATGTTGATCTTGCCGGTGATGTCCGAGGCGGCGACGCCCGACTTGCCGAACTGCAGGGCGCCGGTACGCCGGACGAACACCTGACGGAGGCGACCATCGCTCAGCGTGGTCCGTTCGGTGAACTTCACCCCCTTGCCGGGGGCGAGCTGCTTCTTGACGGCCGCCACCGGGTTCTTGGGCGCGGCGGCCAGCGCCGGGGTGGCGCTCACGAGAGCGGCGGTCGTGGCTAACGCCACGCCGGTCAGGATTCGCTTCATGCGGATTCCTTAGGTGTTGAGGAGGAGTTGCTGATGTGCGCCGGGGCCGGAAGGGAGAGGCCCCGGCGCGGGTGTGGCGGCTACTCGACCGCGCTGAGCGAGTTCAGCGACCCGTCGGGAATGCTCTGCGGCACGTCGCTCTCAGTGCTCAGCTCGCTGACGTCGATCACCTCGTCCGCCGGCGGGGCCTTGATCGTGACCTTGCTGCCCCAGCCGGTGTAGCGGGTGTTCACGGTGGACGTGGTCTTGCCGAGGATGCCGAAGTCCAGCTTGTACTCGCTGCGGACCCGGGTGATCAGGCCCTTGGAGTTGACGTCGAGCACGTACGAGATCGCGACCTTGCCCAGCCGCTTGTCGACCTTCTCCCCGTAGAGCCTGCCGAGCCGGCCGAAGGTGACGGTCCCCCGGTACGAGCCGCCCTTGAAGCTCTTGGCCCCCGTCACGAGCGCCTTGAGCACCTCGGGCCGGAAGATGTCCAGCGGCTGGCTGCCGGCCCGCCCACCGGTCTGGTTCGGGTAGCGCACCCACTTCTTGCCGTCGGGAAGTTCATCGCTGAACAACCCGCCCTTCGCGTACGTGTAATTGCCGACCGTGACCATCCGCGGCGGCGCGCCGAGTGATGACCCCGCGCCTTTCACCCCGGTACGCAGGTCCATGGCCACGATTCCGGACTTGCCGAATCCGATGGTGCCGTTCGTGGTGATGCTCACGGCCCCCGTCGAACCCGCGGCCGTGCGAGCGGACTCGGAGATCCGCACGCCGTGCCCGGTGACGTACTGCTTCTTCAGCGCTTTCACCGGGTCTGCGGGCGCGGCCTGCGCGGGCGCGGCGGTCACGAATGCGGCCGACGACGCCAGCGCCAGCCCCGCGACAATTCGCTTCATAGGGTTTCCTTCGGCATTAGGCAAGAACGGGGAGCAAGCCTGACATTTGAAGATCACGAACATATATCGAGCGAAGGGTCTTATGTCGGCTAAACCGTGCAATTTGTGTGCAGGGTCCGTCCTGGAGAAGTGAGATCACCGTCACATAGCGGAAGAACCGCGACCCGATGACCTGGGCAGGTCAAGCTTCGGGCTAGGCTTCACTGGCGGAAACGCCCGGCACGACCCCTGAGCGCAGGAGCTCGCCGTGACAGAGCAGAGCGAGGAACGAAGCCCGCGCACGGCGAAGCGCACGCGACCATCAGCACAGATGCCCGGGCCGTCGAACATCAGTCGGATAAGCAAGGACGGACCCTCGTGGACCTGTTCGAACATCAGGCGAAGGAGCTCTTCGCTGACTACGGCATCCCGGTGCCACGCGGCATCGTCGCCCACAACGTGGAGGAGGTGCGGTCGGCGGCTCAGGAGCTGACCGGCCGCGTTGTCGTCAAGGCCCAGGTCAAGACCGGCGGCCGGGGCAAGGCCGGCGGTGTGAAGGTGGCCGACGACGCCGCCGACGCCGTGGCCAAGGCCGAGGGCATCCTCGGCATGGACATCAAGGGCCACACGGTCCACAAGGTGCTGGTCGAAGAGGCCAGTGCGATCGCCGAGGAATACTACTTCTCCTTCCTGCTCGACCGGGCGAACCGTACCTTCCTCGCCATCTGCTCGGCCTCGGGCGGCATGGACATCGAAGAGGTCGCCCACACCGCGCCCGAGAAGGTCGCCAAGGTTCCCGTCTCGGCCCTGACCGGTGTCGACCGCGCCAAGGCCCGCGAGATCGCGGTGGCCGGCGGCCTGCCCGAGAAGGCGCTCGACGGCGCCGCCGAGCTCATCGAGAAGCTCTGGTGCTGCTTCGTCGACGAGGACGCCACGCTCGTCGAGGTCAACCCGATGATCCTGTCGGCAGACGGCCAGGTCAAGGCACTCGACGGCAAGGTCACGCTCGACGACAACGCCGGCTTCCGCCAGAGCGACCACGAGGCGCTGGCCGACAAGGCCGCCGAGGACCCGCTCGAGGCCAAGGCCAAGGAGAAGGACCTCAACTACGTCAAGCTCGACGGCGACGTCGGCATCATCGGCAACGGCGCCGGCCTGGTCATGTCCACGCTCGACGTGGTGGCCTACGCCGGTGAGGCGTTCCCCGGCAAGCCCTCGCCCGCGAACTTCCTCGACATCGGCGGTGGCGCGTCCGCCGAGGTCATGGCGGCCGGCCTGGAGATCATCCTCTCCGACCCGAGCGTCAAGTCGATCTTCGTGAACGTCTTCGGCGGCATCACCGCCTGCGATGCCGTCGCCAACGGCATCGTCTCGGCGTTCAAGCTGCTGGAGAGCCGCGGTGAGGCCGTGACCCACCCGCTGGTGGTCCGCCTCGACGGCAACAACGCCCAGCTCGGGCGGCAGATCCTGGCCGACGCCGCGCTCCCGCGCGTCGAGCTGGTTGACACGATGGACGAGGCGGCCAAGCGCGCCGCCGAGCTCGCTGCGGTAGGTGCGTGACCCATGGCCATCTGGTTGACGGAGAACAGCAAGATCATCGTTCAGGGCATGACCGGTGGTGAGGGCACCAAGCACACCCGCCGCATGCTCGCCTCCGGCGCTCGCGTCGTGGGCGGTGTCAACGCCCGCAAGGCCGGCACCACGCACGAGGGCCTGCCCGTGTTCGGCACGGTGAAGGAGGCGATCGAGCAGACCGGCGCCGACGTGTCGGTGGTGTTCGTGCCGCCGAAGTTCACCAAGGACGCGGTCAAGGAGGCCATCGACGCCGAGATCCCGCTCTGCGTGGTGATCACCGAGGGCGTGCCGGTGCACGACTCGACCGAGTTCTGGGCGTACGCGGTGGCCAAGGGCAACAAGACCCGCATCATCGGCCCCAACTGCCCCGGCATCGCCTCGCCCGGCGCCTCCAACGCCGGCATCATCCCCGCCGACATCACCACCGCCGGCCGCATCGGCCTGGTCTCGAAGTCCGGCACGCTCACCTACCAGCTCATGTACGAGCTGCGCGACTTCGGCTTCTCCACGGCCGTCGGCATCGGCGGTGACCCGGTCATCGGCACCACCCACATCGACGCGCTGCAGGCGTTCCAGGACGACCCCGGCACCGACGCGATCGTGATGATCGGCGAGATCGGCGGCGACGCGGAAGAGCGGGCCGCCGCCTACATCGAGCAGCACGTCACCAAGCCGGTCGTCGCCTACGTCGCGGGCTTCACCGCCCCCGAGGGCAAGACGATGGGCCACGCGGGCGCCATCGTGTCCGGCTCGGCCGGCACCGCCCAGGCCAAGAAGGAGGCCCTGGAGAAGGTCGGCGTCCGCGTCGGCAAGACCCCCTCCGAGACCGCCCGCCTCATGCGCGAGATCATGCAGGCGCGCTGATCGTTTCCCGAAGGGCTCCGCGTGGTATGCCGCCATGCGGAGCCCTTCGCGCGTCCGAAAGCCCCTACGCCCTCGGCGAAGAAGCGACAGAACGCGGCGATACCCGGCGCGTCAACCAAGCTTCGGTCGGGAAAGCTTGAGAAAATCGCCTACTGTGACGGCGATCCTCGACCAGTTGCGCACTGCCCCCCGGTCGGTGCTCGGCAAGCTCCCCGGAGCCCCGAGCGACGACGACGAGACGCGGCGGCCGCTGCCGGTGTCGGGAATGCTGGCCGCCGCCTGCACGCTCGGTGTCGGCCTCGCCGTGCTCACCACGCTCACCCTCGTCGGCTGGATCGCCGCGCCGCGCGGCACGCTGGGCGCCGGGCTGCCGGGCGTCTTCCGTACGGCGGCGCAGCTCTGGCTGGCCGCCCACCACGCCGGGTTCGCCATCCCCGGCGGCCGGGTCGGGCTGCTGCCGCTCGGCCTCATGATCCTGCCCGCCATGCTGCTCTACCGCGCGGGCCGCTGGATGGCCCGCGACGCCGACCTGCGGCTGCGGCTGCCCGCCCGGCTGCCCAAGAACAGCCCGAAGGAGCAGGCGGGCGCCAGGCGGCGGGCCCAGCTCGTGCTCGTGGTGCAGGCCGGGGTGTCGCTGGCGGCCCCCTACGCGCTGCTGGCCGGGCTGATCGCGCTGGTCGCCGGCAACCAGATCACCCAGCCGTTCATCGGTGAGGCGCTGCTCAGCCACTTCCTGCTGGCCTTCCTCGCCGGCTCGCTGGCCACGGCGCGCATGATCGGGCCCTGGCGGGTCATGCTGCGGCTGCTGCCCGAGCGCGTGCGCGCCCTGACCGTCGGCACGGCGGTCGCCACCGCGGTGCTGGTGGTGGCCGGGCTCGCGCTGGTGCTGCTCGCGGTCGTGCTCAACTTCGGGCAGGTCAGGCAGCTGTCGGAGGTGCTGTCGCCGGGGTTCGTGGGCGGGGTGCTGCTCATCCTGCTCCAGCTGCTCTACCTGCTCAACGCCGTCGTCTGGGCGTTCTCCTACATCGCCGGGCCGGGCTTCGCGATCGGCGCCGACACGCTGGTCGCGCCCACGGGCGTGCAGCTCGGCACGGTGCCCAGCCTGCCGATCCTGGGCGCGCTGCCCGAGAGCGGGCCGGTGCCGGCGTGGATGATGGCGGTGATCGCGCTGCCGTTCGCGGCGGGCGCGGTGGCGGGCGTCATGGTGGCCCGCATCTCGCCCTCGCCGTCGTACGAGGCCGCGCCGTTGTGGGGGTTCCTGTCCGGCATCACCAGCGGCCTGGTGGCCGGGGTGCTCGCGGCGCTGTCGGGCGGGCCGATCGGCGGCGGGCGGCTGGCCACGGTCGGGCCGTCGCCCTGGGAGGTGGCGCTGTCGGTGGCGCTCGAGGTCGGCGTGGCGGCCGGCATCTCCGCGGGCGTGACCAACCTGCTGCTGCTCAACAAGAAGGCCAGGGCGCCGCTCGACAAGGCCGCCGCCCCCGTACGTAAGGCCGGAGCGGCGCTGGCCAAGGCGGCGAGCAAGGTCGGGCTCGCCGAGAGCGACCCGCGCCCGCTGCCCGGCCACTGGCTCGACGCCACCGAGGCCGACACCCAGGAGATCCCCGTCATCAGGGACGACTGGCAGGACGAGCACGCGTCGGCGGAGGCCGAGACGCTGGCCCAGGCCCGGCCCCGGCTCGCCGAGCCCGAACCGGCCGCGGCCCGCCCGCCCCGTAAGGACATCGTGGACGAGTCAGACGACCGGGGCGGCCACGTGATCTACGTCGACCCCTACGCCTGGGATCGCGACTAGGTCAGGGCTGCATGGTGCCGAGCATCTGCAGGACGTCGGCGGGAAGCTTGCGCTGCGCCGCCTCCTTGAACTCGGCGAAGCACTCACCCTGCGAGGCCACCGTGCCGGCGCCCTTCATGCACTCCGTGTAGGCGGAGTATTCGTCCGCGAGATAGAGCTGCATGGCCGTGGCCCCCGCCGACAGCGCGAGCGCGAGCGAGGAGACGGTGATGCCGCCCACCGCCACGCCCGTGGGCTTGCCCTCGCTCCTGAGCAGTGGCAGCGCCCGGACCCCCGCCATCAGCGCGAACAACGCCATGACCAGGCCCGCGAGGGGCAACATGAACGTCATGGCCAGCGCTGCGATGGACAACCAGATCGCTCGGCGGCCCGCGGAATCCGCGGGCTGCTGGCCTGCCGGTGCCTTCACCGGTGTCGACACCTGACCTCCTCTGCGTCGCCGGACGATGAACAGATACCCTGTGACCCCCACCCTGTTTCCTCATTGGAGTGTGCGTGTCTAAGGCTGGGCGGCTCGTCGTCCTCGTCTCCGGCTCTGGAACCAACCTACAGGCCCTGCTGGACGCTTCCGCCGATCCGTCGTACGGCGCTCGCGTGGTCGCGGTGGGCGCGGACAGGGAGGGCATAGAAGGGCTGGTCAGGGCCGAACGAGCACAGGTCCCGACATTTGTCGAAAAATTGGGTGATTACGCGACTCGGGCGGAATGGGATGCCGCGATCGCGGCCCGCATCGCCGCGTACGAACCCGACCTCGTCGTGTCCGCGGGATTCATGAAGATTCTGGGCACCCCCACCCTCGACGCCTTCCCCGTGCTCAACACCCACCCGGCGCTGCTGCCGTCGTTCCCCGGCGCCCACGGCGTACGCGACGCGCTCGCCCACGGCGTCAAGATCACCGGCTGCACGGTGATGCTCGCCGACGAGGGCGTCGACACGGGGCCCATCGTGGCGCAGGCGGCGGTGCCCGTGCTCCCCGGCGACGACGAGGAGGTCCTGCACGAGCGCATCAAGCAGGCCGAGCGGCGCCTGCTCGTCGAAACCGTCGGCCGGATGGCCCGCGAGGGCTGGACGGTCAGCGGACGTATGGTCCGCATCGGCAACCACACAGGAGGGGAAACCACGTGACTCGCATCGCCATCCGGCGCGCGTTGATCGCTGTATACGACAAGTCCGGGCTCGAAGAGCTGGCCAGAGCCCTCGACGGTGCCGGGGTGGAGATCGTCTCGACCGGTGGCACCGCCGCCGCGATCTCCTCCTTCGGGATCCCGGTGACGAAGGTGGAGCAGCTCACCGGGTTCCCCGAGTGCCTCGACGGGCGGGTCAAGACGCTGCATCCGCGCGTACACGCCGGTCTGCTGGCCGACGTCACCAAGCCGCACCACGTCGCCCAGCTCGACGAGCTCGAGATCGACCCGTTCCAGCTCGTGGTCGTCAACCTCTACCCGTTCCAGCAGACGGTGGCCTCCGGCGCGTCCGACGCCGAGTGCGTCGAGCAGATCGACATCGGCGGGCCCGCCATGATCCGCGGCGCCGCCAAGAACCACAACACCTGCGCCGTCGTCGTCGACCCCGGCTTCTACGGCGACGTGCTCAACGCCCTGTCCGAGGGCGGCTTCACCCTCACCGAGCGCCGCCGGCTCGCCGGCATCGCCTACGCCCACACCGCCTCCTACGACGTGGCCGTGGCCAACTGGTTCGGCGGCACGTACGTGGGCGAGGGCGAGTTCCCGCACTTCACCGGCACCGCGTACGAGCGCAAGGCCACCCTCCGCTACGGCGAGAACCCGCACCAGCGCGCCGCCCTCTACACCGCGGGCGAGGGCGGGCTGGCCAACGCCGAGCAGCTGCACGGCAAGGAGATGTCCTACAACAACTACCTCGACGCCGACGCCGCCTGGCGCGCCGCGTGGGACTTCCCCGACCCCTGCGTCGCCATCATCAAGCACCAGAACCCGTGCGGCATCGCCGTCGGCGCCGACGTGGCCGACGCCCACCGCAAGGCCCACGCGTGCGACCCGGTCTCCGCGTACGGAGGCGTCATCGCGGTCAACCGGCCCGTCACCGAAGAGCTGGCTCGGCAGATCTTCGACGTGTTCACCGAAGTCGTCATCGCGCCCGACTTCGACGCCGAGGCGCTTGATGTGCTGCGCGGCAAGAAGAGCCTGCGCCTGCTGCGCTGCCCTTCCGGGCCCGCCGACCCGACCGAGTTCCGCCGTATCGACGGCGGACTGCTCGTCCAGACCACCGACCGCGTCGACGCGCCCGGCGACTCCGCCGCCCAGTGGGAGCTCAAGACCGGCGCCCCCGCCTCGCCCGAGGTGCTGGCCGACCTCGAGTTCGCCTGGCGGGCCTGCCGCTCGGTGAAGTCGAACGCCATCCTCCTCGCCAGCGACGGCGCCACCGTGGGCGTCGGGATGGGCCAGGTCAACCGCGTCGACTCCTGCCGCCTCGCCGTCACGCGAGCCGGCGAACGCGTCGCCGGCTCGGTCGCCGCCTCCGACGCCTTCTTCCCGTTCCCTGACGGGCTGGAGGTGTTGGCGGAGGCCGGCGTACGGGCGATCGTGGAGCCCGGCGGCTCGGTCCGCGACGCGGAGGTCATCGAGGCGGCCGAAAAAGCCGGCATCACCCTCTACTTCACCGGTACCCGCCACTTCTTCCACTGATCAGCCACAAACAAATGGCCCGCCTCCGTCATCCGGAAGCGGGCCATCCCGCGTCATGGCCTGGCTCGCGGTGGTTCGCGGGGACTCACGGGGACTCGCGGTGGTTCGCGGGGGCTCGCGGAGGGTCGTGGGAGGTGCCGTCGGGTGCGACATCAAGACCAATCTGATGGATCTTGTCGCTTTTATCCCTTTCTGTAGCGAGCAGTCGTCGAGGAACGTTAGCCTGAACTCCTCCTCCCCGCTCCCGTCCCTCGGAGTTCTTTTATGGCGCTCGACGCATTCCTGCAGGCCTTCGTCGCCTTGAACGGCTTCTCCTCCAGCCCCATCGTCCTCGTGGTGCTCGCCCTCATCGGCGCCTACTTCGGCGGCCGCATCGTGGAGGTCATCCCCTTCACCCGCCGCATCATCGAACGCCGCGAAGCTCAACTCGCCGAACGCGAGTAACCCCCTTCGGCGAGAACCCACGCACACAACAGCGCAGGTCGCGCCACCAAATCACCCCACCACAGCGGCATGTGCCCAACTGCGTGGGCGGCCCGTTCACCGCTTCCCGCGCCGACGTAGCGCGTTCCCACGGCACGTGCCGTAACAACTGCTCGGCAGCGCCGCACAATGCGGCCGGGCCGCACATCTCGGCCGGGACGCACATCTCAGCCGGGCCGCACACCGCTTGGCGCCGTGCCGACGCACCGCGTCCCGGCGGCGCCACCCGGGACGGCGCGTCCGTCTGCGCGACGCCAGTAGCGGTCAGGTTGTGGAGTTGAGGGCTTGCCAGGCCAGGTTTGCGGCACCGGCGAGGCCCGCTCGGACTCCGAGCGTGCTCTGCTTCACCTGGACCGCCCGGACGAACGCGAGCCCGGCCACGTCGTCAAGTGCTCGCTCCAGCGGATCGAACAGCACGCTGCCCGCCGCCGACACGCCTCCGCCGATCACCACGGTCGTGACCTCGGCGGCGGCCGCTGTGGATGCGATCATGCCCGCCAGCGCCCTGGCGCCCCGCTCGAACGCCTGCACCGCGATCTCATCCCCGGCGGCGGCATCCCGTGCCAACGCCCGTGCGTCTGCCCGTTGTCCCTCGCCCTGGGCCCTGCCCTCCTCGTTGTGCGTGTGCTCCTCTTCTCCAGGAGTCCCGTTCACCCGGCCGTCCCCGAAGGGTCCTCTACCGTCCTCGAGTGGTCCGTCCCCTACGGGCCCGTTGCCTCGGCCTCCCCCAAAAGGGCGGTTCTCCCGGCTGTTCCCGGAGAGTGCAATCCCCTGATTTTCCTCAGTACTCCCGTTCCCCTGCTTGTCCCGAGGGGTCCCTGCCCCTGGAGCCGCGTCGTGAACGTGGACGAGGGGCTTTTCTGGGACGGCGGCCGTAGCGGTGTCGGGGGAGGGGGACCAGCCGTTGTCCAGGGCCCAGTGGGTCATGTTCGGGCCGCTGGCGTAGCGTTCCACGCAGCCTCGGCCGCCGCACTCGCAGCGTTCGCCGTACGGATCGATGCTCATGTGCCCGACATGTCCGGCGTTGCCTGTGGGGCCGAGGAGCGGGGCGCCGTCGATGACCAGGCCGCCGCCGATGCCGGTCGACACCACGATGCCCAGCAGCGACGAGCAGCCGCGTCCGGCGCCCAGCCAGTGTTCCCCCAGCGCGAAGCACTGCGCGTCACCCGCGAGCAGCGTCGGCAGCCCGGTCAGCTTGTGCACTTCGTCCCGCAACGGGAACCCGCGCCAGCTCGGCATGTTGACGGGGCTCACGGCGCCGGTCGCCAGGTCGAGCGGGCCGGCGCAGCCGATGCCGACCGCCAGGGGCGCCGGGCCGCCTGCCGTCACCTCCGCGATGAGGGCGGCGAGGGCGGACATCACCTCCGTACGCGGGGTCGGCCGGGTCGCAGAGCGCAGGATGGAACCCTCCTCGTCCACCAGCGCGGCGGCGAGTTTGGTCCCTCCGATGTCAATGGCAAGTACGCAGTTCATCAGTGTTTGTGGTGGTTGTCGGGCTGGCGGGGGTCGCCAGGATGCTCCAGGCCGGGAACGAGGGTGACCTTCCTGGCCCGCATGTCGTCCAGCCAGCGCGCGAACGCCTTACGCCGAGCGGCGGCCAGAAGGTCGTGGTCGTGGCCGGTCGGCCGGGAGGCGGGGTGAGGCAGTGTCTGCACGATTCCTTCCGGTTCGTCGGACTGCGGTGTGGTAGCGGCCGTTGGGGACGGTGACGTGGGGGCGGTCGTCCCAGGTGAAGGCGTGGTGGTGGTCGTCTGGCCAGGTGGGGTGGTGACGGTCGTCTGGTGTGGTGGGGCGGGGGTGGGCGTCTCGGGTGGGGTGGCGGTTGCCACGTGCCAGCCGAGGGCGTCCCTGATCGGGCCGACCAGGGTGTTGTACGGGTGGCTTTCGAGGGCTTGGGCGATGGTGGTGGGCAGGGAGTCGAGCGTGATGAGGCCGAGGGGTTCGAGGTCGGAGGGTGTCGCTGCCTGAGCGTGCGAGAGGGTGCCGAACAGGCGGTGGCGTACGTGGTGGCGGGGCGGTTGTTCGGGGGTCGGTGGGCGGCGCCATTCCTCGGGAACGGTCACCGTGGCCGTAACGTGCTCGAACACGGCCCGCACCCAGGGGCTGGCGTTGTAGGCGGCGGCGTTGATCGAACCGAGTTCTACTGCGGCCACCCGATCGAGCGTAAGGGCTGCCGTCGCGGCCGCCTTCGCCGGGGCATCCGAGGCAGCGTGTTCTTCGGGCGACGGGTGAGCCGGGGTCGCCTGCGGTTTTATGGACAGGGCCGGGGTGGCCTGCGGTCCTACGGACAGGGTCGAGATCGCCTGCGGTCCTACGGACAGGGCCAGGGTGGCCTGCGGTTCTATGGACAGGGCCAGGGTGGCCTGCGGTTTTATGGACAGGGCCGGGGTGGCCTGCGGTTTTATGGACAGGGCCGGGGTGGCCTGCGGTCCTACGGACAGGCCGATCTCGGTGGCGGTGGACTCGCAGAGGGCTTCGGTGAGGATGACCTGGGTGAGCCAGCGAGCGAGCTGACGGTCTTCCGAGGTGCCGGGCACGGGAAGGGCCGAGCTGAGCGGGCCGTCCCGGAGGGTGGCGAGGCGAGCGTCAAGGCGTGCGCGAGGAACCGGACGGCCGTCGATCCACCCGATCACCGCCGTCTCCGGTCCGCCTCCGGCCACTCCATCGACCTCCATCGCCGAGTGACCTCCTGCCGGGTCGCCGACCACCGTTGTGGGGCCCTCTCCGGCCGGAACGGCTGAGCTGTTGGGGTTGGTCGAGGGGTTCGCTGGTGTCATGGGGTCACCTCCAGGCGTACTGCCGGGGTGTACTGGCAGCGGCCGAACCACATGACCTTGGCCAGGGCCCACGCGTGGCCGGTCGGGTGGTCGTGGGGGACCCGCACCGGGAACGACACCTCGGCGGTCGTTCCTGCCGCCACCGTGAAGCCCCTGATGACCTCCGGGAGCAGGGACCAGGTGCCCCAAGGTGAGGCCAGCTGGGCTTCGCCGCGGATTTCGCCGGCGGTGGTGTTGGTGAGGCGCAGGGTGAGCTGGGCTTGGTCGCCGGGGGCCAGGGTGAGGGAGTCCTCGACGGTGGTGATCGACAGTCCCGTGGGGCGGGCCGTGTCGGCGGTGGTGCCGCGCGTCGCCTTGGCGAGCTCGGGTGGGGTGCCGGGGACGGGCAGCTCGGGCGCGGGGCCGATGGCGACCGTGGTGATGTCTTCGACGAGTTGCCCACTCGTGTGGGTGCGGGCGGAGATGAAGTGCAGGCCGGGCTCCGGGTCGGCGGTGGGTGTCACCGTCACGGGGAAGCGGAGGTGTCCGCCGGAGGTGAGGCGGAACGGGCGGGCGGACGGGGTGGCCGTCCAGCCCTCGGGGACGCGGATCTCGGCGACGCCCTCGTGCGCGGTGTCCGTGAGGTGGGAGGCCAGGACGACCTCCACCTCGAACGGCCCCTCCGGCGACTCCACGAGACCCGGCGTGACCGCGATGGAGACCGGGAGGTAGCCCAGGGGTGCCGGGCCCTTGTTGTGCAGCCAGTAGCGGCTGTAGACGGGCTGGGCCTGCTCGGTCGTGCGCGCGAGCTCCGGCGCCGCGGACAGGAGCGGTGCCGTGGACGGGAGCGATGCCGAGGCGAGGTAGGTGGCGACCTCGAAGCCACCGAGGTCGATGCTCGCAGGCGCAGGCGCAGGCGCAGGCGCAGGCGCAGGCACGGGCGCGGGCGCGGGCGCGGGCGCGGGCGAGGGGCCTGCGGGCTCATCGCTGGCCGCAGCCGTGGTGGCTGCGGAGCCGGAGGATGCGAGGGAGCCGGGTGCCGGCGGGGTGGGCTCGCCGGGGGTGGTGCGTGTGGTGCTTCCGCTCGTGCGGGTCAGCGCGTGGGAGGTGGATGTCGTGGGGTGTTCGAGGAGGTTGGCGGGGGTGAGGGTGTGCAGGTCGAGGACGGGGGAGGTCAGCTCGGCCCGAGTGCCCAGGCCGGTGGATTCGGTCAGGCGGATCGTTACGGCGGAGGTTTCCGAGGATCCCTCCGTGCGGCCGTGGGCGTGGGGGTTGCCGGTGGACTTCAGGGTGCTCAGGAGGACGTCGCGCTCGGGGGACACCGTAAGCAGGGAGTGGACAGGTGGGAGGGAGCCCGTCTGCGGAGCTTCGAGGAGGCGGGTGTGGAGGGGGGTGATGTGTTCCTGGGCGGCGGCGGGCAGGCGCAGGGCGCGCCAGTCGCCGGGGCCCGAGACCAGGGAGTAGGAGAACTCGTGCGTCCAGTGCTGGAGCTGGAAGCCGGAGCCGTCGGGCGTGGTGCGGCGGGGCGGGTCGAGCCAGATGCCGGAGGGCCAGCCGGTGCAGGACCGCATGAGCGACAGGTGCAGTGCGCCGGACGGGTCGACCGCGAACCCGGGCAGCCCGTACGCCAGCAGCGCCACCGTACGGTCCTCAAGGCGCTCGCCGCCCAGCGGGCACACGGCCTCGATGGTCGCGTCGGCCAGGTCGGCCACCAGGTCGGCGATGGAGTCGGTGACGATGAGTGCCGGGAGGGCACGCAGGTCGCGCAGGTCGGCGCTGGGCTGCCAGGTCTCGGGCAGCGGGCGCTCGGCGGGGATCCAGACGCGGGTGGCCCCCTCGCTCAGCGCCTTCGCGTAGGACTCGTCGGCTCTGGCGAGCAGGTCGGCGGCCACCGGGTTGGTGTCGGGGCCGCCCAGCACGAGGCGTACGTCGGGCAGGTTGGAGTCGACGTCGAGCCAGCCGTAGCGGGTGCCGTCGGCGGACGAGGTGGTGGCGGTGACGCCGGCCCTGGCCAGGGCCACGACCAGGTCGCGGGCCTGCGGAGCGTCGTCGAGGGCGGGCACCACGACCTCGGCCACGCCGAGCGCGCGTGCGCCCGCCGCGCCCAGATCGACCTTCACGGTGGCCGAGAGACCGAACCAGGTGTTGGCCGGGTTGTCGAGCGTCCACGGGTGGTGGGCCGTGTCGACGTCGGGCAGCGCGAAACCGCGCCCCACCACGGCCCCCGAGACGTCGGACACCGGCAGCGCCCCCTCCACCCGGGCCGGGAACCGCACCCGCAGCAGCCGGTCGGCGCCGGTGTGGTCGAGGACGCGGGTCCTGAAGTCGATGCGGTCGGAGCCGGCCGGGAGGGTGACGACCTGCTCGTACGTGATCTCGCCGACCTGCCCGGCCACGATCAGCCGCCGGCCCACCGGGCTGACCTCGGCGCGCACACCGGTCGCGGCGGCCGACGACGAGCCCATGACGTGGCCGGTCGGGATGAGGTGCCAGGGCCCCTCGCCCATGTCGGGATGCTGGGGATATTCGTCGTAGAGGCGCAGCTCGTTGCCGGGGCCGGTGAGGACCTCTTGGCCGGTGGTGCGATCGACGATGGAGACGAGGGTGCCGCCCTTGTCGGGGTCTGCGGTGATCTGCCAGCGGTCGTTCTCGATGGTGACGCCGGATGCCGGTTGCCACGACTCGGGGGTGCCGGGCACCACGTGGTACGTGCGCCAGCCCACCGACGGCACGTCGCGGGCCAGGAACGTGAGCGTGCCGCCCTCCGCCACTGCGGGAACCGGGACCCCGGAGGGGTCGGCCAGCACGTGACCCTCAGGCAGTGCGGCCGTCGCCAGGCCGTCACGCGCGAACGGCAGCGTGTTGGCGACGAGCACCCCCGGCGCGTCGGTCGTGACCTGGGCGGACAGGGCCGACAGGGCGTTGTCGCGGGCCTCGGCGGCCAGGTCGTACGCCTCGCGCCACCCGGTCAGCAGGTCGATGTAGACCTGGTCGGACTCGGAGCCGGTGATGGCGTCGTGGTGGGCGCCGTAGGCGAGCTGCCGCCACACCTTGTCGAGCGCCGTGTGCGGGTAGCCGCCCAGCCCCAGCACATGAGCGAACGTCGCCAGCCGCTCTGCGTCGAGTGCCGCCACCTCGGCCGCGCGCTGGGCCTGCTTGGTGTCGATGTAGGAGACGTCTTTCCCGGTGTAGATCGGGTTCATGTCGCGCGTCTGGGGGCTGTAGGACGACAGCCCGGCGCGTACGGCGTCGAGGAAGTCACGCGGGACGGCGCACACGAACCTGGGCCACACATAGCGGGACGCCCACGTGCGGTGGATGTCGGTCACCCATTTGTTGGGCGGGGTGTAGTCGGTGCCGACCGGGAGCAGGATGTTCTTCGTCGCGGCCACCGGCTTGAGCGAGCGGTAGAGGTCGTAGACCGCCTGGCAGGCGTCCTCAAGGGACGGCGACGAGTCCATCCACCAGCCGGCGGAGTAATGAGCCGGCATGTAGTGGGTCAGCACGCCCTGCCCCGACGGCGCGATCCACTCGAACTCGCTGGGGAACTGCATCAGCGCCGCGTCGTTCTTGGCCTCTTTGAAGTTCTTGCTGATCGGGCCCCACTGGTGGAACGGGCCGCGCGCCCACGCGCTGGCCGTCAGCCCGGCCGCCGCGAGGTAGCCGGGGAACTGCGGGTCGTGGCCGAACACGTCGAGCTGCCACGCCGTGCGCGGGTCGCCGCCGAGGATGTCGCGCTGGTAGCCGATGCCGTAGACGAGGTTGCGGATCGTGGTCTCGGCGCCGGTGAGGTTGGTGTTGGGTTCGTTGTACGTGCCGCCGACCAGCTCGACCCGGCCCTCGGCCATGAGGGCTCTGAGGTCGGCCCGGCGCTCGGGATGGGTGTCGAAGAACGGTTTGAGGTAGTCGACCTCGGCCAGCACGAACCGGTAGTCGGGGTCGCGCAGCGCCAGCTCGATGTGGGCCTCGACCAGGGCGAACGCGTTGCCCTCCCAGAGCGGCCTGGTGGTGGCGTCGGCCGACAGCAGCTCCCACGGGCTGGTGTAGGCGGCCTGCGTGTTCCACCACACGGGGTCGTAGTGGAAGTGGGACACCATGAACATCGTCCAGCCCGGCTCCTCGGCTGTGACCTCGACCTCCAGCTCCTCGCCGTCGAGGGTGAGCAGGCAGGGGACGGTCGTGCCCGGCGCGGCCGACACCTCCAGCGGGACCTCGTGCACTCCCGCTTCTGGTGGGATCGTGACATTCCCGGCCAGCCGGACGCCCGCGCCGCGCAGCTTCAGCGACGACTCGCGCTCGCCTGCCGCCACGGTGACGCGCAGGACTTGGTGCGGCTCCTCCTGGGAGCCGACGAACAGGTCGGTGGACTCGGCGGACAAGAGGCGGAACGGCAAGGGGGACCTCCGGACGCGTGGTGCTGGCGCCGAAAACACTAAGCCTTCGCCGAATCGATGACAACGATGTCAGGCTTCGGCTGTGGATAGCCCGCCCCGGCCGCTCGTGGCCTGTGGATAAGTCACCGGGAACGACGGCAACCGGTACCCCACAGACGGACCGCGTCCCGCCGCTGCGGGCCGCTATGGATGGCCGTCCCCCGGGACCCGATCGCCACTTCGTAGGGGCGGGACAGTGGTGTGGCTGGTGGTGGTGGTGGGGTCAGGCTTGCGGCGTCTGTGGTGGTGGTGGGTCAGGCTTGCGGCGTCTGTGGTGTGGGTGGTGGTCCTCTGGGAGTCGGCCGCCACCACTTCGGGGCGGGACGGCGGCGCCGGGTGGTTGGCGGTCGGACCCGGGCCTGGCATCTGGCGGGGTGGGGGTGGCCGCTGAGTGGGATCGGGTGTGCGGGATCTGGTCGTGCGGGGTGGTCGGGCTGTGGGGCTTGGCGTCCGTGGCAGCGTCCGTGGCCGGGGGTGTGGGGTGGTGCGGGGGAGGTCAGGGGGCATGACAGGATTGCGGCATGAGCGCTGTGAAACTCGATGGCAAGGCCACCGCCGCAAAGATCAAGGCAGATCTCACCAAGCGGGTGGCCGCGCTCAAAGAACGCGGGATCACGCCCGGCCTGGGCACCGTTCTGGTGGGGGACGACCCCGGCAGCCAGATCTACGTCGCGGGCAAGCACCGCGACTGCGCGGAGGTGGGCATCGCCTCCATCCGCGTCGATCTGCCGGCCACCGCGTCCCAGACCGACGTCGAGGCGGCCATCGACGAGCTCAACGCCTCACCGGCGTGCACCGGCTACATCGTGCAGCTCCCACTGCCCAAGCACCTCGACACGATGGCGCTGCTGGAGCGCATCGACCCGGCCAAGGACGCCGACGGGCTGCACCCGGTCAACCTCGGGCGGCTCGTGCACATGGTGGACGCGCCGCTGCCCTGCACGCCGCACGGCATCGTGCTGCTGCTGCGCGAGTACGGCGTGCCGATCAAGGGTGCCGAGGTCGCCGTGGTCGGTCGCGGCATCACGGTGGGGCGCTCGCTCGGGCTGCTGCTGACCCGGCGCAGCGAGAACGCCACGGTGACCCTCTGCCACACCGGCACCCAGGACCTCGCCTCGCACGTTCGGCAGGCCGACATCGTCGTGGCGGCGGCCGGCGTGCCCGAGCTGATCACGCGTGACATGGTCAAGCCGGGGGCCGCCGTGCTCGACGTCGGGGTCTCCCGGGTGGCGGGCAAGATCGCCGGGGACGTGGCTCCGGACGTCGAGGAGGTCGCCGGTTACCTCACGCCCAACCCGGGCGGCGTCGGCCCGATGACCCGCGCCCTGCTCCTCGCCAACGTCGTCGAAGCCGCCGAACGCCGGCTCGCCTGACCCTGGCCCCGCCGGCCGTTCATGCGGGCCTGCTGCCGGCACCCCGGGCCCGCCCTGGGCCTGGGAGCCCGTGGGGCCACGGGCCCCATGGACCCTCAAGGACCCGGAGCCCCATGGGGCCCTGAGCTCTCAAGGAGACTGCGGCGGCGTCCGCGCTCTAAGACGCGGACCGGACGGGGTGGCGCGGAGGGCGTTGTGGGCGGTTCAGGTCCGTGGAAGGGCAGGGGAACGCGCGGCGATACTCGGTGGGCGTCACCCCGAGATGCGCCGCGAAATGGTGGCGGAGGTTGTTCGCGCCGCCGAGCCCGCTGCGTTCGCTGATCTGCTCGATGGACAGATCGGTGGTCTCCAGGAGCTGCTGAGCGCGGGCGAGCCGCTGGTGGAGGAGCCACTTCATCGGGCTGGTGCCGGTCGCCGCCCGCAGGTTGCGGTGGAAGCTGCGTACGCTCATCCCCGCGCGGGCGGCCAGGTCCTCGACGGTGAGCGGGGCGTCGAGGTGCTCCAGCGCCCAGTGCAGGACGGGGGCGATCCCGTCGTCGGTCACATCGACGGCGCGCTCCACGAACTGGGCCTGGCCGCCCGGCCGGTGGGCGGGCACCACGAGACGGCGGGCGAGCTGGTTGGCCACCCGCGCGCCGAGGTCGCGGCGGACGATGTGCAGGCACAGGTCGAGCCCGCCGCTGAGCCCGGCGCTGGTGAGCACGTCGCCGTCGTCGACGTACAGGACCGAGTCGTCCACCAGCACCTGCGGGTACCGCTCGGCCAGCTCGCGGGTGTGCTCCCAATGGGCGGTGGCGGGACGGCCGTCGAGGAGGCCCGCGGCGGCGAGCGCGAACACGCCGTTGCAGAGCGAGACCATCCGCGCTCCCGCGGCGCCCGCGCGGCGCAGGGCGTCGAGCAGTTCCCGTGGCAGGTCGCGGTCGCCCCGCATGTACGCCTCCGGCACGACCGGGACGATCACCGTGTCCGCCCGTTCCAGCTCCTCCAGCCCGTACGGCGCGTTGCAGGTGAACCCCGGCACCGAGGAGGTCGTCCCGGGGCGCATCCCGACCACCCGCAGGTCGTACCACGGGTCCGCGAGGTCGCTGTGGTCCACGCCGAAGACCGCTGTGGCGATGCCCAGCTCGTACATGTCCCACATGGAGATGGCGTCGTCGATCACGACGAGCGCCACGGTGCCGGCACTCACGACGCTCACCCTATGGCAGGAATTTGGTGAATGTCGGCACTCCTGCCAATGTCGGCCGCCGGCTCGCGTTGCCATCATGGTGGCCCGTCACCATCGAAACGGACAGAAAGTGACAGACATGGCAGAAACACCGGTCACCGTCATCGGCATGGGCATGATGGGCCGGGCACTGGCCGCCGCCTTCCTGCAGGCGGGCCACCCCACGACCATCTGGAACCGCACGCCGGGCAGGGCGCAGGCCCTGGTCGAGGCGGGCGCGAGCGAGGCTCCGACGGTGGGCGCCGCCGTCACCGCCGCCCCGCTCGTCATCGTCTGCGTACGGGACTACGACGCCGTACGCGACCTGCTCGCCCCCGCGGAGACGGAGTTGTCCGGCCGCGCCCTGGTGAACCTCACCTCGGGAGCGTCCGACGAGGCCCGCGCGATGGCCGGCTGGGCGGCGGACCACGGGGCCGAGTACCTGGACGGGGCGATCATGATGACCCCGCCCGGCATCGGCGCGCCGGAGACGGTCATCCTGTACGGAGGCCCGTCCGCCGCGTACGAGGCGTACGAGCAGACCCTGCGGGTGCTGGGCGGCGGCACCACGCTCATCAGCACCGACGTCGGCCTCCCGTCGTTGTACGACGTCGCGCTGCTCGGGATCATGTGGTCGACGTTCAACGGCTTCATGCACGGCGCGGCGCTCCTGGGCACCGAGAAGATCGCGGCCACCGACTTCCTGCCGATGGCCACGGACTGGCTGAAGGGGGTGGCGTCGTTCCTGACGGCCTACGCCCACCAGATCGACGCGAACTCCTTCGCCGCCGCCGACGCCACCCTGGAGACCCAGGTCCCGCCGGTCCGGCACCTCATCCACGAGAGCCGGATGCGCGGCATCGACGCCACCATGGCGGAGTACACCGGCGAGTTGCTCGCCGAGGCGATCGACTGCGGGCACGCCCTCGACAGCTACGCCCGCGTCATCGACCACTTCCGGAGGTGAACGTGGTCAGGGGCTCGTGTAGTGGTGGAGGAGGGCGGGTTCGCCGGCGGCGTTGAGCCACCGGCCGCGGGTGGTGCCGGTGTGGCGCCAGCCCGTCCGTTCGTAAAGGGCGATGGCGGCGGTGCCCTCTGACGAGACCTCCAGCTTGAGGGGGCCAGGGGTGGTGGCGCGGACGGTGTCGAGGAGGCGGGCGGCCAGGCCCCGGCCGCGCGCGGCCGGCGTGACGAACAGGCGGACGATCTCCGCGTCCCGGGTGAGGCCGACGTGCCCGAGTACGGCGCCGTCCTCGACCGCGACCCAGGCCGACGTCAGGTCGGAGGGGGTGAGCCAGCCGCCGGGGTCGCCCGGCCAGTCGACGGGGTAGCGGTCGGCGGCCTGGACCTGGGCGAGCGCCTCCACGCAGGCGTCCAGGTCGGCGGGCAGGCGAAGACGGATGTGCATGCGGGCCAGGGTACGGCCGCGCGCCGGGCTCCCGTTCGCAGGGTCGGTGGAAGGCAAGTGCCGCGCCCTGATGCGGAGCCAGGCGCCGCGCGTCCAAGGCACGGCGGGTCAGGCGGAGGTAACGGACAGCGCGGCCAGGTCGGACTCGATTTTGGCGGCCGTGGCGAGCAGAGGCGGGAGGAGGTCGCGGTGTACGGCCTGCAGGCTCGTACGGCTGGCGTGCGTGGACACGTTCACCGCCGCCACCGTCCGCCCCGACCGGTCCCTGATGGGCGCCGCGATCGACCGCAACCCCTCCTCGAGCTCCTGGTCCACCATCGCCCACCCGCGCCTCCGCACCTCGTCGAGCTCGGCCCGCAAGGCGGCGGGCAGGACGATGGTGCGGGAGGTGAGCCGGCGCAGCTCGGCCCGCTCCAGGTAGGCGTCCAGCTCGGCGGCGGGCAGCCCGGCGAGCAGCACCCGCCCCATCGAGGTGCAGTACGCGGGGAAGCGAGTGCCGATGTTGATGGTGACGCGCATGATCCGGGCGGTGGCCACCCGCGCCACGTACACGACGTCCTCCCCGTCCAGCACCGCGACGGAGGCGGACTCGCGGACCTCGGCGGCGAGCCGTTCGAGATGGGGGTCGGCGACCTCGGGCAGGGACAGGCTGGACAGGTAGGCGTAGCCGAGCTCCAGCACCCGCGGTGTGAGCGCGAACAGCCGCCCGTCGCTGCGCACGTAGCCGAGATCGGTCAGCGTGATGAGGAACCGCCTGGCCGCCGCCCTGCTCAGCCCGGTCGCGCGGGCCACCTGGCTGAGCGTCAGCTCGGGCTGGGCGGCGCTGAACGCCCGGATCACCGCGAGCCCCCGGGCGAGCGACTGCACATGATCGACCATGAGCTGCCCCCTTGACAGCGGCGGGCAAGAGCGTAGCTTCCGCGATACGGGGTCGTTCGGTCAGAGAATACCTGTGCGCACAGCGAACAGAAAGAGGAGCAGTCGTGCGTCGCGCTCTTGTGATCCTCACCTGCACCGCCGCACTCGTGACAGCCTGTGGCACCTCAGAACCGGCCGGAGAATCCACTGGCACCGGCCCCGACAAAGTCAACGCGGGCGTGATCGCCATCGTCGACACCGCGCCGATCCACCTCGGCAAGGCCAAGGGCTTCTTCACCGAGCAGGGCATCGACCTCGCCATCACCCCGGTCGCGGGCGGAGCCGCCTCGGTGTCGGGCGCGGTGAGCGGGCAGTTCCAGTTCGCCTTCGCCAACACCACGTCGCTGCTGACCGCCAAGCAGCAGGGCCTGGACGTGAAGGTGGTGGCGAACGGCGTCTCCTCGACGGGCGAGCAGGGCGCGGACTTCAGCGCGGTGCTGGTCAAGCCGGACAGTCCGATCAAGACGGCCAAGGACCTGGCGGGTAAGAAGATCTCGGTCAACCAGCTCAAGAACATCGGCGACACGACCGTACGCGCGTCCGTGCGCAAGGCCGGCGGCGACCCGAGCGGCATCGAGTTCGTCGAGCTGCCCTTCCCCGACGCGCCCGCCGCGCTGCAGAGCGACCGGGTGGACGCGATCTGGGTGGTCGAGCCGTTCGTCAGCCAGGCCATCAGCCAGGGCGCCCGTCCGGTGGCGTGGAACTTCGCCGACGCCGCCCCCGACCTGACCGTGGCCATGTACTTCACCACCGGCCGCACCGACCCCGACCTGACCCGCCGCTTCACCGCCGCGATGCGCAAGTCCCTGGAGTACGCCGACGGCCACCCTGACGAGGTGCGCGAGGTGCTGAAGACGTACACGAAGATCGCGCCCGAGGTGATCGCGCAGATCAAGCTGCCGAAGTGGCCGGTCGAGGTGAACAAGGCGTCCGTGCAGACCATCGCGGACCTGGCGCTGGCCGACGGGGTGCTGCAGGACAAGGTGGACGTCTCGGAGCTGGTGCCGTGAGGGGCGCGGACGGTCGGCTCGCCCGGCCGGCAAACGGCGCCGCGGGTCTGACCGGCCTGCCCGCCCGGCTCGGGTACGGCGCCGCCGGGCTGGCCGGGCTGCTGCTCCTGGCGGAGGCGGTGCCCAGGCTGGGCCTGGTGGACGAGCGGTTCCTGCCGCCCGCCACGGTCGTCCTCGGCACGCTGGCCGGGCAGCTCGCCACCGCCGAGCTGTGGATCGCGCTGGCCGAGACCCTGCGCGGCTGGGCGATCGGGCTGGCGCTGGCGTTCTGCGCCGCGGTCGGCGCGGGCGTGCTGATCGGCGTGGTGCCTGGGCTGCGCGCGCTGACGAACTCGACGGTGGAGTTCCTGCGGCCGATCCCGTCGGTGGCGCTGGTGCCGCTGGCGACGCTGCTGTTCGGGCCCTCGCTGGGCTCGACGCTGCTGCTCGTCGTCTACGCCGCGTTCTGGCAGGTGCTCATCCAGGTCCTGTACGGCGTCGCCGCCGTGGACGCGGTCGCCTACGACACGGCCAGGTCGTACGGACTGTCGGCCTGGTCGCGCATCAGGCACCTGGTGTGGCCGACCGCGCTGCCGTACGTCATGACCGGCCTCAGGCTGGCCGCGGCGGTGGCGTTCATCCTGGCGGTGACGGCGGAGCTGGTCATCGGCAGTCCAGGGCTCGGCGCGGAGATCCAGATCGCGCAGAGCAGCGGCGCGGTGCCGTCCGTGTACGCGCTGATCGTGCTGTCCGGCCTGGTCGGCATCGCGGTCAACGCGGCCGTACGGCTGCTGGAGCGCCGGGTGCTGGCCTGGCATCCCGCCGTGCGCTCGGAGGTGGCCGCGTGAAGGTGATCAGGGTGCTGGCGCTGCCCGCCCTGCTGGTGCTGGTCTGGTGGGCGGTCGGCGGGGCCACGTTCTACCTGCCGGGGCCGGCCGCGGTGGGCCGGGCGTTCGCCGGGACGTGGTTCTCCGAGCGGCTGACCGAGGACGTGCTGCCGTCGGTCGGCCGGCTGCTCGCGGGCTACGCCGTGGCCGGGCTGCTCGGCGTCGGCCTGGGCGTGCCGATCGGGCTTTCTCGGCGGCTGCGGGCGACGCTGGAGCCGGTGCTGGAGTTCTTCCGCGCGATCCCGCCGCCGGTGCTGGTGCCGTTGATCATGCTGCTGGCGGGCATCGACACGCCGATGAAGGTGCTGGTCATCGTCTCGGGCTGCCTCTGGCCGATCCTGCTCAACACCGTGGAGGGCGTACGCGCGCTGGACGAGGTGCTCGCCGACACCTGCCGCATGTACGGCGTGCGCGGCGCGTCCCGGATGCGGCGTTTCGTGCTGCGCGGCGCGAGCCCGCAGATCATGACCGGGCTGCGGCAGGCGCTGTCGATCGGCATCATCCTCATGGTCATCAGCGAGATGTTCGCCAGCTCCAGCGGCCTCGGGTTCACGATCGTGCTGTTCCAGCGGCAGTTCCAGATCGCCGAGATGTGGAGCGGCATCCTGCTGCTCGGGCTGCTCGGCCTCGGGTTGTCGGCGCTGTTCCGCGTGGTGGAGCGGCGGGTGCTGGCCTGGTACCACGGGAGTGGAGCGGCCCGTGCTTGAGATCTCCGGCCTGCACAAGGTCTACGCGAGCCCAGGTCGCAGGGTCGAGGCGATCGGTGAGGTGACGCTCGAGGTCGGCGCGGGGGAGCTGGTCTGCGTGGTCGGCCCTTCTGGCTGCGGCAAGACGACGTTGCTGCGCTGCGTGGCCGGGCTGCTGACGGCGACCGGCGGCGAGGTGCGGGTGGCCGGCGTGCCGGTGACGGGCCCGCCGCCGCGCATGGCCGTGGTCTTCCAGGAGTACGCCCGCAGCCTCTTCCCCTGGATGACCGTGCGCGAGAACGTCGAGCTGCCGCTGAAGGAGAAGCGGCTGCTCGCGGCCAGGCGGCGGGAGCTGGTCGCCGGGTCCCTGGAGGCGGTCGGGCTCGCCGACGCCGCCGACGCGCATCCCTGGCAGCTGTCCGGCGGCATGCAGCAGCGGGTGGCGATCGCGCGGGCGGTCGCGTACGAGCCGCAGGTGCTGCTCATGGACGAGCCGTTCGCCGCCGTGGACGCCCAGACCAGGGCGGACCTGGAGGACCTCATCCTGCGGTTGTGGCGCGACCTCGGCGTCACCACGCTCTTCGTCACCCACGACATCGACGAGGCCGTCTACCTCGGCCAGCGGGTCATCGTGCTCTCGTCGTCCCCGACCACGGTCATGGAGGACCTCAAGATCGACCTGCCGCCCGAACGCGACCAGCTCACCACCCGGTCGCTGCCGCGTTTCGGCGAGTTGCGCGGGCACGTCTACCGGCAGATCCAGCGGGCGAGGGGAGAACGATGACCACCGTCAAGGACGCCGTCTTCGACGTGCTGCGCCGCCACGGGCTGACCACGCTGTTCTGCAACCCGGGCTCCACCGAGGTGGCGCTGCTCACGGGGCTGCCCGACGACCTGCGCTTCGTACTGGCCCTGCACGAGGGCTCGGTCGTCGGCATGGCCACCGGCTGGGCGATCGGGCGCGACGCGCCCGCGCTCGCCGTGCTGCACACCACCGCCGGGCTGGGCAACGCCGTCGGCGCCATCGCGACCGCGCGCGAGAACCGGGCGCCGCTCGTCGTGCTCGTCGGGCAGCAGGACCGCCGGCACCTGGCGCTGGAGCCGTTCCTGGCCGGGCGGCTCGCGGGGCTGGCGGGCGACTATCCGGTACGGGTCGACCAGCCCGTACGCGCCCAGGACGTGCCGGGCGCGGTCGCCAGGGCCGTGCACGAGGCGCGTACCAGCCGGGGACCCGCGCTGGTCGTGGTGCCGATGGACGACTGGGACGCACCCTTCGAAGAGGAGGTCATGGCGGCGCCGGCCAGGCTCGTGCGGCCCGCGTCGGTGTCGGACGCCGAGCTGGCCCCGCTGGTGGAGCTGCTGGCCGGGGCCGAGAGGCCGGCGATCGTGGCGGGCGCTGGCGTGCGCGACGGGTGGGACGCGCTCGTGGCGCTGGCCGAGCGGCTGGGATGCCCGGTGCACCAGGAGTCGTTCGGCGGCCGGGCCGGGTTCCCCCAGGACCATCCCCAGTACGCCGGCGTGCTGCCCGCCGACCGGGCCAGGCTGCGGGAGCGGCTGGCGGCGTACGACGTGGTGCTCGCCGTGGGCGCGCCGGTGTTCCGCCAGTACCCGTACGTGCCGGGGCCGCTGATCCCGCCCGGCACCGCCGTCGCGCTGGTCACCGACGACCCGGCCGAGGCCCACCGCAGCCCGGCCGACCTGGCCGTCCTGGCCGCGCCGGAAGCCGTCTGCGCCCGCCTGACCGCCCTGCTCCCGCAGCGGCCACGCGCCACGAGCAAGCGGCCACGCGCCACGAGCAATCCGCCTGAGGCACCACAGCAAACCATCACGAACGGCCCGCTCCAGCCCGTCGACGTGCTGCGCGAGCTGGCGCTGCGGCTGCCCGCCGACGCCGCGCTCATCGAGGAGACCCCCTCGGCCCGCCCCGACCTGCACCGCCTCGTCCCCGCCAGGACCTCGCTCGGCTTCCTGTCGGCAGCGATGGGCGGGCTCGGGTTCGCGCTGCCCGCCGCCGTGGGGCTGAAGATGGCGCTGCCCGACCGGCCGGTGGTGGCCGTGGTCGGCGACGGCTCCGCGCTCTACGGCCTGCACGCCCTGTGGAGTGCCGCCCACTACCGGGTGGGCGCCCTGTTCGTGGTGCTGGCCAACGGCAGGTACGCGGTCATGGACCGGCTCGCGGAGCAGCACGGCGGCGGCAAGGCGCCGTGGCCGGCGTTCGACGAGATCGACATGGGCGCGCTGGCCAGGTCGCTCGGCTGCCCGGCCGTCAGGATCGGCTCGCACGCCGAGCTGACCGCGGCCCTCGATGACATCATGCCCGTACTGCCCGGCCGCGACAGCCCCCTGCTGCTCGACGTCGCCGTGGCGGTCGATCCGCGGTTCCAGCCCTGAGGAGGCACACCATGACGTTCTTAGACCCGAAGACGTGGACGGGGTCGATCTTCGACGGGAGCTGGACGGCCGCGCGGGCCGGTGAGGCGCCCGTCATCGAGCCCGCGACGGGCAACGAGCTGGGCAGGGCGGGCACGGCCGGCGCCGAGGACGTGGCGGCCGCCGCCGTACGCGCCAGGCAGGAGCAGCGGGCCTGGGCGGCGACCTCGTACGAGGAGCGGGCCGCCCTGCTGCGCCGCGCGGGCAGGCTGTTCGAGGAGCACGCCCAGGAGATCCAGGACTGGATCGTCAGGGAGTCCGGCGGGGTGCCGGGCAAGGCCGGGTTCGAGACGCACGTGGCCGCCCAGGAGTGCTACGAGGCGGCGGCGCTGGCCAGCCAGCCGGTCGGCGAGATGCTGCCCACGGCGCGCAGGCGGCTCAGCTTCGCCCGCCGGGTGCCGGTCGGCGTGGTGGGCGTGATCGCGCCGTTCAACTTCCCGCTCATCCTCGGCATCAGGTCGGTCGCCCCAGCCCTGGCGCTGGGCAACGCGGTCGTGTTCAAGCCCGACCAGCGCACCGCCGTCTGCGGCGGCTACGCCATCGCCCGCGTCTTCGAGGAGGCGGGGCTGCCCCCTGGGCTGCTGCACGTGCTGCCCGGCGGGCCCGAGGCCGGGCAGGTGCTGGTCGCCGACCCGAACATCCCCGTCATCTCCTTCACCGGCTCGACCGCGGCGGGACGCAAGGTCGGAGAGGCGGCGGCCCGCGCGCTCAAGCGGGTGCACCTGGAGCTGGGCGGCAACTCGGCGCTGGTGATCTTCGACGACGCCGACCTGGACGCCGCGGCCTCGGCGGGCGCGTGGGCGTCGTTCTTCCACCAGGGCCAGATCTGCATGACCTCGGGACGCCACATCGTGCACGAGTCGGTGGCCGCCGAGTACGTCGAGCGCCTGGCCGCCAAGGCCGACGGGCTGCCGGTCGGCGACCCGGCCACCGGTCAGGTCGCGCTCGGCCCGCTCATCGACGCCGGGCAGCGCGACCGCGTGCACCGCCTGGTCACCGAGAGCGTGACGGCCGGGGCCAGGCTGGCGGCGGGCGGCTCGTACGAGGGGCTGTTCTACCGGCCGACGGTGCTGGCCGAGGTGCCGGTGCGAGCGCCCGCGTACGCGGAGGAGGTGTTCGGCCCGGTGGCGCCGGTCACCACGTTCTCCACCCTGGAGGAGGCGGCGGCGCTGGCGGCCGACTCCGAGTACGGCCTGTCGCTCGGCATCCTCACCAGGGACGTCATGAAGGGCCTCGCGCTGGCCGAGCAGGTGCCGACCGGCATCGTGCACATCAACGACCAGACCGTGGACGACGAGGCCGTGGCGCCGTTCGGCGGCGTGGGCGCCTCGGGCACCGGCAGCCGCTTCGGCGGCACGGGCGCCAACGTCGACGCCTTCACCGAGACGCAGTGGGTCACGGTGCAGGGCGACATCGCCGGTTACCCGTTCTAGCGGTTGCGGTAGCGGTCGGTGGCCTCGCGGGTGGCGCGGATGGCGGCTTCGGCGGTTTCGTAGCGCCGCTGCGCCAGCCCGACGAAGATGCAGTCCACGATGAGGAGCTGGCTGATCCTGCTGGCCAGCGCGCCCGGGCGGAACGCCGTCTCGCGGCCCGCGGAGACCAGCGTGTGATCGGCCAGCTCCGCCAGCGACGAGCGCGGGTTGTCGGTGATGGCCACCAGCAGGGCGCCCGCCTCTGCGGCGGTGCGGGCCGGCACCAGCACGTCGGGCGTCTCGCCGCTGCAGCTCACGGCCACCACGACGTCGCCGTCGCGGAGCAGGGCCGCGCTGGTCAGCGCGAGGTGGGCGTCGCTGAACGGGTGGCTGGACAGGCCGATGCGCAGCAGTTTCTGCGACATGTCGGTCGCGACCAGGCCCGAGGCGGCGACGCCGTACACGTCGATCCTGCGCGCCTCGGAGATGGCCTTGACGACCTCGCCGAGCCGGTCGGGGTCGAGCTGGGCGGCGGTGTCGGCGAGCGCCTCCGACTCGGCCCGCGCGACCTTGGCGATGACGTCGGTCAGCGGGTCGTCGGGCGCGAGGTCGCCGGGCACCAGCCGCTCGGGCTCCTTGGCGACGGCGGCCGCCAGCGCGAAGCGCATCTGTGAGTATCCGGCGAAGCCGAGGGCCCGCGCGGTGCGCACGATCGTCGCCTCGCTCGTCCCCGACACGGCGCTGAACTCGGTGATCGTGCTGCGCACCACGAGGCCGGGGTCGTCCACGATGAGGCGGGCGATCGACTGCGCGGCGGGGGTGAGCGAGGGCAGGACGGCGCGTACGGCCGCCACCGGGTTCGCCGGCTCGACGCTCATCGGGTCATCCACTCGGCCGCGGCCTGGGCCGACACGCGGGAGATGCCGTGCGTATGGACGTGCGTGCCACCTTCCGGCGCGGCCGGCACGCCGGTGTCCACCACGAACGCGTCGGGGCGGGCGGCCAGGGCCCGCGCGACCGTCTCGCGCACCTGCGGGTGCCTGGCCGCGTCGTGCACCACGAGCACCACGGGACGCTCGCCGAACGCGGGCAGCTCGCCGCCCTGCTCCAGCCGCACTCGTGCGGTGCCCGGCAGCAGGGCGGTCAGCGCGGTGGCGACGCCGGTCGGCGTGTCGGCGTCGATGGCCTTGTTGAGCCGGGTGTTGACCTCGACGACCAGCGGGGCGCTCGTCAGCCTGCCGTCGCCGGTCGTGGTGAGCGCGCGGCGGGCGGCGACCAGGCCGACGCCCTCGTCCACGTCGCCGTGGGCCTTGGCGCGCAGCTCGGACTGGGCGGCGTACCAGGTGGACAGGGCCCGCACGCGGGCGGCGGCCGCCGCCAGCCGCTCCTCGGCCAGCCGGCCCTCGCGGACCGCCGCGACGATCGCCTCAGCGATCTCGCGCAGGCCGTTCTCGTCGCTCAGGCCGACGCAGACGGCGTCCACGCCGGCGTCGAGCGCGCGCACGGCGATCTCACCGGGCGGCGCCATGGCGGCGACCGCCCGCATCTCGATCGCGTCGGTGACCAGCATCCCGTCGAAACCGAGCTCGCCCCTCAGGAGCTCGGTCATCACGGTACGGCTGAGCGTCGCGGGCACCGCAGCATCGAGTGCGGGCACGAGCAGGTGGCCTGACATGATCGAGCGCACCCCTGCCTCGATCGCGGCGCGGAACGGCGGCAGGTCGCGCTCCTGGAGCACCTCCCTGGTGGCGTGCACAGTGGGCAGCGCCAGGTGGGAGTCGGTGACCGTGTCGCCGTGCCCGGGGAAGTGCTTGGCGCAGGCGGCCACCCCGGCGCCCTGCACGCCCTCGACGTACGCGGCGGTGTGGCGGGAGACCAGCTCGGCGGCAGGCCCGAACGAGCGCACACCGATCACGGGGTTGGCCGGGTCGGCGTTCACGTCGGCGGAGGGCGCGTAGTCGAGCGTGATGTCCAGGTCGGCGAGCATCCTGCCGATCTGCCGGCCCACCTGCTCGGTGAGCCGCACGTCGTCCACCACGCCCAGCGCCCTGTTGCCGGGGAAGGAGCTGCCGTCCGCCACTTCGAGCCGGGTGACCGTGCCGCCCTCCTCGTCGACGGCGACGACGACGTCCGGGTTCTCGGCCCGCAACCCGCGGACGAGATCGGCGCCGATGGCGTTGCGGGCGAACAGCACCACGCCGCCCAGACCCTCGCCCAGCGCGCGGCGCAGCCAGTCGGGAGCAGAGGTCCCCTCGAACCCCGGATGCAGCACCGTCATCGCCAGTCTGTACAGGTCACCGCTCATCGGCATTTTCCTTCACGGTTGTTGATCTGAAGGTAATTTTCTGTCATCGTCGCCTTCGATACAACCACTTCCGAGAGGCACCCCCCATGCCCAGCAGAAGGACTCTCCTCAAGGGTCTCGCTCTCGCCGCCGCCGCATCGGCCGTTCCCCTCCCGGCCTTCGCCCAGCCCGGGTACGTGCCCCCGCTGCGCCAGATGCGCGGCATGTGGATCGCGTCGGTGGTCAACATCAACTGGCCGTCGAAGCCCGGACTGACCGCCGAGGAGCAGAAGGCGGAATACCTCGCCTGGCTCGACGTGGCCGTGCAGCGCAAGCTCAACTCGGTGTTCGTGCAGATCAGGCCCACGGCCGACGCGTTCTGGCCGTCGCCGTACGAGCCGTGGTCGCAATATCTCACCGGCACCCAGGGCCAGGACCCCGGCTACGACCCGCTCAAGTTCGCCGTCGAGGAGACGCACAAGCGCGGCCTGGCCTTCCACGCCTGGTTCAACCCCTACCGCGTCTCGATGCAGGCCGACCCGGCCCAGCTGCACCCCGACCACCCCGGGCGCAAGCACCCCGACTGGCTCGTGCCGTTCGGCGGCAAGCTCTACTACAACCCCGGCATGCCCGAGGTCAGGAAGTTCTGCCAGGACGCCATGATGGACGCGGTCACCCGCTACGACATCGACGGCCTGCACTTCGACGACTACTTCTACCCGACCAACACCACCGGCTTCGACGACGCGGAAGAGTTCGCCGAGTACGGCGCCGGCTTCCCCGACCTCGCCGCCTGGCGCCGCAACAACGTGGACCTCATGGTCCAGGAGATGCAGCAGCGCGTGCTCAAGGCCAAGCCGGAGATCGCCTGGGGCATCAGCCCGTCCGGCATCTGGCGCAACAAGGGCACCGACCCGCTCGGCTCCGACACCAACGGCGGCCAGTCGTACGACAACCTGCACGCCGACACCCGCGGCTGGGTCAAGAAGGGCTGGCTCGACTACATCGCGCCGCAGCTCTACTGGTACATCGGGCAGCCGCCGGCCGACTACTCCAAGCTCGTGCCGTGGTGGTCCGACGTGGCCGCGGGCACCAAGACGCTGCTGTGGATCGGGCAGGCGGCGTACAAGGCGGGCGACCCGGCGCAGGCGGCCGAGTGGCAGGCGCCGGACGAGCTGTCCAGGCACCTGACGCTCAACCGCGACCACCCCGAGATCGGCGGCGACATCTGGTACAACGCCAACGACGTCAAGGTGGACAGGCTCGCCTCCATCACGACCGCGGTCAACGACCACTACCAGCGGCCCGCGCTCGCGCCGGTGCTGCCCCGGCTCGCGGGCGGCAGGGCGCCGTCGCGGCCGGTGGTGGCGTACGCGCTGCGCCGCCACGGCGGGGTCGAGGTGCGGGCGGTGGCCACCGGGAAGGACGAGCCCTTCCAGTGGGCCGTCTTCCGCTTCGACCGGCCCGCGCACTCCCGCGCCTTCGACGACGCCCGCAACCTGGTCGCCGTCGTGCCCGGTGACCGGCAGCTGCGCTGGGTGGACGCCGAAGGCAAGCGCGGCCACCACTACTACGTCGTCGCGGTGGACCGGGCGAACAGGACCAGCAAGCCCAGCAACGGGTTCAGGGTGATCTGAGAGCGTGCTGCGCCCGGCTGCGTCGCCGGTCAGACCGGCGACGGGCCGCGGCGCCGCCCTGAGCAGGGCGTACGCCGTTGCCCGCGCCCCCCGGAGGGGGTGATGTTCAGGTTCCGACGCTGCCGGAACCCCTCGCCGTGGCCCCGGTCGCGAACCTTGGGACTACGAAGCCCTGCGCCCGGCCGCCGAAGCCTGCTCGGGTGCGGCTCCCGACGACCGCTGCGGTGGCACCACAGGGGTCGGGCGGACCAGCCCGAGCGCGACGACCTCGTTGGCCAGCCGTGTGCGCCGGTTGGTGCCCTCGGGAATCCTGAACTTCTGGTAGAGCCGCAGCAGATGCTGCTTGACCGCGGCCTCGGTCACGACCAGGTCGTCGGCGATCTCGCGTGCCGTCGCCGGAGCGACGAACGCCTCATCGGACAGCGCCGGCCGGCAGAGCGAGGTCAGCACATCGACCTCGCGCCTGGTCAGCTCGGGTGCCGCCGCCCTGCGCAGCTCGACCTCGGGGGTGAAGTCCTCACGGGGGACTCCACCGATCCGGCCGCGCGCCGCGCCGAAGGAGACGACGTCGCCGTCGTCAAGGACCCTCCGGGCGATCGGCCTGCCGTTCACCCGTGTGCCGTTCCTGGACAGTCCCAGGTCGACGACATACAGGTAGGGTCCTCGTCTGACGAACTCGGCATGGAGTCGAGACACGCTGGGGTCGGTGAGCCGGATGTCTACACCCCGGCCCCTTCCGACCGTCGTGATCTCGGGGCGCAACGGGACCACCTCGCCAGTGTCCTCGATGCGTATGAACGGCCCCTCCACGGCAGTTCCTCCCCAGGTAGCCCGCCGTAACTATTACTACAGCTCCGGCTTACCCAACCGAGGGGATGCGGAATCTCCTTTGCCGAAAGGAGAATCCGTCGTGAAATTGGTCTGGACCTTTGACGTCGGTTTTGCCTGCTCACGGGTAGACTTCGGGCGGAGATAAGCGGAGGAAACACTCATGGCGGACAAGCCCACGAAAGGTCTGGCCGATGTCGTCGCCGCGTCCACAGCGCTGAGCGACATCGACGGAAAGGCCGGTCGCCTCTTCTACCGTGGATACGACATCCACGACCTGGCCGGCCGCGCGACGTTCGAGGAGACCGCACACCTGCTCCAACGTGGCAAGCTGCCCACCCGCTCCGAGCTCGACGCCTACGGCGACGAGCTGGCACGGGGCCGCGAGCTGGGCGCCCTGGTGTCCGCGAACATCGCCGAGATCGCCGAGAAACAAAAACCCATGGAGGCGCTGCGCACGCTGGTCTCGCTGGCGGGCGCCGACGACGCCGACAAGGACTCCATCGACCCCGAGGCCAACCTGCGCAAGGCCGCCCGCCTGGTGGCCCAGCAACCGCTGCTCGTCGCCCGCTACCACGCCGCGCGCACCGGCTCGGAGGCGCCCGAGCCCGACCCGTCGCTGAGCCTCGCCGCCAACTTCCTGCTCCAGGTCACCGGCCGCACCCCCGGCCGGCGCGAGGTCGAGATCTTCGACGAGTGCCTGGTGCTGCACGCCGACCACACCATGAACGCCTCCACCTTCGCCGCCCGCGTGTGCGCCGCGACGCTGTCGGACATGCACTCCGCCATCGTCGCCGCCATCGGCACCCTCAAGGGCCCGCTGCACGGCGGGGCCAACGAGCAGGTCATGAAGACGCTGGAGTCGCTGTCGCCGGGCGGCGTGGCCCAGGCCGTACGCGACAAGCTCGCCGCCGGCGAGAAGATCATGGGCTTCGGCCACCGCGTCTACAAGACCGAGGACCCCCGCGCCACGCACCTGCGCCGCATGTCCGCCGAGCTCGGCGAGGCGAGCGGCGACGACACCTACTACCGGATGTCGAAGGAGATGGAGGAGGTCGTCTTCGAGACCAAGGGCCTCTATCCCAACGTCGATTTCTACGCCGCTTCCGTTTACCACTACCTTGGCATTCCGACAGACCTGTTCACGCCGGTCTTCTCCGTCAGCCGCATGTCAGGCTGGACGGCTCACGTGATCGAGCAGCACGCCGACAACCGGCTGATCCGCCCCGACAGTGAGTACATCGGTGAGACCGACCAGAAGTGGAAGCCGATAGAAGAGCGTTGAGCAACGGGACCGAACGCGAGACCTGGGGGCCGTACCCGCTGATCCTGGTGGGTGCGGCCGCGGGTGTGCTCGCCATGTTCATCGCCGACCCGCGCTGGGGCGGGTTCGTGCTGGGGGCCGTCATCATGATCGCGGCCGCGCTGCGTTTCGCCGGTTACGGCGGTCAGCTCGCACTCAGGAGCAAGAAGATCGACGTCATCACGCTGTCCGTGTTCGGATTCGTGCTGGTGCTGACCTCGCTCTTGCTCGGCAACAACGAGCTGAAAGCGATCATCCTGTCCCTTTTCGCCCCGTGACCTGACGGTCCGATAGCCTCAACGCATCCATTCATTGAAGGGGAACCATTCGCATGCCCAAGATCAAGGTGGAGGGCCCCGTCGTCGAGCTTGACGGCGACGAGATGACCCGGATCATCTGGCAGTTCATCAAGGACCAGCTGATCCTTCCCTACCTCGACGTCGACCTGAAGTACTACGACCTCGGCATCGAGCACCGCGACGCCACGGACGACCAGGTCACCATCGACGCCGCGAACGCCATCAAGAAGTACGGCGTCGGTGTGAAGTGCGCCACCATCACCCCGGACGAGGCGCGTGTCGAGGAGTTCGGCCTCAAGAAGATGTGGAAGTCCCCCAACGGGACCATCCGCAACATCCTCGGCGGCGTGATCTTCCGCGAGCCGATCATCATGTCCAACGTGCCGCGCCTGGTGCCCGGCTGGACCAAGCCCATCGTGGTCGGCCGTCACGCCTTCGGCGACCAGTACCGCGCGACCGACCTGAAGATCCCCGGTGAGGGCACGCTGACCCTGACGTACACGCCGAAGGACGGCTCCGAGCCGATCGAGCTCGACGTGTACGACTTCCCCGGCAGCGGCGTCGCCTTGGCGATGTACAACCTCGACGAGTCGATCCGCGACTTCGCCCGCGCCTCCATGCGCTACGGCCTGGCCCGCAACTACCCGGTCTACCTCTCCACGAAGAACACCATCCTCAAGGCCTACGACGGCCGCTTCAAGGACATCTTCGCCGAGGTCTACGAGACCGAGTTCAAGGCCGACTTCGAGAAGGCCGGCCTCACCTACGAGCACCGCCTCATCGACGACATGGTCGCCGCGGCCCTCAAGTGGGAGGGCGGCTACGTCTGGGCCGCGAAGAACTACGACGGCGACGTCCAGTCCGACACCGTCGCGCAGGGCTTCGGCTCCCTCGGCCTGATGACCTCGGTCCTGATGACCCCCGACGGCAAGACCGTCGAGGCCGAGGCCGCCCACGGCACCGTGACCCGCCACTACCGCCAGCACCAGCAGGGCAAGCCCACCTCCACCAACCCGATCGCCTCGATCTTCGCGTGGACGCGTGGCCTGGCCCACCGCGGCAAGCTCGACGGCACCCCCGCCGTCACCGACTTCGCCGACAAGCTGGAGCAGGTCTGCATCGAGACCGTCGAGAGCGGCCAGATGACCAAGGACCTCGCGCTCCTGGTCGGCGGCGACGCCGAGTGGCTCACCACGCAGGACTTCCTCGCGGCGCTCGACGAGAACCTCAAGAAGAAGATGTCCGCCTGAAGGACCTCCTCCTCCGCGCTACGGCCTCTGCCTCCCCCGGCAGGGGCCGTTCGTTTTGTCGGACGCGGCGCGTTTTCCCAGCTCTTGACCCCAGGGACGGCGTGGCGTAGTTGATCACGTGGGTAAGAGCCAGCTCAGAACAGTCGTACGCGTTTCGGGGGGTAAGGATGCGACTGCGTTATCTGAGTGGGCTGGGGGCGCTCATCGCCGCCGCTCTCCTCGCGGGCTGCGACTCTCAGCCCGAGACCGCCAAGCTGACCAACAACAAGGTCGACGCGGCGGCCAAGGCCAAGGCGGACAGGGCGGCCAAGGTGAAGCGGGCCGCCGCGGTGAAGGCCAACGAGCTGGGGCAGATCCCGGTGCTGATGTTCCACCGCATCGTGCCCAAGCCGCAGACCACCGACGACCGGTCGCCCCAGCAGTTCAGGGCCGATCTCGAACGCCTGGTGAAGGAGGGCTACGTGCCCGTCTCCGCCGCCGAACTGGTGACCGGCAAGATCGACATCCCGGCGGGCAAGCATCCCGTGGTGCTGACGTTCGACGACTCGTCGCCCTCTCAGCTCACCCTGAACGCGATGGGCGTGCCGCAGAAGGACACCGCGGTGGCGATCCTGAAGGAGGTGGCCGCCGCGCACCCCGGCTGGAAGCCGAAGGCCACCTTCTACGTGACGCGCGACATGTTCGGCAAGACCGTGCGCGAGGAGCAGGCCCAGGCGCTGCTGTGGCTCAAGGACAACGGCTTCGAGCTCGGCAACCACACCCGCGACCACTTCAACCTGCGGGGCCGCTCGCAGAAGGAGGTCGAGGAGCAGATCGGCTCGATCGGCAAGGAGATCGAGTCCCTGTCGTACGTCAAGCCCGTCACCATCGCCCTGCCGTACGGCAACCAGCCGAGCAAGAAGAACTGGGCGCTGCGCGGCAAGGCGTACAAGCACGCGGGCGCGTTCCTGGCCGGCTACACCCCGGCACCGGCGCCGTTCAGCAAGGCGTTCGACCCGGCCGGCATCCCGAGGATCAAGGTCATGGAGAAGAAGGGCGACTGCGCCCAGTTCTGCTCCGAGGCGTGGCTCGACTGGCTGAAGAAGAACCCGGACATGCGCTACACCTCCGACGGTGACCCGCGTACGGTGGCGTATCCCAAGTTCAAGGCGCCCTCGCTGCGCAAGGCGTTCGCGACCTGGAGCCTGCCCTACTGACCGGCCCCACCCGCGACCCACGTCGACCCCGGCGTCTGAGATCGGCGCCGGGGCAGGAAAGAGGCGAACCCGTGACGTACCTAAGCCTCAACCGATCCCTGAGAAGTTGCTGAGCGTCGTAAAGTTTGCGTCGATGGGTTCAGTACACGTGGGGATGACGAATGCCGCAGATCTCGCCGCTGGTCGCCGGCGATCCCACCGAGCTGGGGTCCTTCCGGCTGTCAGGACGGGTCGGGGAGGGCGGGCAGGGCATCGTCTATCTGGGGGTCAACAACCAGGGTGAGCGGGCCGCGATCAAGCTGCTGCACGTCAAGTTCAGCGGCGACACGATCGCGCGCTCGCGCTTCGCGCGGGAGCTGAAGGCGGCGCAGCGGGTGGCGTCGTTCTGCACGGCGCGGGTCATCGAGGCCGACCTCGACGGTGACACGCCGTACATCGCGAGCGAGTACATCGACGGCCGGCCGCTGCGCGAGATCGTCGAGACCGACGGGCCGCTCACCGGCACCGTGCTCGACCGGCTGGCCATCGGCACCGCCACCGCGCTCACCGCCATCCACCACGCCTCGATCGTGCACCGCGACTTCAAGCCCGACAACGTGCTGATCGCCGCCGACGGGCCGCGCGTGGTCGACTTCGGCATCGCCCGCATCATCGACTCCACCGGTACGATCACCAGCCGCGCCATCGGGACGCCCGCCTACATGGCGCCCGAGCAGATCGCCGGCGACGACATCGGGCCCTACACCGACGTGTTCTCCTGGGGCGCGACCATCGCGTTCGCCGCCACGGGGCAGGTCGCCTTCGAGGGCAAGTCGATCGCGGTCGTGCTCAACCGCATCCTCAACCACGAGGTCGACGTCACCATGATGGCCGAGCCGCTGCGCGGCGTGGTGAGCTCGGCGCTGGCGAAGAACCCGGCCGACCGGCCGTCCGCCGACCAGATCCTGCTGCGGCTGCTCGGCCAGTCGTCCACGGCGGGCGCCTCGACGGCGGTGCTGACCAAGGGCGTGCAGGTGGCGAGCGACGACACCACGCCGTTCCTGCGGGTGTCGGCGGGCTCGATCACCGACCGTCCCGGCGTGACGGGCGCCTCCCCGGCCCCGCCCGCCCCGACCGGCCCCCAGACTGCGCAGAGCCCCCAGTCCGCGCAGAGCCCCCAGTCCGCGCAGAGCCCCCAGTCCGCGCAGAGCTCCCAGACCGGCCCTCAGACCGGCCCTCAGACCGGCCCTCAGACCGGCCCTCAGTCCGGCCCCCCGACCGGCGGCCCTCCGACCGGCTCCCACACGGGCTCGCAGGCTGTCCCAGGTCCGCACACCGGCGCCCAGGTCCCGCACCTGCCGGCGCCCCACACCGGGGCCTCCGCGCTCCAGAACGCGCCGACCGGCCCGGGGCAGCACCCTGGCGGCGTGGCGCCGCCGGAGGGGGGTGCGGCGCCGTACGCGCCGACCGGGCCCGCCGCGCCCGCCCGGCGCGGGCGGGCCGGGCTGTGGATCGCGGTGGCCACCGTGCTCGTACTGCTCGCCGCCGCGGCGCTGGCGCTGTTAGCGAACGGCTGGCGCCCGCTCGCCTACTTCGAGCAGGTCGATGCGCCGCCGGAGGACTCCGGCGGTGCGGCCACGTCGGTCGTGGACAAGGTGGCCCAGACCGGGAAGATCGTGATCGGGGTCAAGGGCGACCTGCCCGGCATCGGGCTGCAGAACGGCGGCTCCTTCGAGGGCTTCGACGTCGACGTCGCCAAGCGCATCGCGGCCGAGCTGGGTGCCAGGCAGACGACGTTCGTCAGGGTCGGGCGGGACGACCGGGCGTCCGCGCTGGCCGAAGGCCGGGTCGACCTGGTCGTGGCGACGTACTCGATCGACAGGAGTGATACCCAGTTCGCCGGGCCCTACTACCTGGCCCACCAGGACGTCCTGGTGCGCGCCGGCGACATCGACGACATCGACCAGCTCAAGGGCAAGCGGGTGTGCGCGCTCAACAGCCCGTCGGTCGGCGCCGTCCAGGACCGCGTGCCGGTCAAGCCGGTCGCGGCGAGCGACTACGCCGCCTGCATGGACCTGCTGCGCACCGGCAAGGTGAGCGCGGTGCCCGGCGAGGACCTGATACTCGCCGGGTTCGCGGCCCGTGAGAACCTGCGCTTCAAGATCCTCGGCGCCAAGCTCAGCAACGAGCGCTACGCGGTCGGCATCAAGGACGGCGACGTCAAGACGTGCAAGGCCGTGTCGGGCGTGATCGCCGACATGTACGCCAAGGGCGTCATGGAGCAGCTCCTGACCAGCTATTTCGGCAAGGTCGACTTCAAGGAGGAGCTCAAGGTGCCCGCGATGGAAACCTGCTGATGACGAGCGGGTAACATCCCGAACGTCAATGATTCACGCTGCGAGTTAGGGGAAGGCCATGGCGTCGTCAGCCACTGAGCCCGTCAAGGTGCCTGTCAAGGTGACCGTCACCGGAGCCGCCGGCCAGATCGGCTACGCATTGCTGTTCCGCATCGCGTCGGGGCAGCTGCTCGGCGCCGACACGCCGGTGAAGCTGAGCCTGCTGGAGATCCCGGCGGCGGTGAAGGCGGCCGAGGGCACCGCGATGGAGCTGGACGACTGCGCGTTCCCGCTGCTGTCCGGCATCGAGATCACCGACGACCCCAACGTGGCCTTCGCCGGCGCCAACGTCGCGCTGCTGGTGGGCGCCATGCCCCGCAAGGCCGGCATGGAGCGCGGCGACCTGCTGGGCGCCAACGGCGGCATCTTCGGCCCGCAGGGCAAGGCCATCAACGACCACGCGGCCGACGACATCAAGGTCCTGGTCGTGGGCAACCCGGCCAACACCAACGCGCTCATCGCCCAGCAGAACGCTCCCGACGTCCCGGCCGAGCGCTTCACCGCGATGACCCGCCTCGACCACAACCGCGCGCTGTCGCAGCTCGCGGCCAAGCTCCAGGTGCCGGTCACCGAGATCAAGCACATGACGATCTGGGGCAACCACTCGGCGACGCAATACCCGGACCTGTTCCACGCGGAGGTGGGCGGCAAGGTCGCGGCCGAGCAGGTCGACGGCGACTGGCTGCGCGAGACGTTCATCCCGACCGTGGCCAAGCGCGGCGCGGCCATCATCGAGGCGCGCGGCGCCTCCTCGGCCGCCTCGGCGGCCAACGCCGCGATCGACCACGTCTTCGACTGGGTCAACGGCACCGAGTGGACCTCCGCCGCCGTGGTCTCCGACGGCTCCTACGGCGTGCCCGAGGGTCTCATCTCGTCCTTCCCGGTGCGTGCGGCCGGCGGCAGGTTCGAGATCATCCAGGGCCTCGAGATCGACCCGTTCTCCCGCGAGCGCATCGACGCCAGCGTGCGCGAGCTGGCGGAGGAGCGCCAGGCGGTCAAGGACCTCGGCCTCATTTGACGTGCTTTCGCTGACGCGCGCCTTCCGCTTCGCGGGGGCGCGCGTTCGCGTCTCGGGGGTCAGCCGGTCACGGAGTGGCCGCCTGGTCGCTCGGCACGGGGTCGGCGGCCGGTACGGGGCCGGGCGTGGCGAACACCACACCGGCGGCGGCCAGGAGGCTGCCCGTCACGACGAGGGCGACGAAGAGCAGCTTCGTGACCCTTGGTGAAAAGCTCCTCACATTTGGGTATCACAGCATAGATCGCGCACGCGTAGGGTCATTTCCGAGAAAGCGCTCCCCAGGCGTCGGCGACGATGTCGCGCAGCGCCGGCCGCTCGGCCTTCCACCCCAGCTCACGCTGGATCTTCGCGGACGACGCCACCAGCACGGCGGGGTCGCCGGGCCGCCGCTCGCCGACCACCGCGGGGATCTCGTGCCCGGTGACCTCGCGGCAGACCGAGATCACCTCCTGCACGGAGAAGCCGGCGCCGCTGCCCAGGTTGTAGATCTCGTGCCGGCCGGGCGTGATCGACCCCAGCGCGAGCAGGTGGGCCCTGGCCAGGTCGGCGACGTGGATGTAGTCGCGCACGCAGGTGCCGTCGGGCGTGGGGTAGTCGGTGCCGAACACGCTGACCGACTCCCGCTCGCCGGTCGCGACCTTGAGCACGTTGGGGATCAGGTGGGTCTCGACGGCGTGCCGCTCGCGGTAGCGGCCGTAGGCGCCGGCCACGTTGAAGTAGCGCAGGCTCACCGCGCCGAGGCCGCGCTGACCCGCATACGCGGTGAGCGCGCTGTCCACGGCCAGCTTGGTGGCGCCGTAGGGGTTGGTCGGGCGCGTGGGATCGCTCTCCTCGATGGGCGAGCGCTCGGGCTCCCCGTACGTCGCCGCCGTCGAGGAGAACACGATCCGGTCCACGCCGTGCTCCCGCATGGCGTCGAGCAGCGCCAGCGTGCCGCCCAGGTTGTTGGCCCAGTAGCGCGCAGGCTGCTGCACCGACTCGCCGACCAGCGACTTGGCGGCGAAGTGCAGCACCGCGTCCACGCCGTCGAGCGCCTGCCCGGCCTCGGCGATGTCGGCGCGCACGAACCGCGCGCCCTCGGGCACCGCGTCCTCGTGCCCGGTGGACAGGTCGTCGAGCACGGTCACCTCGTGTCCCGCCTCGACGAGCTGGGCGGCGACGACACTGCCGACGTATCCGGCCCCTCCGGTGACCAGCAGTCTCATGTGTACTCCTGTGGAGATATGTTTGATTTTGTAAGGCTTGCCGTTCAGCATACGCGGGAAACCCGACGAGTACGCTGCCAACCACCATGTTTGACACCGTCGCGGCCAACATCGCCCTGGTCCTGCTGTTCATTCTGATCGGGGGCTTCTTCGCCGCCGCCGAAATAGCCATGGTCTCCCTGCGCGACAGCCAGGTGCGCAAGCTCTCCCAGCAGGGCAGGCGCGGCGAGCGGGTGGCCAAGCTGGCCCAGGACCCCAACAGGTTCCTGTCGGCCGTGCAGATCGGGGTGACCGTGGCCACCATGCTGTCGGCCGCGTTCGGCGCCGACCGGCTCGCCGCCCAGTTCGAGCCCGTGCTGGTGGGCTGGCGGGTGCCCGAGGCCGTCGCGCCCGTGCTCGCGCTGGTGCTGGTGACGCTCGCGATCTCGTACGTGTCGCTGGTGCTCGGCGAGCTGGCGCCCAAGCGGCTGGCGCTGCAGCGCACCGAGGGCCTGTCGCTCGTCGTGGCCCCGTTCCTCGACCGCATCGCCGCCCTGTCGCGCCCGGTCATCTGGATGCTGTCGAAGTCGACCGACCTCGTGGTCCGGCTGCTCGGCGGCAACCCGGCGGCCGACAGGGAGGAGGTCACCACCGAGGAACTGCGCGACATGGTCGTGGGGCACACCGACCTGACCGCCGACGAGCGCAAACTCATCGCCGAGGTGTTCGCCGCCGGGAAACGGCAGCTCAGGGAGGTGATGCTGCCGCGTACCGAGGTCGAGTTCATGGACGCGGACACGCCGCTGACCGAGGCCGCCAGGCTGGCCGCCACGCTGCCGCACTCGCGCTTCCCCGTCTACCGGGAGTCGTACGACGAGGTGGTGGGCTTCGTCCACGTGCGCGACCTGCTGGACCCGGAGCTGATCGGGCGGACCGAGCCGATCAGCGCGGTGGTGCCGATCAGGACGGCCAAGTTCGTGCCCGCGTCCAAGCGCCTGCTCACCACGCTCAACGAGATGCGCGACGAGGGCCAGCACCTGGCGATCGTGGTGGACGAGTACGGCGGCACGGCCGGCATCGTCACCATGGAGGACCTGGTGGAGGAGCTGATCGGCGACATCAGGGACGAGTACGACATCGAGGAGGACGTCGTCGTCCTGCCCGCCGGCGAGATCGAGATCGACGGCCTGACGAACCTCAACGACTTCGCAACCGAGACCGGCATCAGGCTGCCGGACGGCCCGTACGAGACGCTGGCCGGCTTCGTCATGGCCATGCTGGGCCACGTGCCCGCGGTGGGCGAGCGGGTGGAGTTCAGCGGCTTCGAGCTGGCCGTGACCGAGCTGGACGGCCGCAGGATCGCCCGGGTCAGGGTGAAACGCCGACCGGCCGCCGAGTCGGCACCTGAGCAGGATTCCTGACACAATTGGCTGCTATGGCCAGACCTCGTGTTCTCTCCGGCATCCAGCCCACAGCGGACTCTTTCCACCTGGGCAACTACCTGGGTGCGCTCCGTCAGTGGGTCACGTTGCAGGAGACCCACGACGCGTTCTACTGCGTGGTCGATCTCCACGCGATCACCGTGCCGACCGAGCCCGCCGCACTGCGCCGCCGCAGCCGCGTGGCCGCGGCCCAGCTCTTCGCCGCCGGGCTCGACCCCGAGCGGTCGACGGTCTTCGTGCAGTCGCACGTGCGTGAGCACACCGAGCTGGCGTGGATCCTCATTTGCCTCACCGGCATGGGCGAGGCGGCCAGGATGACGCAGTTCAAGGACAAGTCGGCCAAGTTCGGTGAGAGCGCGGCCAGCGTGGGCCTGTTCACCTACCCGATCCTGCAGGCCGCCGACATCCTGCTCTACCAGGCCGACAGCGTGCCGGTGGGCGCCGACCAGAAGCAGCACCTCGAGCTGACCCGCGACCTCGCGGGGCGCTTCAACCACCGGTTCGGCGACACGTTCACGCTGCCCGAGCCGTTCATCCCGAAGGAGGTCGAGAAGATCACCGACCTCCAGGACCCGACGTCGAAGATGTCGAAGTCGTCCTCCAGCCCCGCGGGCATCCTCGACGTGCTGGAGCAGCCGGGGCCGCTGCGCAAGAAGGTCATGCGCGCGGTCACCGACACCGGTTCCGAGGTGCTGTTCGACGAGGAGAACAAGCCGGGCATCTCCAACCTGCTGCGCATCCAGTCCGCGCTGACCGGAACGCCCATCCCCGAGCTGGTGGCCCGCTACGAGGGCCAGGGCTACGGCACGTTCAAGAAGGACGTGGCGGAAGCGGTGGTCGAGACGTTCACGCCGATCAGGGAGCGCACGGAGAAGCTGCTCGCCGACGAGAAGGAGCTCGACCGGCTGCTCGCGATCGGCGGCGAGCGCGCGTCGGCGGTGGCCAGGCAGACGATGGAGCAGGTGCGCGACCGCGTGGGCTTCCTGCTCTGACCGCACCGGCTCGCGACGGGCGCACCTAGGCGCACGGGCACTCCGGGTCGTGGCGGACGGCCCGGTGCACGCGCAGGATGGCGCGCAGGGCGGCCAGGCTGGGCCGGCGCAGGCGGGTCTCGTCGCGGGTGGCGGTCCAGCCCGAGCGGTCGCGCTCGAACGACCATCCGGGGAACTCCCGCGTGGCCTCCTGGAGCAGGTGTTCCATGACGAAATCGGCACTCGGCGCTGTGGTCATGGACGCAGCGTGGCACTCCAGCGCCTGACGGTGACGAACTCGGGCGAAGGATCTCCCCGTTCGCACTGACCGAACTCGGAGTTCGGGGTTCAGACCGTGATGTGGTGGCGCTCGGCGAGGTGGCGTACCTCGGGGGCCCACGACGGGCGGGCCCGCCGCGCCAGCGACCTGACCATCTCGCGCAGCAGCAGCTTGTGGTCGAGCTCCTCGGGGCTCTCCCGCTCGATGCGCAGCAGGTGGAGCAGGCTCGCGGCGTCGTCGCCGAGGTCCTCGCAGGCGCGGGCGACCTGGGCGAGATGGGTGGTGCGGCGCTCGATGGACGGGGTGCGGCGCAGGTCGATGTCGTCGGCGATGCGCAGCACGGCCTCGGGGCGGCCGATGTCGTTCTCGATGCTGGCCATGTGGATGGCGACGTTCGTGGGCCCGAAGAAGGCCAGGTCGTAGCCGCCTGAGGCGTCGTCGACCCGCTCGGCCAGCCGGGCGGCGGCGCCGCGCAGGCGCTCCTTGGCGGTGTCGTCGTCGCCCATGCGGGCCTCGCCGATGGCGGCGAGCAGGTGGAGCGCGCCGAGCGCCTTGATGTGCCGCTCGTCGCCCTCGGCGATGTGGGGTTCGAGGAGTTCGAGTCCGCGCCGGGCGACGTCGTACGCGATCTCGTGCATGTCGTCGGAGAGCATCGACTGCCCGAGGCTCCAGTACGCCCACGCCGTCATCAGCGGGTCCTCCGACTCCTCGGCGAAGCGCATCGCCCGGTCGGCGGCCAGGTGCGCGAGGTCCACCCTGCGCAGATGCTTGAGCACACCCCTGGCCAGCAGGTACGCGTCGGTCGCCACGCCGCAGGCCCGTGGCGTGCGCTCCAGGGCGAGGCTCTCGGCGTCGGTGATGATCGACGGCAGCGCGGCCATGAGGATGGAGTAGCGGCGCGTCGAGGCGAACCAGGCGTTGCGGGCGGCGGCCACCCGCTCGGCCAGCTGGTCGGCGTCGGGCGGCTCGATGTCGGGCGTCTGCGAGCGGCTGGTGAACAGGGCCCGCTCGATGTCGCCGATCTGCGGCCTGCTGGGCTCGTGCGAGTCGCGCGGGGTCTCGCCGAGCAGGACCGCCGTGCGGACGCCGAGCACCTTGGCGATCTCCCTGAGCAGGGGGAGCGAGGGGGTGCGCTTGCCGTGCTCGATCAGCTCGATGTGCCTGGGGGTGCAGCCGGACTGCGTGGCCAGCGCGGTGGTGCTCATGCCTCTTCGCTCGCGCTGGAGCCTGACCATGTGCCCGGTGCTGATTTCGGCCATGGGCGGGACGCCTCCTGGGTCGGTCGGAACATCCCAAAGGCTAGGGCTCCCGCTGTCCGCCCGTCCTGGTTTCCGCCCTGCTCAGAGGCCCTTTCCGGGGGCGTGGAACGCGTGAAACGCTCGCGTTTTTCGGTCAGCGGAGGCGGCGCCTGCCGAGGGGCGCGAGGACCTCGCGGAAGGGGGTCGGCAGCGTGCCTGACGGCCTCGTCGGGCACGCGGCCGGCCGGCTCGTGCTGAACGCCGACACCTCCTGCGTGGACACCGTCCTCGTCGCCGGGCGTGCCGCCAGGCGTGCTGGGCAGGTGCTCCATCATGAGGTGGCGACGGTCGTCGCCGCCCTGGCAGACAGCGCCCGCGCGGTGGTCGCAGCCTGATCACCGCCCCGGGCCCGGGTGAGAGGGTGAGATGGCGAGTCTGACGGAGCGCGTGGCGGCGGTGAAGGCGCGGGGGCGCGGCAGGCTGAACGACTGGCGGGTGCGCCGGCCCGCGCTCGACCACCTCATCAGGGCGGTGCAGCGCTTCCAGCTCCAGTCGGGCGACCGGCTGGCGGGCGCGGTCACCTACTTCGCGTTCCTGTCGTTCTTCCCGCTGGTGGCGCTCTCGTACGCGGTGCTCGGCTTCGTGGTGGCGACCAGCGAGACCACCAAGTACGCGCTCACCAAGGCCATCGAGGAACGCCTGCCCGGCATCTCCGACCAGCTCGACCTGACCGCCATCGCCACGGCCAAGGAGACCGCCGGCATCATCGGCCTGCTCGGCCTGCTCTACGCGGGGCTCGGCGCGCTCGACGCGCTGCGCGGCGCCCTGCGCGAGATGTACATGACCACCGTGCCGCCGCTCGGCTTCGTCGTCGGCAAGCTGCGCGACCTGGCCTCGCTGCTGCTCATCGGGGTGACCGCGATCTCGTCGGTGCTGGTCGCCGGGTTCGCCACCACGGCGACGAACAACGTCATGCACTTCCTGTTCGGCCAGGAGTCGGTGCTCGCCAACCTCGGCTTCCGCGCGGCGGGCGTGGGCGCCGGGCTGGGGGCCGACTGGCTGCTGTTCGTGATCCTGCTGGGCTGGGTGGCGCGGACCGACCAGCCGTTCCGGGTGATCGCCAAGGGCGCGCTGCTGGGCGCGATCGGGTTCGGGGTGCTCAAGCAGATCGCGACGCTGCTGCTGGCCACCACGCTCGGCAACTCCGCCCTGTACGGCGTCTTCGCCGTCATCGTGGGCCTGCTGGTGTGGATGAACTTCTCGGCCAGGCTCGTGCTGTTCGTGGCCGCGTGGACGGCCACCGCGGGGTTCAGCCCGCCGCCCGCCCCGTCCCCGATTCCCGCCGTCGAGCAGGCTCAGGAGAAGGCGGAGCGGGCGCAGGCGTCAGAGACCTGAGCGGCCGCGCCTGCGGCGGATGCCGAAGCCCAGCCAGATCAGCCCGAACAGCAGCCCGCCGCCGATCACGATCGAGCCGACCATCTTGGTGGAGTCGGTCTGCTTGGACGCGGCGGTGTCGAGCAGCGGCGGCTGCGCGGCCGGAGTGACCGACGCCCCGCCGGACGGAGCCGTCGTGGGAGCGGCTGTGGCGGCCGTGTGCGGGCCCGCGAGCGCGGTGGCGGGCAACGGGTCCACGAGGCGTCCTACGGGGGCCGCCTTGCCGCGTACGGAGAAGCCCCAGTCGAGCAGCTTGGACACCTCGTCCCAGAAGAAGCCCTCGTGCCGCATGATGCTCACCACGATGGTGTGGCCGCCCCTGGAGGCCGCGCCGACGAAGCTGGCGCGAGCCTTCGACGTCCAGCCGTTCTTGATGCCGATCATGCCGTCGTAGCGCCAGAGCAGCTTGTTGTGGTTGCTGATCTCGTAGTGGCCCTTGGGCGCCGGGAACTTCGCGGTCTTGGTGCTGATGTAGCGGCGGAAGTCGGGGTTGGCCAGGCCGGCGCGGGCGATGAGCGCCAGGTCGTACGCCGAGCTGCTCTGCCCCTTCTCGTCGAGGCCGCTCGGCGTCTTGGCCACCGTGTCGAGCGCCTGCAGCCGCTTGGCCTCGGCGTTCATGTCGGCCATGGTCTTGGCCACGCCGCCGTTCGTCTCGGCCAGCGCCATCGCGGCGTCGTTGCCGGACGACATCATCAGCGCCCTGAACAGGTCCTCGATCTTGTACGACACCTTCGGAGACAGGCCGACCGCGCTGCCCTCCTGGTTGCACGCGTTCCTGCTGGGCTTGATCTTGCGGTTCTTGTCCAGCTTGGGGATCAGCGTGAGCGCGGTGAGCGTCTTCAGCGTGCTGGCCGGCAGGTAGCGCCCGTGGGCGTCCTTGGCCGCGAGCACCTGGCCCGTGTCGGCGTCCGCGATGACGTACGAAGTAGCCTTGCTCTTGGGCGGCTTCTTGACGCCTGCGGGGGCGACCAGGCCGCGGCTGCCCAGCGCCTCGCCGCCGACCGGCGTCGTCGGTTCGGCGTGCGCGGTCCCGCCGGTGAGCGCGACCGAGGCGATGAGTGCCGTGACCGGCACGAGTTTCGTCCACATGGCGGTCTCAGCGTAGCTCCGTGATAGTGCACATGTGGCGACACATCCCCCGAAGATCCACGTTCGATGCTAGAGAGGCACATGTGTCACGAAAGATCGCCGGATTCCTCATCATCCTAGGCGCATTCATGATCTTCGAGTGGGTGAACCTCGGGTTTAACTTGGCCGACGGCCACCCCACCGCGTTCTACGTGGTGCACGGCGTGCTGATCGCGGTGAACATCGTGCTCGGGGTCGTCCTGGGGGTGATCGGCTGGCGCGCGTTGCGCGGCGGGGACAGTGGGATCAAGGGCCGCAAAGGAGGCGGCGGGTGAGCGCGTGCAGCTCGTCGGCCTCCTCGCGGGAGTCGCCGATCGTGGTGAAGCCCAGCTTGCCGTGCTCGGGGATGGCACCGAGCAGGTGGAACACGTTGCCGGTACGCCGCTCGGCGTCGAAGCCGACGCCCAGCCGGTCGGCCTTCCGCATCACCTCGCCGGGCGTGCGCCCGCGCAGGCAGGCCGAGGCGCAGTTGTCGGTCGCGGTGTAGTACTTCGGCCGGTCGCCTGACATGAGGTGACCGGTGGCCTGGTCGTACGTGGCGCCGGTCGTCAGGACGGCGGCGCCGTACGGGTGCGTGGTGCCGCCGATGCGCAGGTTGATCTCGCAGAGCAGCGCCGCGTACCCGGCGTCGGCCTTGAGCGCGAAGAAGTCCATCCCGAACAGGCCCACCACGCCGCGTTCCGCGAGCACCTGCGCGATGCGGCCCGCCGACGCGCCCACCTCGGCGCGGTACTCCGGCGCGGCCGGGAACGTGCAGCCCTGGTAGACGTGGCCGTTCGGGCCGCCGAGCACCTGGTCGTGGGTGGCCAGCACCCTGGCGTGCCCGCCGGGCGTGATGCCGGCCAGCGCGCTCGGGTAGTACAGCGGCCGGTGCTCGATGAACTCCTCGACCACCGCACCCCGCTCCCTGATCTTCGCGGTGAAGCTGCCCCAGTCCTCGCCGTCGGCGGAGAAGCTGATCAGCGACCGGTCTGACCTGGTGACGATGGCGTTGCCGAGCCCCGAGTAGCCGTCGTTGAGCTTGACGATCACCCGGTCGCCCGGCAGGGCCTCGATGGCCTCCTCGATCTGGAGCGCCGTGCGCACGTCACCGAAGCCCCTGGCCATCGGGACGCCCGCCTCATGTCCCACCTCTCTGGCCCCGCTCTTGGAGCCGTAATAGGAAAGGGACGTGGCGGGTCCGTAGAGGGGCACGCTGAGTGACGACGCCAGCTCCTCCTCGAGCTCGCTCAGCACGAAGGGCACCAGCCAAGCGTCCCCGTCGATCGCCGCGCGCAGCTGTTCGATCACGTCGGGACGGTCGAGCACACCCCTGGTCAACGGCTGGGACCAGGGGTCGTCGAGGCTGATCAGCGTCAGACGCTTGGCGGCGTCGTCCGGATCGGGCAGGAAGCCGAAGTAGTAGCCGACGATCTCGGGATCGACCGGCGCGGAGGAGAGGTAGACCACTTTGACCCCGGGCTCCCGGAGCGTCAGGAGCAGGAACAGCAGGCGCTCCTCGTAGGACCTGGCCCCCGTGATCCGGCGGAGCTCATCCTGTGGAAGGGAGAGCGAGGGCACGACCACCAGGGTCCCCTCGCCCGGCTCGAAGATGCTCAACCCAGCATACTTCTCCCCGAACGGGATATTAGTGATCATATAGCGAGTGAAACACGCAATCCCCCCGAAAACAGCAACCGCTGAAGTGTGATGACCATGACGGAAGGTGACAGGATTCGGAATCGCTGACCACGTTTGAACTGGCAGCATCGGGTCACGATCTACTGATCCCTTGTGACTATTTAGGGGTCACCAGCGCCCGCACGGAACGTGACAACCTGCGATTTCGGACGTGCCGCGGGCCAACATTTGGGGTATCTGTCGGCGTGCAGGCGCGAGAGGGCGATAAAGTCGAAGCATCGCCATCAGGCACACGGCCGACCGCCGTGCTCCCTGGCTGCGGCGGCACTCGCGATCGATGGAATGCGAAGCCCGTGCTTGACGATCCGCGCACCGAATCCGGCGGGCCGATCTTTGGTTTCCGCCGCACACCGGCCGCTCAACCAGGTGGCCGCGGCGGCGATGGAGAGTTTTTTGGAGCGCATGAGCCGTGCAGCCCAGCAGTTCGCCGGGAGCGCATGGCATCGGACGGGACGGTGACATATGCGGGGACGTGAGCTTCGAGGCGAACTCGACGCGTTCCTGGCGGAGACCGAGCAGGATCTCGTGGCATTCCGCCGCGACCTCCACATGCATCCTGAGCTGGCCTTCGCCGAATATCGCACGACACAGCGCATCGCCGAGCGGCTCACCGCCGCCGGCCTCACCCCCTCGGTGCTGCCCAAGGGCACCGGGCTGATCTGCGACGTCGGCAGCGGCGACGGCCCGACCATCGCCCTGCGCGCCGACATCGACGCGCTGCCGCTGCAGGACGAGAAGGACGTGCCCTACCGCTCGACCGTGGCGGGCGCCTGCCACGCCTGCGGCCACGACGTGCACACCACGGTCCTGCTCGGCACCTCGCTCTTCCTGGCCCAGCAGGCCGCCGCCGGGTCGCTGCCCGGCCGCGTACGCCTGATCTTCCAGCCCGCCGAGGAGCTGCCCGGCGGCGCGCTCGAGGTCATGGCCCACGGCGGCATCAGCGGCGTCGACCGCATCTTCGGCCTCCACTGCGACCCGCGCGTCGACGTCGGCCAGTTCGGCCTCAGGACCGGTCCCATCACCTCCGCCTGCGACAAGATCGCCGTGCGGGTGTCCGGGCCCGGCGGCCACACCGCCCGCCCCCACCTGACCGCCGACCTCGTCTTCGCGCTGGCCAAGATCCTCACCGAGCTGCCCGCCGCGCTGTCGCGGCGCGTCGACCCGCGCTCCTCGCTCAGCCTCGTCTGGGGCAAGGTGATGGCCGGCACCGCGGCCAACGCCATCCCCGACGACGGGGTCGCCGAGGGCACCGTACGCTGCCTCGACGAGGACGCCTGGCACGCCGCGCCCGACCTCATCAAGTCGCTGCTCGAGTCCGTCGCCGGCGCCTACGGCGTCGAGGCCGCCCTCGACTACACCCGCGGGGTGCCGCCCGTCGTCAACGACGAGCTCAGCGTCGAGATGCTGGCCGCCGCCGCCGAGCAGGCCCTCGGGGCCGGGGCCGTCGTCCCCACCCAGCAGTCGCTCGGGGGCGAGGACTTCGGCTGGTACCTCGAGTCGATCCCGGGTGCCTTCGCCCGGCTCGGCACGCGGTCGCCTGACGGGGTGACGTACGACATCCACCAGGGGACGTTCGACGTGGACGAGAAGGCGATCGCCATGGGGGTGCGGGTGATGGCCACCACGGCACTGACCTCCCTGTGGGAGGTCGGCCCCCTCGACTCGATCACCAACGCCATGGCCTGACCACTCCTGTCGCAAAAGGACCCCGCCCCACTTCGGCCGGGGTCCTTTTGGGTGTTAGGGAGTGGGGGTCCCGCCGTACCTTGCCGGGGTCCTTTTGGGTGTTGGGGAGTGGGGGTCCCGCCGTACCTTGCCGGGGTCCTTTTGGTGTTGGGGGTGGGGGTCCCGCCGTACCTTGGCTGGGGTCCTTTTGGTGTTGGGGAGTGGGGCCTGCCGTGCTTCGGTAGGCATGCCTGGGGGCTCCGTACCCCACCCCCTTGAGGGCCCCCGCCGAAGTGCGGCGGGGTTTCCCCTCCTACGGGAGGCGGCCCAGGGTTATGGGGAGGTTGAGTTTGCTGTGGGTGGGGGTGATGGTGATCTTGGTACCTGCCGGGTAGCGGAGGGTGTAGTCGTGGTCGGTTGAGATGATCACCAGGCCTAGGCGGTGGCCCTTTTTGAAGGTGTAGTCCGTGGGTTGGAAGTCCCAGGTGAAGTCGTAGTCCTTGCCTGGGCGGAGCGCGTCGGTGCGGTCGGGGCGGTGGCGGTTGCGGGTGTCCAGCCAGCCTCTTGTGACGATCTTGTACGGGGTCACGGAGGTGCCCAGCGTGCGGAGGACCGTGCAGCCGGTGTCGCCGGGGACGCCCTGGCCGTAGCAGTAGTTCTCGCCGGTTGAGAGCAGGCTGCCGTTCGGGCGGGTGTCGGTGCCGTAGTCGACCAGCAGAGCGGTCAGGTACGGGGAGGCGCCGTCCTTGAAGGAGGCGCGGACCTTCACCGTCGGGGTGCCGGAGATGCGGACGTCCGTGGGGAGGGCGGGGGTGGTGTAGGCGAGGCGGTTCGGGTCGGGGCCGGTGGCCTCGACCAGTTGCTCGGCCGTTCGCGTCTTCTGGTCGACGAAGGTCTCCTTGGCCGCGCGCGGGCGGGGGAGCAGGCCGAGGGAGGAGCCGGGGCCGGGGTGCAGGGGGACGGTCACGGTGCCGGGGAGCGGCCAGGAGCGGTGCTGTTCCCACTGCCCGGCGGCCGCCTCGACGTCGGCCTGCGGCTCGCGCATGATGCCGGAGTCGATGCCGTGCAGCCAGTAGTCGAACCAGCCGTGCAGCTGCCGCAGCCATTCGACGGTACGCAGGCTGAACGGGTTCATGTGGGTGCCCTGGTGCAGCCAGATCTTGCGCGGCACCTTCTGCTTGGCCAGCGCGTACCACCACTGGGCGAACTGCTTGGTCTTGACGTTCCAGTCGTTGAGCCCGTGCACGACGAACACGCTGGCCTTGACCTTGCGCACGCCGTTCATGTAGTTGCGGACGTCCCAGAAGGCGCTGTAGTCGCCGGTGATCCGGTCCTGCTCGGCGGCGATGTCGTCGATGACGGCCCCGCATGCTTCCTGGCCGTTCTCCCTGGTCAGGACGTATTTGGCGAGGACGTCGAGGTCCTCGCCCTGGAAGCCGCCGGGGGCCAGGACGCCGCCGTTGGCGCGGTAGTAGTCGTACCAGCTGGAGATGGCGGCGATCGGGACGATCGTCTTCAGGCCCTCGACGCCGGTGGCGGCGACGGCGTTGGGCAGGGTGCCGTTGTACGAAACGCCGATCATGCCGACCTTGCCGGTGGACCAGGTGGCGTGGACGGGGTTGCCGGCGGCGTCGAAGCCCTTGGCGCGCCCGTTGAGCCAGTCGATGGCGGCCTTCGGCCCGGCCGTCTCGTTGCGGTCGCCCGAGGTGGGGCAGCCGGTGGCGCGGGCGCTGCCGACGTTCTCGACCAGGGCGATGGCGTAGCCGCGGGGCAGGAAGTAGTTGTCGTAGTAGCCGTCGAACGGCCCGGCGTCCTGGCGGGCGCTGAGCGCGGTGAGCGCGGGCAGCGGGTTGCCGTGCTCGTCCACGTCCACGGGGTGGTTGGCGACGTCGTTGCCCGGGGCGTAGTACGGGCTCGCCTCCATGATCACCGGGACCTTGAGCCCCTGGTCGGTCTCCTTGGGCCGGAGGATGTCCACGGCCACCCTGTCCGGTTCGCCGTCGTTGTCACTGTCGGTACCCTTGACCTCGACGAACACCGTCTGCTGGATGGCGTCCGCCCGGGAGAAGACGGGCTGGGTCGCGTTGTTCTCGATCTTGATAGCGGGGGTGTCGGCCGAGGCGGGCGTCGTGCCGGTCACTGTGCCGGTCAGGGTGGCCACGAGTAACGCGGCCAGCGGCACGGCGAGCCTCCTGCGGGCCTTACGAGAATGCATGCGGGCTCCGATGAGAGTTTTCGACCTTCGCTGGGAATCTCCGTCACGATGAGCGCTGGAGCAAGGGGTGTCCATGGGGCGAAGTTGGGGAAATCTTTCCTGATGTCGTACGGTGTGCCTGCTTCGTGCCGGATTCAGGTCCCAGGTCACGGACGCGAGTGATGTCGATAACGGAGCGGTTGCGACCCTGTGCGCCGGTTTGGTTGTCCCTGGTCAAGCAACTATCTTCCGTGCAGGTGCCGTTCGTTTCTTCGCGCCTGCGATGAGATTCGGCGGCGGGGAAATGGAAGGAGTCGCCTTGCTCGGCAAGCGATTCAACAAGCTGATGCTCGGCTCGGTCGCCGGCGTCATGCTCATGGCAGCGGCCGCCTGCGGTGGCGGCGATGGTGGGGGAACCACAGCCAGCGAAGAGCCGACAGGGGGCACGAGTTCCGCGGCGGGCACCGGCTCGCTGAAGGTCGGCCTCGCGTTCGACGTCGGCGGGCGCGGTGACAAGTCCTTCAACGACGCGGCTTACACCGGCCTCGAGAGGGCGAAGACGGAGCTGGGCGCGGAGATCAAGGAGCTGAGCCCCTCCGCCGACGGCTCCAACCGCGGTGACCTGCTGCGTCAGCTCGCGGACGCCGGCTACAACCCGATCATCGGGGTCGGCTTCGCCTACGCCGAAGACGTCAAGAAGACCGCCGAGGAATACCCCGACCTGCAGTTCGCGGTCGTCGACTCCGCCTCCAACGCGCCCAACGTGACCGGCCTGCTGTTCGCCGAGGAGCAGGGCTCGTACCTGGCGGGCGTCGCCGCGGCGACCAAGTCGGAGAGCGGCCACGTCGGCTTCGTCGGCGGCGTCGAGTCCGACCTGATCAAGAAGTTCGAGGCGGGCTTCGTGGCCGGCGTGAAGTCGGTCAAGTCGGACGCCAAGATCGACGTCACCTACCTCACCCCTGACGGCGACTTCAGCGGCTTCAAGGCCCCTGACAAGGGCAAGGTCGCGGCCGAGAAGATGTACCAGGACGGCGCCGACATCGTCTACCACGCCTCCGGCGACTCCGGCCTCGGCGTGTTCCAGGCGGCCGCCGCGGCCGGCAAGAAGGCCATCGGCGTCGACTCCGACCAGCGGCAGACGGTCAAGGAGACCGACCTGCAGTCGGTGATCATGACCTCGATGCTCAAGCGCGTCGACGTCGGCGTGTTCGAGTTCATCAAGGCCTTCCAGGGCGGCGCCAAGGGCGGCACGAACGTGACGTACGACCTCAAGGTCGACGGTGTCGGCCTGTCCACCACGGGCGGCGAGATCGACGACATCAAGGACAAGCTCGACGCTGCCAAGAAGGACATCGTCGACGGCAAGATCACGGTTCCTGCCAAGCCGTAATCGGGGTACGAGGGACAGCTGAGGGCCCGGAGTCCGTAAACTTCGGGCCTTCTGTCTATGTCGCCCACCCGCTCTAGGAGAGGCGAAATGAGTGCTGACACCCTGGCCACGGCGCGACCCGCCGTAGAGCTGGAGGGCATCACCAAGCGTTTCCCCGGTGTCGTCGCGAACCACGACATCCGCATCACCGTCCAGCCCGGCACGGTGCACGCCATCGTAGGGGAGAACGGCGCGGGCAAGTCCACCCTGATGAAGATCCTCTACGGCATGCAGAAGCCGGACGAGGGCACGATCAAGGTCAACGGCACGGAGGTCAGCTTCCGTACGCCGAGCGACGCCATCGACGTCGGGATCGGCATGGTGCACCAGCACTTCATGCTCGCCGACAACTTCACGGTGCTGGAGAACATCGTCCTCGGCGCCGAGCCGAAGCGGGCGGGCCGGCTCGACACCGCCTCGGCCCGCAGGCGCATCACCGAGCTGGCCGCCACCCACGGCCTGCGGGTGGACCCCGGCAAGCTGGTGGAGGACCTCGGCGTCGGCGACCGCCAGCGCGTCGAGATCCTCAAGGTGCTCTACCGCGGAGCCCGCATCCTCATCCTCGACGAGCCGACCGCCGTGCTCGTGCCGCAGGAGGTGGACGAGCTCTTCCAGAACCTGCGCGAGCTCAAGGCCGAGGGCCTGACGGTCATCTTCATCTCCCACAAGCTCGACGAGGTGCTCGGCATCGCCGACGCGATCACCGTCATCCGCCGCGGCACCACCGTGGCCAGCGTCGATCCCCGCGAGGTGACCGCGCGCCGGCTCGCCGAGCTGATGGTGGGCAGCGAGCTGCCCACGCCGGAGACCCGCGAGTCCACCGTGACCGACACGGTCGCGCTGCAGGTCTCCCACCTCACCGTGGAGGCCGACGGCCACCACCCGGCCCCCAAGGGCGTCGCCGTCACCGAGTACGCCGCCAGGCTGCGCGACCAGGGCAAGCGGCTGCTGCTCGACGACGTGTCGTTCCAGGTGCGCAAGGGCGAGATCCTGGGCATCGCCGGCGTCGAGGGCAACGGCCAGTCGGAGCTGATCGAGGCCATCATGGGCATCAGGGCCGCGCACGGCCTGGTCGAGCTCGACGGCCGCGACATCAGCTCCTGGGCCACACTGCGCCGCCGCGAGGCCGGCATCGGCTACATCCCCGAGGACCGCCACCGCCAGGGTCTGCTCCTGGAGGCGTCGCTGTGGGAGAACCGGGTGCTCGGCCACCAGACCAGGAAGCCCGCGCGCAAGGGCATCTGGGTGGACAGGAAGGCGTCCAAGGCCGACACCCAGCGCATCATCGACGCGTACGACGTGCGTACGCCCGGCGTGGACACGATGGCCCTGGCCCTGTCCGGCGGCAACCAGCAGAAGCTGATCGTGGGCCGCGAGATGAGCGGCGACCCCGTCTTCCTCATCGCCGCGCACCCCACGCGCGGCGTGGACGTCGGCGCCCAGGCCGCGATCTGGGACCACCTGCGCGACGCCCGCGCCGCCGGCCTCGCCGTGCTGCTCATCTCCGCCGACCTCGACGAGCTGATCGGCCTGTCCGACACGCTCCAGGTCATCTACCGGGGCCGGCTCGTCGCCGGGCTCGACCCCCGCGAGATCACGCCCGAACAGCTGGGCGGTTACATGACCGGCGCCATCGCCGGAAACGAGGAGACGTGATGCCCGCCGGGCTCAACCGGGCACTGCTCACCGTCGCCGGCGCCGCCATCGCCGTCGTGCTGGCGATCGCCATCTGCAGCGTGGCCATCGTGGTCGCGGGCGGCAGCCCGCTCGACGCGCTGGTCGCCTTCTTCGACTTCGGCAACAGCGCGCGGGCGGAGTCCAACTCCGTCGCGACCTTCCTCAACCGGGCCGTGCCGCTGTTCATCGCCGGTCTCGCGGTCGCCGTCGGCTTCCGCATGAACCTCTTCAACATCGGCGTCGAGGGTCAGTACCGCATCGCCGCGATCTGCGCGGCGTTCGTGGGCTCCACCTTCACCGCGCCCGCCCCCGTCCAGATCGCGGTCATCATCCTCGTGGCGGCCGCGGTCGGTGGCCTGTACGCGCTCATCCCCGCCGTCATGAAGGTGACCAGGGGCGTGAACGAGGTCATCTCCACGATCATGCTCAACTACATCGCGATCGCGCTGTCGGCGTACCTGCTGCGCGAGCCGTTCGCGGGTGAGCGGGCGGCGGGCCAGCTCAACACGACCACGCCACCGCTGCCCGAGTCCGGCATGTTCCCCGACCTGAACTTCGTCTTCGAGTGGTTCGGCATGTTGCCGCCCACCCGCAACGGCGGTCTGTGGGGCTTCCTGCTCGTGGCCGTCGTGCTGGGCGTGGTCATCTGGGTGGTGCTGGAGCGCACCAGGTTCGGCTTCAACGTCAAGGCCAGCGGGCTCAACGGCCCGGCCGCCCAGGCGTCCGGCGTCAACCCCAAGAAGATGATCATCGCCGCCATGGTGCTGTCGGGCGGCATCGCCGGGCTCATCGGCCTGCCGGAGATCCTCGGCGACCGGGGCGCCTACACCAACAACTTCACCGCCGGCCTGGGCTTCCTCGGCATCGCGGTGGCGCTGCTCGGCAGGAACAAGCCCGTCGGCATCGCGTTCGCCGCGCTGCTGTTCGCCTTCCTCGACCGGGCGCAGGGCCCGTTGCAGTTCGCCGACATCCCCGCCTCCGTCGTCACCATCATCCAGGGCGCGATCGTGCTGCTGGTCGTCGTGGCCAACGAGCTGACCAACCGCATCGCGCTCAGGATCGAGGAACGGCGAGCGGCCCAGCAGCTCGGCAGGAACACCCCCGTTGAGGTGGCAGCATGACCAGGGTCCGCAAATACCACCTCGCGCTGATCGCCGTCGCCGGGCTCATCCTGCTGGTGTCGCTGGTCCGCGTGCTGACCGGCTACGACGACCTCACCTCGTCCGGCACCGTCGGCGCCGCGCTGGCCCTGGCCGTGCCGATCGCGCTGGCCGGTCTCGGCGGCCTGTGGGCCGAGCGGGCCGGCGTGGTCAACATCGGCCTCGAAGGCATGATGGTGCTCGGCACCTGGTTCGCCGGCTGGGCCGGATACCAGTGGGGTCCGTGGGCCGCGCTGGCCGCCGGGCTGATCGGCGGCGCGCTCGGCGGGCTCCTGCACGCCGTCGCGACCGTGACGTTCGGCGTCGACCACATCATCAGCGGCGTCGCCATCAACCTGCTCGGCCCCGGAGTCACCCGCTTCCTGTCGGAGGTGCTCTACAAGGAGGGCACGCCCGCCTCCGCGGCGGGCGCCGGCATCACCGGCTCGCCCGCGGTCAAAGGGGAGCCGCCCACGTTCGACCTGCCGCTGCTGTCCGCCGGGCCCGACCTGCTCGGCAAGCTGGAGAGCACCCACTGGTTCCTGGTGGCCGACCTCGCCGGTGTGCTGCGCGGGCTCACCCACGGGATCAGCGTGCTGGTGATCCTGGCCGTGCTGCTGCTGCCGCTGACGTTCTACGTGCTCTGGCACACCGCCTTCGGCCTGCGGCTGCGCTCGGCCGGTGAGAACCCGTGGGCGGCCGAGTCGCTCGGCGTCAACGTCTACCGGATCAAGTACGTCGCCGTCGTCCTGTCCGGCGCCTTCGCCGGGCTCGGCGGCGTGTTCCTGGTCTTCTTCACCGGCAAGTACGTCGAGGGCCAGACCCAGGGCCGCGGCTTCATCGGCCTCGCCTCCATGATCTTCGGCAACTGGCGTCCCGGCGGCCTGGCCGCCGGCTCCGTCCTGTTCGGCTACGCCAACAGCCTGCAGCTGCGCAGCGCCCAGACCGTCACCACGTTCTTCCTGTTCGGCGCGGTGCTGCTGCTGGCCTACCTCGTCCTGCAGATCCGCCGCCTGACCGCGCCCGACCGGCCCGCCGAGCTGGCCGCGCCGGGTGTCAAGCAGTATGTGATGATGGCCGTGGCCGTCGCGGGCGCGGCCGTGCTGTTCTGGCTCTGGCTGGTCATCGACGTGCTGCCGAACGACTTCGTCTTCATGACACCACACGTGCTCACGCTGCTCGTGCTCCTGGTCGCCTCGCAGCGGCTGCGGATGCCCAAGGCGGACGGCGTGAGCTATCGCCGGGGGGAACAACATTGAGCATCGACTGGGACGGCCTGCGCGACGAGGCCGCAGAAGCCATGCGGCACGCGTACGCGCCGTACTCGAAATTCCCCGTGGGGGCGGCGGCGCTGGTCGACGACGGCCGGATCGTCACCGGCTGCAACGTCGAGAACGCCTCCTACGGCGTGGGCCTGTGCGCCGAGTGCGGCCTGGTCTCGGCGCTGCAGCGCTCGGGCGGCGGCCGGCTGGTCGCCTTCACCTGCGTGGACGGCCACGGTGAGCTGCTGATGCCGTGCGGGCGCTGCCGCCAGCTGCTCTACGAGTTCGGCGGCGAGGACCTGCTCGTCGAGACCGAGGACGGGCCCAAGCGCATGGCCGAGATCCTGCCGTACGCGTTCGGCCCGCAGGACCTCAGCAGGAGCTCCTGATGGACGCCATCGAGGTCATCAGGGCCAAGCGGGACCGGCGTGAGCTGACCACGGCGCAGATCGACTGGGTCATCGACGCGTACACGCGCGGCGAGGTGGCCGACGAGCAGATGTCGGCCCTGGCCATGGCGATCCTGCTGAACGGCATGGACCGCCGCGAGATCGCCGACTGGACCCTGGCCATGATCCGCTCGGGCGAGCGCATGGACTGGTCGGCGCTCGACCGGCCCACCGCCGACAAGCACTCGACCGGCGGGGTCGGCGACAAGATCACGCTGCCGCTGGCGCCGCTGGTGGCGGCCTGCGGGGCGTACGTGCCGCAGCTGTCCGGGCGCGGGCTCGGCCACACCGGCGGCACGCTCGACAAGCTGGAGTCGATCCCCGGCTGGCGGGCCTCGCTGTCCAACGCGGAGATGCTGGACGTGCTGCGTGCCGCCGGCGCCGTCGTCTGCGCGGCCGGCTCCGGCCTCGCCCCCGCCGACAAGAAGCTGTACGCCCTGCGCGACGTCACCGGCACCGTCGAGTCGATCCCGCTCATCGCCTCGTCGATCATGTCGAAGAAGATCGCCGAGGGCACCGGTTCGCTCGTCCTCGACGTCAAGGTCGGCTCGGGGGCGTTCATGAAGACCGTGCCCGACGCCAGGGAACTGGCCGAGACCATGGTCGCGCTCGGCACCGACGCGGGCGTGCGCACGGTCGCCCTGCTGACCGCCATGGACCGGCCGCTCGGCCGGGCCGTGGGCAACGCGCTGGAAGTCGCCGAGTCGGTCGAGGTGCTGTCGGGCGGCGGGCCCGCCGACGTGGTCGAGCTCACCGTACGGCTGGCCCGCGAGATGCTGGAGGCCGCCGGGATCACCGGTGCCAAGGACCCGGCCAAGGCGCTGGAGGACGGCTCCGCCATGGACGTGTGGCGCCGGATGATCTCCGCCCAGGGCGGCGACCCCGACGCGCTGCTGCCGCGGGCGGCCGAGACCATGACGGTCGAGGTGCCCGCCTCCGGCGTGCTGACCAGGCTCGACGCGTACGCGGTGGGCCTGGCCGCCTGGCGGCTCGGCGCGGGAAGGGCGCGCAAGGAGGACCCGGTGTCGTTCGGCGCGGGCGTCGTCCTGCACGCCAAGCCGGGCGACCTGGTACGCCAGGGTCAGCCCCTCATGACCCTGCACGCCGACGAGACCTCGCGCTTCGAGCGCGCTCTTGCGGCGCTGGAGGGCGCGTACGAGGTGGGCGAGGTGGCCGGGCAGCAGTTGCCGCTCGTCATCGATCGCATCACCCCCTGAGCGCACGACCCACCGGCGCCCGGTGGGTCGTGCGTCACGAGCGCCGGGGCGTGAGGGACGGCCTGGTCCTGGTGAGCAGCGACACCAGGGTCGCGAGCAGGGGCAGCCCCACCACGACGGCGGCCAGGAACGGCCACGGCAGGGCGAGCGTGGCCGGGTCGCCGGAGCCCCGCGACGTCATCGGCCGGCTGAGCGCCACGCCCGTCACCCCTCCCGCCGCCAGCCCGATCAGCGCGCCGAGACCGGCGATGTAGAGCGCCTGCCAGGCCACGACCATCCGCAACGTCCTCGGCGGGGCGCCGATCGCCATCATCGTCGAGCGCTCGGGCCGCATGTCGGCGGCGGCCAGGCCGGTGGCGGCCAGCGTGCCGCCGACGACCAGCACCAGGGCGCCCACGAGCCAGCCGCCCAGGCCGGTGCCGGGCAGGTGCTGGTACCCGTCCTCCACGGCGACCGTCACGCGGGAGGTCACCTCGTGCAGGTCGCCGGCCAGTGTGTCCGGCGGCCGGTGCATGGCGTAGAGCTGGCGTTCCAGGGTCGTGAAACCGGCCTGTTCGACCAGGCCGCGCGGCAGCAGGGCCCCGCCCTGGTGCTCGTCGGCGGGGGTGGCCGCCACCGCGGGCACCTCGAAGGTGCGCGGCGGGCCCGACGTCGAGCCGGCCCGCAGCCGCAGCTTGCCGTCGCGCACCGCGGCCGGGTCGAACACCACGGCCTTGCCGCTGGCCAGCGCCGCGGCCGCCCGCGGGTCGTGGCGTCCCTGCAGGAGGGTGAGCAGGGGCTGGTCGCCGACGGCCACCGTACGGCGGGTGCGCGTGCCGTTCCAGCGCACCGAGTAGCGCAGGGCGTAGCGGCGGCCCTGGGTGTCCTGCACCTGGTAGCCCGAGGCGAGCGGCACTCCTGGAAGCCCCCGTACCGCCTCGGCGCGCAGCCTGGTCCAGGTCTTGTCGCTCATCACGCCGCCCCAGACGGCCAGCGTGCCGGTCGGGCGCGCCGAGGTGTAGGCGCGTTGCTGGTCGGCGTACTCGCTCTGCGCGCTGATGCCCACGGCGACGACCGTGGCGGTGACCGCCGTGACGGCCGCCACCGCGCTCGCCGTCCTGGAGCGGTGGCGTACCGCGTCGCGGACGGCCACCCGCAGCGACAGCGGCAGCCGGCCGGCCACGTGCCCGGTCAGGCCGATCAGCCACGGCGTCAGCACGACCAGGCCGATCATGATCAGCAGCGCGGCGGTCCACACCGTCGCCGGGTCCTGCTGGCGGCGGGCCAGTACGGTCGCCACCAGCCCGGCCAGCACCAGCACGCCCCCGGCCAGCGGCCAGCCGCGCCGGATGGCCACGGCGGGCGGGCGGCCGGCCAGCACGCTCACGGTGTCCTGCCGGGCCGCCTGCACGGCGGGCACCAGCGCCGCCACGATCCCGGAGACCAGGCCCAGTACGGCGACACCCAGGACCGTGAGCCACGGCACGTCCAGCGGGCCGACCTGCCCGCCCCAGTGCGCCCCGATCTCGGCGGCCAGCCCTCCCGCGCCGACGCCCAGCGCCGTCGCCACCAGTGTGGCCGTGCCGCCGAGCACCACGCCGTCGGCCAGCACGATCAGCCGCAGGTGCCCGGCCGAGCCGCCCTGCGCCGCGATCTCGGCCAGCTCCCGCCGCCGTCGCCGCAGCCCGACCGCGAAGGCGGGGCCGGCCAGCAGCACGGTCTCCAGCACCAGCATGATCACCATCGCGCCGAGCGCGACCGTCTGGGGCAGGCCGCGAATCGCCGTCCTGTCGGGCACGTTCGTGAGCATGTCGCGGGAGGTGACGTGGATGCCGGCGGTGTTCAGCGCGGCCACGTCCGTCCAGGTGACCGGGGCGGGGGTGTCGACGAGCCAGGCGGCGCCGTACTCGTTCCTGAAGTGGATCCTCTCCGACGGCACCAGCGGAAGGTCGGGCCCGACGACCTGCCGCAGTGCCGGGCGGTACGGGTGCTCGACCACGCCCACCACCTTCAGCGGCGTCGCGCCGGCCGGCCGCAGGAGGTCGCCGGGCCGCAGGCCGGTGGCGGGGGTCACCGCGACCTCGCCCGGCCCGGCGGGCAGCCGGCCCTCGGCCGGTATCAGCATGCCCTTGGTGAGGGGGTCGCGCAGGTCGGTCTCCAGCGCGTCCATCCGTCCGGCGCCCAGCTCGATCTCGCCGGCGCTGCAGGGGATGACCCGGGTGCCCGGCGCGAGCAGCGCCGCCACCTCGGCGGCACTGCGCTCGGGGATGGCCCGCTTGTCGCCGTCCCCCTGCCAGGCCGTGCCGCGCGGGTCCTGGTGAATCGTCGTGCCTTCCGGGAACTGCACGAGGCGGGCGTCGGCCGTGCCCAGCTCGGCCTGCACCATCTCGGGCCCGGAGACGCTCACGGTCGCGAACCACGTGGCGACCCCGGTGATCACCAGGACGGGCAGCGCGATCATCACCATGATGAGCGCGCTTCGGCCCTTGGCCCGCCACGCGCTGCGGCGGGAGATGCGCAGCGCGGCGCTCATCGCGCTCATCGAGCGCTCTCCAGCGGCACGTCCGTGGACTCGGCGAGCATCCCGTCGCGCAGGAACACCACCCGGTCGGCCCAGCCGGCGTACCGCGGCTCGTGGGTGACGAGCAGCACTGCGGCCCCCGCGTCGCAGCGCGCCCGTAACGTGCGCAGGATCTCGTCGCCGGTACGCGTGTCGAGCGCGCCGGTCGGCTCGTCGGCCAGCAGCAGCCGCCGCTCACCGACCAGCGCGCGGGCGATCGCGACCTGCTGGCGCTGGCCGCCGGACAGCTCCTCGGGGAAGCGGCCGGCCAGATCGGCCGCGTCGACCTCCGCCAGGGCGGCCATGGCCTCATCGCGGGCCCGGCCTGAGCGCACGCCGTCGAGCTCGCGGGGCAGCATCACGTTCTCCGCCGCCGTCAGCGACGGGATCAGGTTGAGGTCCTGGAAGACGTAGCCGACGCTGCGCCGCCGCAGCGCCGCCAGGTCGCGTACGGCGGCGAGGTCCTGCCCGTCGAGGTGCACCGTCCCCGACGTGGGCCGGTCGAGGCCGCCCGCGAGGTTGAGCAGGGTCGACTTGCCGGACCCCGACGGGCCCATGACCGCGACCAGTTCCCCCAGTCCCACCTCGAGGCTCACACCTTTCAGCGCGTGCACGGCAGCCGCCCCTTCGCCGTGCACCCTGGCCACATCGGCCAGCCGTACGAACGTCATCGCTCCTCCATCGACCGACATGCGTACTAAGTATGCATACTCGGTATGCACGCCTCAAGCGGAATGTACAAGCCTGAGGGAAGACATGACGAATCCCCGCCTTCGCCAGGAAGGCGGGGAGTGCGGGGTGCGGAGGTCAGCTCGTGAAGGCGGGGGCTTCGCTGAAGATCTCGGCGAGGACGGCGCGGTGGGTGGGCACGGCCTCGGCGTGGCGGGCGCGGCCCTGGTCGGTGATGCGGACGTAGACCCCGCGCCGGTCGTCGCGGCAGACGTCGCGCGAGACGAGCGCGGCCTTCTCCAGGCGGCCCACCACCCGCGACAGTGCGCTCTGGCTCAGGTGGACCTCGTCGCACAGCTCCTGGATGCGCAGCTTGCGGTCGTGGCGGACGATCCGGTCGAGCACCTCGAACTCGCTGGGTCCCAGCCCGTGCCGCGCGCCCAGCTCGCGCTCCAGCGCGCACATCGCCTTGGCGTGCTTGGCCAGGACGTAGTGCCAGGTCTCGACCACGTCGTCCGCGTCCATGTCGCGCAGGTTACCACCAGCCCAACTCTCATGCAACGGAATTAAATGCGCTTGCATTAGATGCGAGTGCATGTATTGTTCTGGCTCATGACTTCTCCTTCTTCGCGCTGGGCCGCCTTGGCCGTGCTCTGCGCAGTGATCTTTCTTGACGCGCTTGACGTCTCGATGGTGGGTGTCGCGCTGCCGGCCATCCAGCACGACCTGGGGTTGACCACGTCCTCGCTGCAGTGGGTGGTCAGCGGCTACGTGCTCGGCTACGGCGGGCTGCTGCTGCTCGGCGGCAGGACCGCCGACCTGCTCGGGCGGCGCAGGGTGTTCCTGGTCGCCTTGGGCGTCTTCGCCGTGGCGTCGTTGCTGGGCGGTGTGGTGGACGACGGCGGGTTGCTGATCGCCGCGCGGTTCGTGAAGGGCGTGGCCGCCGCGTTCACCGCCCCGGCCGCCTTGTCGATCATCACGACCACGTTTCCCGAGGGTCCGCAGCGCAACAAGGCGCTGAGCTTCTTCACCGCCTCGGGCGCGAGCGGCTACTCGCTCGGCCTGGTGCTGTCGGGGTTGCTGACCGAGATCGGCTGGCGGTGGACGTTGCTGATGCCGGTGCCCGTCGCGGTCGTCGCGCTGATCGCCGCGCTGAAGGTGCTGCCGCGCGGCCGTGAGGAGCGGGCCGAGGGCGGCCACGACCTCGTCGGCGCCGTGACGATCACGGGGTCCATGCTGCTGCTGGTCTTCACGGTCGTGCAGGCTCCCGAGGCCGGCTGGGCGTCCGCGCGGACGATCGGTTCGCTCGCCGGGGTGGCCGCGCTGCTCGGGCTGTTCGTGTTCACCGAGCTGAAGGTGCGCCACCCGCTGGTGCGGCTGGGCCTCCTGCGCTCCGGGCACATCGTGCGGGCCAACCTCGGGCTGGTCATCCTCATGGGCTCGTACGTGGCCTTCCAGTTCGTGGCCATGCAGTACTTCCAGAACCTGCTGGGCTGGTCGGCGCTCGGCACCGCGATGGCGTTCCTGCCCGCCGGCGTGCTGGTCGCGCTCACCTCGACCAAGATGGGCGACTTCGCCGACAGGTTCGGCACCGGCAAGCTGATCGTGATCGGCGCGGCGGCGCTGGCCGGCGGCTACGCGATCTTCCTCGGCATCGACCGCACCCCCAGCCTGGGCGGCATGGTGATCCCCGGTATGGTCCTGCTGGGCATCGCGTTCGCGCTGTCGTTCCCCGCGCTCAACATCCAGGCCACCAACGGCGTGGACGACGACGAGCAGGGCCTCGCCTCCGGTCTGCTGAACACCTCGGGGCAGGTGGGCGGCGCGATCGTGCTGGCCGTGGTGACCGCCGTGCTCACCTCGGGCGGCGGCGAGACGCTCTCGATCGGCTCGCTGCGCGCGGCGATCGTGGTGTCGCTGGTGCTGGCGCTGGCCGGGCTGGCGATCTCGGCGACGGGGCTGCGGGCGCGCAAGGCGATCCCTGCGGCGGAGCCGGTGCGGACCTACGAAACGGTGTAATTTTCGCAAATTGGTCGGTGGCCCTGGCTTTGCGTCAAAGACGTTAATTCTCTGCTAACAGCGCCCGAACGTGACGTCGTGTCCGTTCCTGCTCATAATACGATCCCGGTGATCATTCACAGGGGGAGAGTGCTTCGGTGACCGACGCGTTCGAGGCGACGATCGAGGAGATGGCACGGGACATCGACCGGCAGGTCGCCCGGCTGCGGGAGACGTACGCGGAGTACAACGCCGTCGAGCGTACATCGCGCTCCAAGGACGGGATGGTCAGCGTCACCGTCGGCCCCAACGGGCGGCTGCGCGGCATCGAGCTGAACCCGCGCGTCTACCGCAGCCTGTCGCCGTCCGAGCTGGCCGAGGCCATCATGCGGCAGGCCGAGGCGGCGGCGGGCGAGGTCGCCGAGCGGAGCAGGACGCTCATGGAGCCGCTCATGCCGGACCCCGAGCTCCTCGACGGGGTCTTCGGACAGGGGCTCGACGCGTTCCTCCCCGGCCCGCAGGAGGGTTCCAGGTGAGCGACGGATTCACCGTACGCGCGGCGGCGCTGCGCCGGCACAGCGCCGTCTACCAGGAGCTGAAGAGCAACGCCGAGGAGGCGAGAACCGCCCTGCGCGCCGCCTTCGACCTGGACAGGAAGACGCTCGGCGACGACATGTACGGCGCCGAGCTCGCCAAGAAGCTGCCCGGCATGGAGCAGGCCATCCAGGACGCCTTCAAGGACTACCTGGACGACCTCGACGACCTCACCACCGGCCTGCACGTCTCCAGCCGCAACTACGAGGCCGCCGACCGGCCGCCCGCCCGCCGCGACTGAGCGACCATGGGCTTCGACGGGTTCCTCACGCCCGACTGGGCCAAGCCGTACGTGGGTTGGGTCGTCGGCATGGACTGGCCGGAAGGCGACGAGAGCGGCTGCTTCCGGATGGCCGACGCGTGCATCACGGCCGCGTACCGGATCGTCGAGGGCACCGACGCCCACCTGCCGGGCAGCGCCCGCCTCATCGGCGCCGACTGGGACGGCGACGCGCACCTCGCCTTCGTCGGCCACGTCAGGAAGACGGCGGACGAGAAGGTGGCGAACCTCGTCGAGCGGCTGGTCAACACCGCCGTCGCGCTCAACGGCGTGGGCGTGCAGATCCAGTACGCCAAGTACATGATCGAGGCCACCGTGTGGCTGCTGATCGCGACCCTGGTGGTGCTGCTGCACCTCGCCGTCACCAACCCCGCGGCCCTGGGCCTGATCCCGCCACGCGTGCAGATCGCGCGGCTGACCGTCGCGCAGATCGCCCGGCGGACACTGCGCAACATCGCCATCTTCGCCGGGATCATGGGCGGGATGGACGCGGGCATCCAGGCGCTGCAGCTGACCAACCGCAGGGACGAGTTCGACGTCAAGCAGCTCGCGATCTCGGCGGCGAGCGGTGCCGCGATGGGCGGCATGATGGGGCTGATGTCGGGCGCGCTGTCCCGGCTGGCCACGCCCGCCCTGCGGGCCGGGCTGACCCGGGCGGAGATGTCCACGTTCGAGAAGCTGCTCGCCGCGGCCGACTCCTCCCTGTACGGTCAGGCCGCCCAGTACGCCGTCACCGGCGGCCTCACCACGGCCGGCACCATGCTGGCGCAGGGGCACTTCAGCTGGGAGCTGCTGGCCAAGGGCATCACGTCCAGCGCACTCGGCGCCGACGGCCAGCACCTGGTCAGAGGCTTGCCCGCCGACACCCCGCCTCCGCCCTCAGGCGGCCTTCCCCCCACCCCCGACCCCGGCCCGGCCGCGGGCGGCGGCGAGCCCCGTTCCGGCGGGGCGGCGCATCAGGCCGGTCAGGTCCCCACGACCACACTCGCGTCCAGCCCGGACCCACAGCCCGCCCACCAGCAGCCCGGTTCGCAGCAGCAGGGCACCAACGCGGCCCCTCCGCCGCACGCCCCGGAGGGCGGCGCCCCCGCGCCCCGGGCGGAGGGAGCCGTCCAGGCGGCGCGGCCTGACGGGGTGGTGCGGCCTGATGTGAGTGAGGCGGGGCGGGGGCCGGTGCGGCCGCCGCGTACCACCGAGATCGGGGCGCTCGGGGAGACGGCCGTGCATGACGTCAAGGTGCCGCAGGACGCCAAGGCGGCGGCGCGGGCGCTGGCCGACGGGATCGAGGGCGCGACGAAGCGGGAGCGGGCGGCCGTCCGCGACTGGCTGGAGCAGGTGCTCGCCGACGGTGACCGCGACGCCTGGACCCAGCGCCTGGCGAAGGGCGTGGCCCTGGACGTCGGGGACAAGGCGATCTACGTCAAGCTGCGCCCCGAGGGGTTCACCCACGTGGAGCACCCGGCCCTGGCGCCGGAGAAGCCGGTCGCGTTCGGCGGCGACGGCGTGGAGGGCAAGTCGGTACGCGCCACGTCGAGGGAGGTGAGCGGCGGCCTCGTCCGCAACCTGACCGAGTCGCCTGACGCGGCCGAGGAGTCGACGGCGCTGCCGCGTACCGGACTGCTCGACACCTCCAGGACCACGCACACCAGCAGCATCGAGCTGATGAGCGGCCACAAGGTCATCAGCCCCAAACACGACTACTTCCTCGCCGACGTCGCCGTGGACGTCTACCGCGACGGCACGAAGCTCGCGACCGCCGGCAGGATCCAGGACCTGGCGGTGACCCTGCCCTTCCCCGAGCAGTTCACCAGGGAGGGCCCGCCGCGCCCGTCCGACCACCCGCCGGCCCGCCCGCGTCATGAGGTGCCGCAGGGGGCGGCGGGCAGGTTCCGCGACCACGGCATCACGGTCAGCGGCCTCGACCTGACGCCGCTCGTCCTGGAGGTGCAGCGCCGCGCGCTGGCCGAGGGCGTGCCCGCCCGCGAGGTCGTCAAGATCATCGACCACCTCACCTCGACCATCCTGCACGAGCAGGGCATCAAGAACCGCAGCCAGGCGCTGCTGTCGAGCGGGGCGGTCACGGAGGCGGTCAGGTTCAGGACGTCGGCGCTGCGGTCGGCGGAGGAGTCGATCAGGATCACCGGCGAGGTGACCAGGATCGAGCGGGTGGACGGCGACGGGCAGCCCCCTGTCGAGGGCATGCTCCGCGACGACCTCGGGCGGCGCAACGCGGAGGGCGTGGCGTACCGGCAGGGCAGGGACCTCAACCTGCACGTGGGCGGCAGGCTGGGCGTGCGCGCCGGCCACTGGGCGGAGGCGATCGGGCGCGGCATCGTCGGCTTCGGCTTCGGCTCCGACCACGTCGCGACGGCGAACCGGGCCCACGGCAACCACACCGTGGTCACCAACCGGGCCGACCTCACCATGTACGACGCCCACCTGCGCCTGAAGGTCGAGACGGAGACGATGGGCACGTTCACCGTGGACGTGCCGGCCGAGCTGGCCCTGCCGACGCGCGACGCGCCCGGCCTCGAACGGGACGTCTTCGGCCACGACCTGCATCCGCCCGGCGAGTTCAACAGGATCCAGTGGGAGCTGGCCGGCCTGCACCGCGAGATGGAGCGCGTACGCCAGGAGTTCGCCCAGGACAGGACGGGCTACGACCCGCACCCGCTGGAGCCCAGGACGCTCGCCGCCGGTCGCGGGCCAGGACTCGGCACCGGCATCAGGGTGCACGCGGACACGCGGCTGTTCGCCGAGCTGCGCCAGGCCGTCGAGGGGGCGCTGCCGGACCTGCCGCAGAGCATCAGGCGGCAGATCGTCCGCGACCTGGAGCTCAGGTACGGGGGCGCCGCCCTGGAGGCGGACCTGACGTACGCGCTGCACGGCGTCAGGTACGAGACCACGATCGCCGGCCACACGGTCGAGGTCGTGGCGCAGGGCGTGCTCGGCCACCGGCACGAGGTCGGCGCGACGGCCGTGACGATCAACGAGCGCAGGCTCACCTCATGGAACGGCACCAGCCAGCGCGAGGTCTCGCACGGCGTGCGCGGCGAGGTGGCCGCCGTGGCGCGGGTGGACGTGGGCAGGGCGCTCAGGACCGGCGTGCCCGAGGGCATGCTGAAGGTGGACGCCCCCAACATCGCGGGCATCGCGAGCGGCTCCAAGGCGGAGACGGTCGCGGTCGGCGCGGGGCACACGCGATACGACCGCACGGAGGCGGGTGGCGGCTTCACCTTCACCAGGGACCTGTCGTTCGACGTCCAGCTGCGGGTCTCGAAGGACGGCGCGGTGGTGGCCGACACGTCGTGGCGGGTGGACGGCAGCCGGGCGGAGATCGTCGTCCCCGAGCCGCACCTGCAGCAGACGCCGCTGCTGGCCGGTGACGTCACGGCCGTGGGCCGCATGGAGCGGCTCGACGGGCCGCCCCGCGACGTGTGGGCGCACGACGACCGGCTGCACGCGATCGTCCGCCTGGGCGCGATGCCGGACCTGGCGCGGGCGGTGGCCGAGGTGCACGCCGCCTGGGCGGACCTGCCGGCGCCCGCGGGCCGCCTGGACGTGCCGGTCACGATCGAGAACGTGGTGGACGTCATCACCCTGGAGACCATGATCACGTCCCATCCCGGCGGGCTGCGGCACGTGGTGGCCGAGCACGGCGGCCGGCGCTACGAGCTGCACGTGCAGGCCGACGTGGCGGGGCTGACGTACGTGAAGTCGGAGACCGGGGTCGAGCACGAGGCGTACGCGAACAGCAATTCGCGCGTCGTCGAGGGGGAGCGGGGCGCGCGCGGCGTCGGCGGGCACGCGCGGGCCGGCGTGCGGGTCACACTCGGCGGCTCCCCCGAGGGCGGCCACCCGGTGACGGGGACCGAGCACAAGGTGCTGGCCCGGGTGGGCGGGCACGCCGCCGCCAAGCGGATGTCCCTGGAGAGCTCGTACCGGGGTGGTGGGGACATCAGCCGGGTCACGTACGGGGACGGCGGCGCCTCGCACTGGTACCGGGGCGACCTGGTGCTGACCGTGACGCCCAGCAGGACCGCCGGGACGGTCGTCGAGCACGGGGAGCCCGTTCACCTGCGCGTGTCCGACATCATGGACGTCGTGCTGCCCGACGAGGTGGCCCGCCGCCACGACCTGGACGTCCCAGAACCTCCCGCCCCCGAGCCGGGACACGCCCCGGAGCAGCCCGTGGACGTCGCCCGTACCTATGTGGCGCCTGAGGCGGCGATGAGCACCGCTTCCGTGCACCACCTCGACGCGCGCGGCGTCCTGCCCGCGATCGTGGAGACGTTGCGCGGCGAGGGGCTGCTCTTCCCCGGCCAGGAGCTGACCGCCCACCCGGTGGCCGAGCAGCTGCGCGGCCACTTCGGTCAGGAGGCGCTCGGGACGAAGCTGGGCGAGCTGCGCGGGAACGGCGTGACGTCCTGGCTGTTCGTCACCGACGAGGCGGGCCGGGTCAGCGAGCGCGTGGGGATCAGGGTCACGGCCAGGCTGGGCGACGGGGTGCACGTCGGCGAGCGGGCCGACACGGGGCTCATGCTGCGCAGCGAGCGGCTCAGTGGCGACCTGAACCTCCAGGAGAAGGGGTCGGACCGCGGCAAGGAGGCGCTCGCCCGCTACATCAGGACCTCGGACGGTGACATCGCAGGTGGCGAGGCCGGGGTCACGACCTCCCGCGACGGTCACGCCGTGGACGCCCGCGGCACCAACGTCAAGGACATCAACCGCTTCCAGACGCGGGAGGCGCCGCAGGAGTTCCGGCATCCGGTCACGTACGACATCACGCTCGAACGCTCCAAGGTCAGCCCCGTCATGGAGCCGGTGCAGGGCGCGGCCCGCGGCGTGCTGCTCAAGGCGGGCGAGCTGACCGGCCACGACGGCGCCGTACGGCTCTTCGACCGGCACGTCGGCGTCACCACGACGTCCGGCGCGGTGGCGCACGGCGAGGTCGGCCTGCTGGTGGCGGGCCACCTGACCACGGAGGTCCCGCACGGCACGCCGGTCGCGGCGCACACGGAGGTCGTCGCCACCCGGCCGCGCTGGGCGGAGCAGGGCGGGCCAGGCCCGCTGACCGCCATGCTCGGCGACGCGATGCCCAAGGGTGACGTCAGCCAGGTCGCCTTCCCCGCCGCCAGGCTGGTCGAGGAGTGGGCGCCGCTGGCCACGGTGCCGCCCAGGCTGCGCGGCGAGGCGCCGGCGGTGGCCGACCGGCCCGGCGGGTTCGAGCTGTCCCGTCAGGACGGCATCGCGCTGACCGAGGGCACCAAGGAACGGACCATGCGGGCGCACCTCGGGTCCCTGCTGGGGCACACGTACGAGCTGCCCGGCGTCGGCACGGTCGGCATCGAGGTCACCGGCGTCCGCGAGGTCGCCGAGGCGCGGGTCAAGCAGCGCGTCTACGCGCAGACCCTGGACACGGCAGGGCACGGCCAGGGCGAGGGCCGGGGCCTGGCGGCCCGCGCCGGGGTCTCCGGCAACCTGCGCAACCCGTCGGACGGGGGCGCGCACTCCGGCGGCGGGCACGAAGGGCCACCGACGGTCGGGTACGGCGGCGTCGGCGGCGCCTCCAAGACCAGGGAGGAGGCCGGGTCGCGCAACGGCGACGTGCTCGAACGCAACTACCTGGAGCAGGAGCACGTCAACACCTACCTGGAGTGCGACATCCAGGTCGTGGTCAGGGGCAAGGGGACGCCGCTCGTGCTCGACGTGGACCGTGGGCTCTACCTGCGGCTCACGCCGGAGGGGCGCGCCGCGCTGGAGGAGGCGCATCCGGGAGTCGTCGGGAGATGACGCGCTTGCAGAGTCGGGAGATGAGCGCTTGCAGGTTCGCACGCTGGGCAAATACCGGGCATGCGCCCGTCGAGTGTCCGCCTGCTGCTTCCACTCGCCCTGCTGAGCGTGCTCACCGCGTGCGGCACCGCGCAGCAGGCCACGCTGCCGCAGAGCCCGTCCTCCTCCGGGCCGGCCGCGCAGCCGGGCCCGACGCGTACGGCCGAGGTGGAGGTCGATCGGGGCGGCATGGAGCCGGCGGTCGTGACGAACGTACGGTATGCGGCTCACGACACCTATGACCGGCTCGTGGTCGATCTGCGCGGCGGCATACCCGGATATGACGTGAAATGGGTGGACGGGTTCGTCCAGGACGGCTCGGGCAAGCCCATCGACGTAAGCGGCGGCGCGTACCTGCAGCTCACGCTCTTCCCCGCGCACGCCCACGACGACGAGGGCGAGCCCACCTGGGGCGGCGGCCCCGTCTACGCCGCCGGGCTCGGCAACCTCACCAAGGTCGTCAGGACCGGCGACTTCGAGGGCCGCGTCGGGATCGGGCTGGCGCTCGACCGGCGGGCCGGGTTCCGGGTCACCGAGCAGGGGTCGCCGGACCGGCTCGTGCTCGACGTGGCACACTGACCGTCGTGGTGAGAAAGATCGAGGGGGCCTCGCGCATCCCCGTACCCGGTGGCAAAGTGATCGACGAGCACGTGGGCCGCGTCAACAGCGGCGACGAGGCGGTGTCCATCGCCCACATGACCGCGCCGCCCGGGTGGGAGGAGCCCGCGCAGACGCCGGCCTTCACCGAGTACACCGTGGTCCTGCGCGGCACCGTGCTGGTCGAGCACGACGAGGGCACCACGCGGGTCGACGCCGGGCAGTCGGTGGTGACCTCGCCGGGCGAGAAGGTCCGCTACAGCGTCGGCCCCGAGGGCGCCGAGTACATCGCGGTGTGCCTGCCCGCCTTCGCTCCCGAGGCCGCCGGACGCGAGTGACGGCGGGCCGCGCGCCAGGATCGGGCCCGGTGGGGGCGAGTGAAAGCCGGGCCGTCCTCATATCATGGGCGGATGAGCCCCACGCTTGACGAGATCCGGCGGGCTCCCAAGGTGTTGCTGCACGATCACCTCGACGGCGGGCTCCGCGCCGAGACGATCGTCGAGCTGGCCCGGGAGACCGACTACGGCCGGCTGCCCACCCACGACCCCGACGACCTGCGCCAGTGGTTCGAGGAGGCGGCCGACTCCGGCTCGCTCGAACGCTACCTGGAGACCTTCGACCACACGGTCGCCGTCATGCAGACCCGCGAGTCGCTCGCCAGGGTCGCCCAGGAGTGCGCAGAAGACCTGGCCGCCGACGGCGTGGTCTACGCCGAGGTGCGCTTCGCCCCCGAACAGCACACCACCCGGGGCCTCAGCCTCGACCAGGTGGTGGAGGCCGTGCTCGACGGGTTCGAGCGCGGCTCCCAGGGGCGCGGCATCCGCGTCGGCACGCTGCTGACCGCCATGCGCCACCAGGCGCGCTCCCGCGAGATCGCCGAGCTGGCGGTGCGCTACCGCGACGGCGGCGTGGTGGGCTTCGACATCGCGGGCGCCGAGGCCGGCTACCCGCCCACCCGCCACCTCGACGCGTTCGAATACCTGCAGCGGGAGAACGCCCACTTCACCATCCACGCCGGCGAGGCGTTCGGGCTGCCGTCGATCTGGCAGGCCATCCAGTGGTGCGGCGCCGACCGGCTCGGCCACGGCGTGCGCATCATCGACGACATCTCGGTCTCCGATGACGGCACGGCCAAGCTGGGGCGGCTGGCGGCGTACGTCCGCGACAAGCGCATCCCGCTGGAGATGTGCCCCACCTCCAACCTGCAGACCGGCGCCGCCGCGTCGATCGCCGAGCACCCCATCGGGCTGCTGCGGCGCCTGCACTTCCGCGTCACGGTCAACACCGACAACCGGCTGATGAGCTCCACCACCGTGTCGGACGAGTTCCGCAAGCTGGTCGAGGCGTTCGGCTACGGCTGGGACGACCTGCAGTGGTTCACGGTCAACGCGATGAAGTCGGCGTTCCTGCCGTTCGACGAGCGGCTGGCGCTCATCAACGGCGTGATCAAGCCCGGCTTCGCACAGCTCAAGTGGCAGCCGTGAAGCAGACCTACCGCTCCAAGACCGCCTACGTCCTGGCGTGGGTCTGGCTGGTGTTCGTCGCGCTCAACGTCGTCGACCTGGTCGTCCGCTTCAGCGGCAAGGCGTCGCTGGTGGCGCTGGCCGTGCTCGCCGTGCTGACCGCGCTGGTCTACGCGGTCGCGCTGCGGCCCGCCACCGTGCTCACCGAGGAGGGGCTGGTGGGGCGCAACCCGTTCCGCACCACGTTCCTGCCGTGGGCCTCCATCGAGGACGTCGGCGTCTCCCACTCGATCAACGTGCGCTACGGCGACGACCAGGTGCTGCGGCTGTGGACGCCGATGAGCAGCGCGCGCGAACGGGCCAAGGCGCAGCGGCGCGGCACCCCCGCCCAGCAGCGGGGGCGCTTCGCCACCGAGCCGACCCTGTCGAAGGGCGAGCAGGCGGCGGCCGAGGCGTTCGCGGGCAAGACCCACGCCGACTGGGTGGGCGACCAGATCCGCGACCGCGCCGAGTCCGCCAAGCGCCGCTCCCAGGAGGCCGGGCCCGCCCGGGTGACGTTGTCGTACGACTCGATCGCGGCGCTGGTCGTCGCACTCGCTCTGGTGGTCGCCGCGGTCGTGGCGTGAGCGTGCGATGAGTTTCGCGGGCCTGGCCGGTCTTACTCGGGGAGAAGGAGGTTTCACCTATGCGTTCACCTATGCCGGAGATCGTGGAACTCCCCGACCGTCCGTACGTCGGGGTGCGCGGCGCCATCACCATGAACACCATCCCGGTCGTCGCGGACCGGATCGGCGAGATCGCCGGCTGGCTGCTGGGACGCGGTGCCGCCATCGCCGGGGCGCCGTTCCTGCGTTACGAGAGCTTCGACACGGCAGGCGACGGGCTGGTGATGCAGGCCGGGGTGCCGGTCGCCGAGCCTGTGGAGAGCGAGGGCGACTACTTCGCCGCCGTCCTGCCCGCCGGCCGCTACGCCACCCTGACCCACCGCGGCCACTTCGACGGCCTCATCGAGGCCACCCGTGTCCTGCTGGCGTGGGGCGAGGAGCAGGGCCTGAAGTGGGACATGACCGAGGGCGACGGCGCCGAGCACTGGGGCTGCCGCCTGGAGGTCTACAACACCGACCCCCGCGTCGAGAACGACCCCGCCAACTTCCTCACCGACCTCCAGTTCCGCCTGTCCTGACCGCCCGCACGGCCGGCCGCACGGCCGGCCGCGGCACCTGAGGCCGGGCCGACGCGCCGTCCGTCGGTCCGGTGTGGTCGGCTCCGAGGGGTGGCTGGGGGCGGGCCGGTCCTAGGACGGATGGCCGAATCGGTCCCGGCCCGGTGGCCGATCCGCGCGGGCGTGGCCGGCCTGGACACTGCTGCGGGTGCGATTCACCTCATCGGGCAGCCGTGCCGTGCGTCCCTTTCTCGTCGGCATGTTCGTGGACGCTCTCGGCAACGGCCTGTACGTCCCACTGACGCTCCTGTTCATCCAGCAGGTGACCGGCCTGCCGCCGGCGACGGTGGGGCTGGGGGTGACGGTGGCGGCGGGGCTGGGGCTCGCGGCCAATCCCGTGGCGGGCATGCTCATCGACCGGTTCGACGCGCGTACGGTGCTGGTCGGCACGTACGTGATCCGCGCACTCGGCTTCGCCGTCTACCCGCTGGTGGACGGCTTCGGCGCGCTCATCGCGATCGCCGCCGTCATCGCGGCCGGCGACCGGGCCTACTACCCCGCCTCAAGCAGCTACGTGGCGGTGATCAGCGAGGGCGGCGGCCGGGACCGCCTCTACGCGACCCAGGCGACCCTCTCTAAGCGGTCTCCGTCCTTGAGCTGCCTCCCGCCCTGCTGGGGGTGCTGTACACGGTCAACACGCTGCTGGTGGCGGTGGGGCAGATGCCGGTGCGGCATGTGCAGCGGCATGCTCGACGGACCCACGCGATGGCACTCGCGGGCGGGGTCTTCGTGGTCGCCTGCGGTCTGTACGCGGTGACGGCGGCGGTCCCGGCCGGCCTCGCCAGGGTGGCGGTGCTGGTCGCGGCCACGTTGGTGTTCACGTTGGCCGAACTGCTGCACACCGCGCCCGCCGCGGCCCTGGCGGCCGGGGCCGCGCCTGCCGCGATGCGGGGGCGGTACCTGGCGATTCACCAGATGACGTGGGCGGTCGGGCAGGTGGTGGCGCCGGCCGGGTTCTCTGCGCTGGTCGTGCTGTGGCCGCCGCTGCTCTGGGCGGCGCTCGGCACGCTGCTGGCGCTCGCGGCCGCCGGGCTGCTCAGGCTGGCGGCGCGGCTGCCGGCCGAGGCGGTCAGCGCCCCCGCGGGAACGCGAGGTGGTCAGCGGCCCCGCAGGAACGCGAGGTCCGCGCCCCACGAGTCGTAGATCTCGCCGTGCCCGGCCGCCCTGGCATGGGGTTCGAGGTCGTTGAGCAGCGTCCGTACGGCGCCGCCCGCCTCAAGGGTGAGAGCCGCCGCCAGCAGGGGCAGCAGCGCGTCGGCCGCCCACAGCGGCGCGCCCAGCGGATGCCGCCGCAGCTCCCACTCCAGGTACTTTGCTGTACGGCCGCACCCGCCCGTGCAGCGCGAACACGTACACGAGGTAGGCCGGGACCGTCTCGGCGCCATCCTCGGACTCCGTCACCCCAGCCCCAGCCGTGCGGCGAGGTCGGACTTGACGGCATCGAGCCGCCGCGCGGCAGCCGCTCGCGCCTCGCCGGGCGTCGTGGTGACCGGCACGACCACCTCCAGGTAGCACTTGAGCTTGGGCTCGGTGCCGGACGGCCGGACGACCACGCGGGCGTCGTCCGCCAGCCGGTAGCGCAGCCCGTCGGTCGGCGGCAGGCCGCCGTCGCCGCGCGCGAGGTCGTCGGCGGCGGTCACCTCAAGGCCGCCGAGACCAGCCGGAGGCTCGGCCCGCAGCCGGGACATGGCGTCGGTGATGAGCGACAGGTCGGCGACCCGGAAGGAGAGCTGGGTGGTGGCGTGCAGGCCGTAGCGGCGGGCCTGGTCGTCGAGCAGGTCGAGCAGCGTACGCCCGTCGCGCTTGGCGGCGGCGGCGATGCCCGCCACGGTCAGCGCGGCGCCGATGCCGTCCTTGTCCCGGACCGGCAGCCCCGCGTCGGACCCGACGCTGTAGCCGATGGCCTCCTCGTAGCCGAACACCAGCCCTGGCCCGGCCTTGATGATCCACTTGAAGCCGGTCAGCGTCTCGCCGTACCGCACGCCGTGGGCGCGGGCGATCTTGGCGAGCAGAGTGGAGGAGACGATGGTGGTGGCGACCATGCGGTCGCCGGTGGTGTGCGTGATGACGTGCTCGGCCAGCAGGCCGCCGATCTCGTCGCCGGTCAGCATCCGTACGCCGCCGCCCGGCAGCGGCACCCCCACCGCGCACCGGTCGGCGTCGGGGTCGTTGGCCAGCACCAGGTCCGCGCCGATCTTGCCGGCCAGCGCGGCGGCGAAGTCCATCGCGCCCGGTTCCTCCGGGTTGGGGAAGGCGACGGTGGGGAAGTCGGGGTCGGGGTTGCGCTGCTCCTCGACCGCCATCGGGCTCTCGAACCCGGCGGCGAGGAACGCGCCGGTCAGCGTGGCCGCGCCGACCCCGTGCAGCGGCGTGTACGCCACCCGCAGCTCGCGCGCGTCACCGAGGGGCAGCGCGGTGACGGCCTCGATGTAGTCGTCGACGATGTCCTCGCCCAGCTCCGTCAGCGTGCCGGGGCCGCCGAGCGGCAGCTCGTCCACCCGGCCGACGGCGTCGATGGCGGCGGAGATGTCGCCGTCGACGGGCGGCACGATCTGGGACCCGTCGCCCCAGTAGACCTTGTAGCCGTTGTCGCGCGGCGGGTTGTGGCTGGCCGTGACCGTCACCCCGGCATCGGCGCCCAGGTGGCGGACGGCGAAGGCGAGCACCGGCGTGGGCAGCGGGCGTGGCAGCAGGGTGGCGTGCAGCCCGGCGCCGGTCAGCACGGCGGCGGTGTCGCGGGCGAACACGTCGGACTTGTGCCGCGCGTCGTAGCCGATGACGACGTGCCGGCCGGGACCGAGCACGGCGGCGAGACCGGCGGCGGCGCGCATCACGGTGACCCGGTTCATTCTGTTGGGCCCGGCGCCCAGCTCGCCGCGCAGGCCCGCGGTGCCGAACTCCAGCCGCGCCCCGAACCGCTCGCGCAGCGCGTCCAGGTCGTCGCGCTCGATCAGCCCGGCCAGCTCGGCCCTGGTGTCGGGGTCGGGGTCCTGCGCCAGCCAGGCGCGGGCCTCGTCCACGAGACTCATCGCCGGGCTCACAGCCGGTCCACCACCTTGGCGAGCAGCACGCCCATGCGGGCGGCCGTCGCCCGGCCCACCTGGAGGACCTCCTCGTGGTCGAGCGGCTCGCCGGACAGCCCGGCGCCCGGGTTGGTGACCAGGGAGAGGCCGAGCACCTCGACATTCGCCTCGCGGGCGGCGATGGCCTCCAGGACGGTGGACATGCCCACCATGTCGCCGCCGAGCGTGCGAAGCATGCGGATCTCGGCCGGGGTCTCGTACGTCGGGCCCCTGAAGGCGACGTAGACGCCCTCGGCCAGGGTCGGGTCCACCTCGCGCACCAGAGCCCGCAGCCGCCGCGAGTAGACCTCGGTGAGGTCGATGAAGGTGGTGCCGGTGATCGGGTTGGCACCGGTCAGGTTGATGTGGTCGCTGATCAGGACCGGGTCGCCGACGTTCTGCGTCTCGGGCCGCAGGCCGCCGGCCGCGTTGGTGAGCACCAGCGTGCGCACGCCGGCCGCGGCCGCCGTGCGCACGCCGTGGACGACCGCGTCCACCCCGAGCCCCTCGTAGAGGTGGGTGCGGCCGAGGAAGATCAGCGCGTGCCGGCCGGACGGGGTGCGCACGACGCGGATCTTGCCGCCGTGCCCGGCGACGGCGGGGGCGCGGAAGCCGGGCAGGTCGGTGAAGGGGATCTCGCTCACCGTCTCGCCGAGCGCGTCGGCGGCGGGCACCCACCCCGACCCCATGACGAGCGCCACGTCGAGCGGCACGTCGAGCTTGTCGAGGCCCGCGGCGCGGCGCAGCGCCGCGGCGGCCTCACTGGCCAGGGTGTATGCGTCTTTGGTCACCTTCAGTAGTTTAGGAGCAGCCTGTCCAGTACCCGCACGCCGAACTGGAGGGCGTCCACCGGCACCCGCTCGTCCACGCCGTGGAACATCGCGGCGAAGTCCATGTCGGCGGGCAGCCGCAGCGGCACGAACCCGAACCCGCGCACGCCGAGGTCGGCGAAGAACGTCTTGTTGTCGGTGCCGCCCGACATGCAGTACGGGATCGCCCGCGCCGCCGGGTCCTCGGCCTTCAGCGCCGCGATCATCGACTCGACCAGCGCCCCGTCGAACGAGGTCTCCAGCGCGATGTCGTGGTGCACGAACTCGCGGCGCACCTTCGGCCCGAGCAGCCCGTCGATGGTCTTGAAGAACTCCTCCTCGTGCCCCGGCAGGAACCGCCCGTCCACCACGGCCGTGGCCTGGCCGGGGATGACGTTCGACTTGTAGCCGGCGCCGAGCTGGGTCGGGTTGGTGGTGTTGCGCAGCGTCGCGCCGACGAAGCGCACCAGCGGCCCGATCTTGTCGAGGATCGGCTGCGGGTCGTTCTCGTCGAACGGGATGCCGAAGGCGTCGGCCACCTCGGTCAGGAAGCGGCGCACGGTCTCGGTGTAGGTCAGCGGCCAGTCGTGGGCGCCGATCCTGGCCACCGCCTTGGCGACCTCGGTGACGGCGTTGTCGTCGTTCAGCATGGAGCCGTGGCCGGCGGTGCCGTCGGCGATCAGCTTCATCCAGGCCAGGCCCTTCTGGGCGGTCTCGATGAGGTAGAGCCGCAGTGACGGGTCCACCTCAAGGGAGTAGCCGCCGACCTCGCTGATCGACTCGGTGACGCCCTCGAACAGCTCGGGGTGGTGGGCGGTGAGGTATTTGGCGCCGTAGACGCCGCCGGCCTCCTCGTCGGCCACCCAGGCGAAGACGATGTCGCGGCGCGGCCTGATGCCCTCGCGCTTGAAGCGGCGCAGCACGGCCAGCATCATCGCGTCCATGTCCTTCATGTCCACGGCGCCGCGGCCCCAGATGTAGCCGTCGCGCACCTCGCCCGCGAACGGGTCGACCGACCAGTCGTCGGCGTTGGCCGGCACGACGTCGAGGTGGCCGTGCACGAGCAGGGCGGGCAGCGAGGAGTCGGTGCCCTCGACGCGGGTGATCACGTTGCCGCGGCCTGGCTCGCTCTCGATGTACGTCGGCTCGATGCCGACCTCGGCCAGCCTGGCCATGACGACCTCGGCGGCGGCGCGTTCACCGGGGCCGCTGCCGTCGCCGTAGTTGCTGCTGTCGGCGCGGATCAGCTCCACGCACAGGTCGGCGACTTCCCTCTCAGCAGGGGTCATGGTGTGTTCTCCCAACGGTGGTCGAGCGTGAGCAGTCCGGACTTGTGGAGGTGACCGCGCTTGTAGGCACGGGTGATCAGGGTGAGGTCGACGTCGGTGATCTCGTCGTACCGGCCGACGACGCCGGTCATGAAACGGTAGAGCGCCGCCTCGTGCGCCGCCACGACCTGCACGATGAGGGAATGCGTGCCCGTGGTCGCGGCGCAGTAACGGACGTGGGGGTGCGCGGCCAGTTGCCGGCCGACCCGGTCGAGGCCGTGGGGGCGGGCCTTGAGCCAGAGCATGGCCTCGACCTCCAGGCCGAGCAGCGCGGGCTCGACCTCGGCGCGGGGCAGCAGCAGCCGCCGCTCGATGAGCGAGGTGACCCGCCTGCGGGCGGTCGGCACGGAGATGTCGAGGCGCTCGGCGACCGCGGTGAACGCGATGCGCCCGTCGCCGGCGAGCAGCTCGGCGATCTCCTGCTCCAGCGGTGTCAGGCCCTCCTCGTCGGGCGGCGGCTCCGGCTCCGACTCGGGGAGCGGGCCCGGCCGCAGCTCGGCGACCTCCCGCTCGGTGAGGTAGGGGGCATGCCACTCGGCGACGGTCCTGAACGTGTGGAGCACCACCTGGGTCTGCGTCTGCAGCACGCCGTCGATGCCGGTGACCTGGGCGGACAGGATGTGGTGCAGGTCCTCCCTGGTGGGGGCGACCAGCTCGCAGCCGATGTCGGCGGCTCCGGTCAGCGCGTAGACCGAGCGGGTGTCGGCCCGGCCGGCCAGCGCCTTCGCCACCTCCGGCACGGTGCCGGGACGCACCTGGACGTGCAGGTGCACGGGACGGCCGTGGCCGGTGCGCAGGTCGTCGTAGATGGCGGTGACGCGGACGACGCCGTCGGCGATCAGCCGCTGCAGCCGCCGCGCGACCGTGCGCTCGTGCTCGCCCACGGCCCGGCCGAGCTCGCCCCACGACGCTCGGGGGCTGACTTGCAGGGCGGCGACGAGACGCCGGTCGAGAACATCCACCTAGGGCCGTTTCTATGTCTGGTTTGTAAATGTTTGCCGAGACATTTGACTGTTTCGGTCGTCCGAATGCACAGTAAGCCATCTCTGCAGTTGTCAGCAAAGGAGCCCACGTGGCGACCTCCCCGGTGGCGCAATCACCACTCGGCATCCCCAAGAGCCGTGTCCGCCAGCTCACGGCGGCCAGCATCGGCAACGTCGTCGAGTGGTACGACTGGTACGCCTACAGCTTCCTCGCTCCCATCTTCTCCGTTCAGATCTTCGCCGAGAGCTCGGGCAACAGCCTGGTGCCGCTGCTCAGCTCGTTCGCCGTCTTCGCCGTGGGCTTCTTCATGCGTCCGCTCGGCGGCCTGGTGGTCGGGGCGTTCGCCGACCGCTACGGACGTAAGGCCGCGATGACGTTCACCATCATGCTGATGGGCGTCGGCTCGCTGATCGTCGGCCTGACCCCCACGTACGAGTCGGTCGGCCTGCTCGCGCCCGTCATCCTGACCCTGGCCAGGCTCATCCAGGGCCTGTCGGTCGGCGGCGAGTTCGCCGCCGCCACCACGTTCCTCGTCGAGTCGGCCCCGCACGGCCGCCGCGGCCTCTACTCGAGCTTCCAGTACGTCAGCACCACGATCGGCCAGCTGCTGGCCTCGGGCCTGGCCGCCCTGCTGGCGACCCTCCTGATCAAGGCCGACATGGACTCCTTCGGCTGGCGGATCCCGTTCTTCGTGGGCGCCCTGCTCAGCCTCGTGGGCCTGTGGATCCGCAGGGGCGCCGACGAGACCTCCGCCGTCGCCGGCGAGATCCAGAGCGGCAAGGCCGAGCGGCCCAAGATGTTCGAGTTCCTCAAGAACTACCCGAGGTCCGCGGCAACCATCGTGGGCATCACGATCGCCGGCACCGTCGCGTACTACACGTGGACCACGTTCCTGCCCACGTACGCGCAGATCACCGTCGGCTTCGACGTGGCGGACTCGCTGCAGATCGGCACGATCTCGCTGGTCTTCTTCATGATCCTGCAGCCGCTGCTCGGCATGCTGTCCGACAGGATCGGGCGCAGGCCCATGCTGATCACGTTCGGCATCGGGTTCGTCGTGCTGCCGGTGCCGATGCTCGGGCTGCTCACCGACGCCTACGCGAGCCTGCTGGTCGTCCAGCTCATCGGCATGGTCTTCCTCGGCTGCTTCACCTCGATCTCGGCGGCGGTCAACGCCGAGCTCTTCCCCACCCGGGTGCGGGCGGCGGGGGCCGGGTTCCCGTATTCGCTGACCGTGGCGATCTTCGGTGGCACCGCGCCGCTGATCGGGACGGCGCTGAAGGACGCGGGCAACCCCGGGCTCTTCCCGTGGTACATGTCGGCGCTGGCGCTGATCTCGACCCTGGTCTATCTCTTCGTGCTCAGGGAGACCAAGGACAAGCCGCTCAGCTAGCCGCCGTAGGAGGTGCAGGGGCGCTCTCGCAGCTCTTTGACGTAGTCGTCGGGAGCGCCCGCCCGCTCGGCCGCCTCGGCCAGGCTGCCGAGGTAGCGGGCCGACGGCAGGCCGCCCTCGTAGCCGTCGAGCACGTAGAACCAGGCCACGACCTCGCCGTCGAGCGTCTGCACCCGCAGCCGCACCTTGTGGTAGGCCCCGCGTACGGCGCCCTCCCACTGGTCGAGCGAGGTCTCCTCCCACTCGGGCACGTCGTAGAGCACCACGAAGACGTGCTCGTCGGGATCTTCGACGATGGTGGCGACCGCGCCCTCCCAGGCGAGGTCCATGCCGCCGAACGTCAGGCGCCAGCCCGGCAGCCATCCGACGCCCCTGATGGGGGAGTGCGGGGCACGCATGGCCATCTGCTCAGGGTCCATGTTGCTGCCGTAGGCGGCGTAGACAGGCACAGCTGACAAGAGTAGCGCCTGAGACCGCGCCCCGTTTCGACCTCGGGCCGGGGCATGCGGGACAATGGGTGACGTGACGAGGATCGTGATCATCGGCGGTGGACCAGGCGGCTACGAGGCGGCGCTGGTGGCCGCTCAGCTAGGCGCACAAGTCACGATGGTCGAGCAGGACGGCCCCGGCGGCGCGTGCGTGCTGACCGACTGCGTGCCGTCCAAGACCCTGATCGCGACCTCCGTGCGTAAGCAGGCGCTGCTCGACGCCCCCTCCTTGGGCGTGTCGTTCTCCGGCGGGCCCGACGGCGACGCCGGCACGGTGGGCGTCGATCTGCCGCTGGTCAACAAGCGGGTCAAGGAGCTGGCGCAGGCGCAGTCGGCCGACATCGCGACGCGGGTCGAGGCCGAGGGCGTCGAGATCATCAGGGCGCGGGGCCGGCTGGTCGATCCGCAGGTGGTGCGGGCCGGCGACCGGACGATCAGGGCCGACGTGGTGCTGGTGGCCACCGGGGCGACGCCCCGCGTGCTGCCCGGCGCCGAGCCCGACGGCGAGCGCATACTCAACTGGCGTCAGCTCTACGACCTGGAGGAGCTGCCCGAGCACCTCATCGTCATCGGGTCTGGGGTGACCGGCGCCGAGTTCGCCGGGGCCTACCGGTCGCTGGGGTCGGAGGTCACGCTGGTCTCCAGCCGCGACCGCATGATGCCCAACGAGGACGCCGACGGCGCCGAGGTGCTCGAAGAGGTCTACCGGCGGCGCGGCATGAACGTCATGGGCCGTTCCAGGGCCGCCTCCGTCAAGCGCACCGCCGACGGCGTGGTGGTGACGCTGGAGGACGGCCGCACCGCCGAGGGCTCCCACGCGCTGATGACGGTCGGCATGGTGCCCAACACCTCCGGCATCGGCCTGGAGGAGGCCGGGGTGCAGCTCGACAGGGGCGGCTTCATCAAGGTCGACAAGGTCTCGCGCACGTCCGCGCCCGGCGTCTACGCGGCCGGCGACTGCACCGGCGTGCTGATGCTCGCCTCCGTCGCCGCCATGCAGGGGCGCATCGCGGTGTGGCACGCGCTGGGCGAGGCCGTGCAGCCGCTGCGGCTGGCCACGGTGGCCTCCAACATCTTCACCGACCCCGAGATCGCCGCGGTCGGCGTGGCGCAGCGGGCCATCGAGGCGGGCGAGATCGAGGCGAACGTGGTCAAGCTGCCGCTCGCCACCAACGCCCGCGCCAAGATGCAGGGCTTCAACGACGGGTTCGTGAAGGTGTTCTGCCGGCCGCACACCGGCATCGTGCTGGGCGGCGTCGTGGTGGCGCCGCGGGCCTCCGAGCTGATCCTGGCCGTGTCGGTGGCGGTGCAGCAGCGGCTGACCGTCGACCAGCTCGCCCACACGTTCGCCGTCTACCCGTCCCTGTCGGGCTCGATCACCGAGGCCGCCCGCCGCCTGATGCAGCCGGGCGTGTCCATCTAACCCTCCCGCGCTCCACCGGGGGCGCTCGCACAGGCCGAGGCAAACCGCCTCGGCCTTTTTGTTTGGGCCTTCCTGCGGGCTTGCACCGTTGACGTTTGTTGGTATGGACAGCAAACTAATTCACGAGTTTGGCGCCCGCGTTGAAGGAGCTTCCATGCCCTATCGCCCTCCCTTGGTCGCGCACGAGTACTTCGTCGCGGACCCGCCCGAGTTGCCGGTCCGCGAGCGGGGCGAGGGCGGCCTGTCGGCGCTCGCCTCGGCAGAGCTGCTCGCGGCCGACGGAGCGGAGGTGCTGCTCAAGGCGGTGACCACGGCCCAGGAGACGCTGGTCGTGCAGGTGGGCGTGGCGGGCGAGGGCGTGATCAGGGTCAGGTTGTCGGAGGACGCGACCGCGCGCCCCCGCTCGGAGGGGGCGATCGCGCTGGTGAAGCCCGGCACGTACGCCGAAGCGCGAGCGGCGACGGAGCCGGGCGAGCCGATCGTGATCGACGCGGGCCCGCTGCGCGCCGAGATCGGCCTGTCGCCCTGGCACCTGCGCTTCACCGGCGCCTCCGGCGCCACGCTGGTCGAGCAGGACCGCGGCCACACCGACATCAGCGGCCGGCTGCGTACGCTGCCGTTCGGCCGCTCCCGCGCCGCGGGCACCCCGGTGGCCTACCACGAGAGCTTCGCCGCCGCGCCGGACGAGGCGTTCAGCGGGTTCGGCGAGTCGTTCACCCGGCTGGACAAGCGCGGCCAGCGGCCGGTGATGTGGAACTTCGACGCCTTCGGCGCCGAGTCGCAGCGGGCGTACAAGAACGTGCCGCTCTACCTGTCGAGCCGCGGCTACGGCGTGCTGGTGGACAGCGGCGCGCCGGTGGAGTTCGACGTGTGCCAGTCCACGCACAGCGTCGTGCAGATCGTGGTGCCCGACGACGTGCTCGACTACTACGTGATCGCCGGGCCGACGCCGCCCGAGGTGCTGGCGCGTTACGACCGGCTGACCTGCCGGCCGTCGCTGCCGCCGAAGTGGGCGTTCGGCACGTGGATCTCGTCGGGGTTCTGCGTGGACAGCCAGGAGCGGGTGCTGGCCAGGGCGCGCACGATCAGGGAGCGCGGCATCCCGTGCGACGTGCTGCACCTGGACACGTACTGGCAGACCGACGGGCACTGGTCGGACCTGCGGTGGGACGCGAAGAACTTCCCCGACCCCGAGCGCATGCTGGCCGAGCTGGACACGATGGGGTTCAAGGTCTGCCTGTGGATGAACCCGTACGTCTCGCATCTCAGCCCGGCCTTCCGCGAGGCCGCCGAAGCCGGATATTTCCTGAAGAATCAGGCGGGGCTCGTCTACGTCGCCGACTGCTGGCACGGCTCCTTCCCCGCCTGCGGCATCGTCGACTTCACCAATCCGGCCGCCGTCGCCTGGTTCAAGGACCTGCTGCGCCCGCTGCTGCGCCAGGGCGTGGCCGCGTTCAAGACCGACTTCGCCGAGGGCGTGCCCGCCGACGCGGTCGCCTTCAACGGCATGTCGGGCTCCGACCTGCACAACGTCTACACGCTGCTGTTCAACGACGTCGTGGCCGAGGTCACCCGTGAGGTCAACGGGCACGACCTGGTGTGGGCGCGCTCGTCGTACCTGGGCGGGCAGCGCCACAGCGCCCAGTGGGGCGGCGACACCTACACCAGCTACGCCGCCATGGGCAGCACGATCAGGGGCGGCCTGGCGCACGGCCTGTCGGGCGTGCCGTTCTGGAGCCACGACGCCGGCGGCTTCACCGGCCGCCCGACCGACGACCTGTACGTCCGCTGGACCCAGTTCGGCGCGCTGTCCCCGCTGCTGCGCCTGCACGGCACCACCACCCGCGAGCCGTGGGAGTTCCCCGCCGTCGAGGCGGAGGCGGTGGCCGCGCTCAGGCTGCGCTACCGGCTGATGCCCTACCTCTACTCGGCGGCCGTCGAGGCCGCGCGTACGGGGGCGCCGATGATGCGGGCGCTGTGCGTCGACCACCCTGACGACCCGGTGGCCTGGCAGGCCGACCTGGAGTACCTGCTCGGCCGCGACCTGCTCGTGGCCCCCATGACCGCGCCGGACGGCGTCAGGCAGGTCTACCTGCCGCATGGCCGGTGGGTGGACTACTGGACGGGCGAGGTGCTGGAGGGCGCCCGCTACGTCCGGATCGGCAGGCCGCTCGACCAGATCCCGCTCTTCGTCCGCTACGGCGCGCTCATCCCGGTCCAGGAGGAAGGGGACACGGTGGACGTGCCGCCCGAGATCACGCTCGTCGCCTTCGGGGGCGGCGACGGCACGGTCCACATCCACGACGCCGACGGCCTGACGGTCGCGGTCGCCACCAGGGACGGCGACGAGCTGCGCGTCGCCGTCACCGGCCCGAAGCGCGTCACCGGGGTGGACATCGTCCCGGTGGCCGGAGCTCCCGCGCGGGCCGTCATCTCGTAACACCCCCTGGAGGGATCATGGTCAGATCACGAGGCGCGGCGGTGCTGGCCGCCGCCGTGCTCGCCCTGTCGGCATTGTCGGCCTGCGGTTCGGGCGGCTCGGAGACCCCCGCCCCTAGCGGCACGGAGCCGCGCGTGCTCAAGCTCTGGCACTACGAGAGCGCCGAGAGCGCGATGGGCAAGGCGTGGGCCGAGGCGATCAAGAAGTTCGAGGCGTCGCATCCGAACGTGCAGGTCGAGTTCGAGGAGAAGGGCTTCGAGCAGATCCAGAAGACGGCGAGCATGGTGCTCAACTCGGACGAGGCGCCCGACCTCATGGAGTACAACAAGGGCAACGCCACGTCGGGGCTGCTGTCGAAGCAGGGCCTGCTGACCGACCTCAGCGAGGAGGCCACCAAGCGCGGCTGGGACAAGCTGCTGCCCGGCGGCCTGCAGACCACCGCCAAGTACGACGAGCGCGGCGTGATGGGCTCCGGCAAGTGGTACGGCGTGCCCAACTACGGCGAGTTCGTGATGGTCTATTACAACAAGGACCTCTTCGCCAAGCACAAGGTCGAGGTGCCGGCCACGTACGAGGAGTTCACCGCCGCGCTGGACACCTTCGTCAAGGCCGGGGTGACCCCGCTCGCCAACGCCGGCGCCGAGTACCCGGCGCAGCAGATCCTCTACCAGCTCGCGCTGACCAAGGCGCAGAAGCCGTGGATGGAGTCGTACCAGCTCTACAAGGGCAAGGTCGACTTCCACGGGCCCGAGTTCACCTACGGGGCCGAGACGTTCGCCGACTGGGTGAAGAAGGGCTACATCGCGAAGAACTCGGCCGGACTCAAGGCCGAGGACATGGGCGTGGCCTTCATGAAGGGCGAGTTCCCCATGGTGATCAGCGGGAGCTGGTGGTACGGCCGCTTCGCCTCGGAGATCAAGGACTTCGAGTGGGGCCACTTCCTGTTCCCCGGCGCCGCCATGTCGCCGGGGTCGAGCGGCAACCTCTGGGTCGTGCCCGAGAACTCCGAGAACAAGGACCTCGCGTACGACTTCATCGACATCACCATGAGCAAGGACATCCAGAACCTGCTCGGCAACTCGGGCGGCGTCCCCGTGGCCGCCGACCCCGGCGCGATCACCGACGAGAAGAGCAAGGAGCTCATCGAGACCTTCAACAAGCTGACCGCCGCCGACGGCCTGGCCTTCTACCCCGACTGGCCCGCGCCCGGCTACTACGACGTGCTGGTGGCCGGCGTCCAGAACCTCATCAACGGCAGCAAGACCCCTGCCCAGGTGCTGGACGAGATCGCCGGGCCGTACGAGGACAACCTCGCCGACCTGGGCAACTAGATGAGCGTACGTACGAGCAGCAGGCGGGGCTACTGGCTCTATCTGGTGCCCAGCCTGCTGCTGTTCCTCGCCGTCATCGTCGTGCCGTTCGTGATGAACGTCGGGGCGAGCTTCACCCGCTGGTCGGGGGTGGGCACGCCGCGCTGGATCGGGTTCGACAACTACACGCGGCTGCTGGCCGACGAGCGGTTCTGGGAGTCGTTCCAGCACAACGTGGGGCTGATCGTGGCGATGGCGATCGTGCCGACCGCGATCGGGCTGGTGCTGGCGGCGGCTCTGTTCGACTACATCGGCAGGAGGTTCGGCACCCGCACGGCCTCGGCGCTGCGCGCGATGTACTACCTGCCGCAGGTGCTGCCGGTGGCGGTGGCGGGCGTGGTGTGGGGCTGGATGCTGCACCCCTCGTACGGCGCCGTCAACCAGATCCTCGGCCTCGACCTCGACTGGCTCGGCGACCCCGACCTGGCGCTGGCCACGGTCATGGGGGTCATGGTGTGGTTCCAGCTCGGCTACCCGGTGGTCATCTTCATGGCCGGGCTGCAGCGGGTGGACCCGTCCTACTACGAGGCGGCCGAGATCGACGGGGCCTCGTGGTGGCGGAAGTTCTGGCACATCACGATCCCGCAGATCCGGCCGGAGATCTTCGTGGTGCTGCTGACGTGCACGATCGCGGCGCTGAAGGTGTTCGGGCCGATCTTCGTGCTGACCAGGGGCGGTCCCGGCAACGCGACGATGGTGCCGTCGTACTTCTCGTACCTGAACTTCTTCCAGAAGAGCAACGTCGGCTACGGCTCGGCGATCGCCACCGTGCTGGCGCTGATCATCATCGTGGTGACGTTCCTGTTCCTGCGGGTGCAGGAGCGTGAGTCATGAGGGGCCCCGGGCGGTGGGCGGTGCTGTTCGCGCTCGTCGTGCTGGCCGTGGTGATGATCTTCCCGTTCGTCATCGTGGCGATGAACGCGATCAAGTCGCCGGCCGAGTACAGCTCGCAGGGGCCGCTGAGCCTGCCCGACGGGCTCTACCTCCAGGGCATCGTGGACTTCTGGAACCGGGCGGAGTTCGGCACCAAGCTCTGGAACAGCTTCCTGATCAGCGCGTCCGTGGCGGTGCTCGCGGTCGTGCTGTCAGTGCTCAACGCGTACGCGCTGGGCATCGGCCGGGTGAAGGGCCGGCTGTGGATCCTCGTGCTGTTCCTGGTGGCCAACACGCTGCCGCAGGAGTCGCTGGCCTACCCGCTGTACTACCTGGCCAAGGCCGCCGGCCTGTACGACACCCAGCTCGCGGTGATCATCGTGATGACCGCGATCCAGGCGGCGTTCGGCACGTACCTGCTGAGCGCGGTGCTGGGCCAGTTCCCGAAGGAGATCCTGGAGGCGGCGGCGATCGACGGCGCGGGGCGGCTGCGCGCGCTGCTGAGGATCGTGGTGCCGATCAGCCGGCCGACGATCAACGTCCTGCTGATCTTCTTCTTCATCTGGACCTGGAACGAGTTCTTCCTGCCGCTCATCTTCCTGATCTCGAACGACACCCAGACCGTGCCGGTGGCGCTCGGGATCCTGCAAGGGGAGCGGTACATGGACGCCACCATGTCCAGCGCGTCGGCACTGCTCGGCGTGCTGCCGGCGGTCGCCTTCTTCCTGATCTTCCAGCGCACGCTGACCCGAGGTGTGACGGTCGGCGCCATCAAGTGATGGAGATTCCAAGATGCGAAAAGTCCCGTTATTAGCCACCCTTGCCCTGGGCGCGTCCCTGCTCGCCGCGCCCGCCCAGGCCGACCCGAGCCACCCCTTCCAGAACCCGGCACTCCCGCTCGACCAGCGGGTCTCCGACCTGCTCGGCCGGCTCACGCTGGACGAGAAGCTCAGCCTGCTGCACCAGTCGCAGCCCGCGATCCCCCGGCTCGGCATCGGCTACCACAAGAACGGCACCGAGGCCCTGCACGGCGTCGCCTGGTCCAACCACCTCGACGACAACTGGAACCAGAAGTTCGCGAGCGGCACGGTGTTCCCGCAGGCCGTGGGCCTGGCCAGCACCTGGGACCCGGAGCTGGTCAAGCGGGTCGGCTCGGCCGTGGGCGACGAGGCGCGCGGCTACAACGCCACCGACCCCGTCCTGTGGGGGCTGCAGGTGTGGGCGCCCGTGGTGGACCTGCTGCGCGACCCCAGGGCCGGCCGCAACGAGGAGGGCTACTCCGAGGACCCGCTGCTGACCGGGGCCATGTCCACCGCGTACGGCAAGGGCCTCCAGGGCGACAACCCCTTCTACCTCAAGACCGCGCCCGTCCTGAAGCACTACCTGGCCTACAACAACGAGACCGACCGCAGCCTCACCTCCTCCAACCTGACGCCCAAGCTCAGGCACGAGTACTACGAGCCGGCGTTCAAGGCGGCGATCTCGGCCGACGCGGCGACCGGGGTGATGGCGTCGTACAACCTGGTCAACGGGCGGCCCAACCACGTCAACCCCGACCTGGACACCGTCGTCAGGTCGTGGACCGGCAAGACGCTCTACAACGTCAGCGACGCCTGGGGGCCGCACGCGCTCACCGACCTGGAGCACTACTACGAGGGCAAGCCCGAGGCGTTCGCGGCCGTGCTCAAGGCCGGGCTCGACAGCTTCACCATCGACGGCAGCGACATCGGGCCGCTGGTCACCAACCTCAGGGCGGCACTCGACCAGGGCCGCATCACCGAGGCGGACGTGGACAAGGCCGTCGGGCGGGTGCTGTCGATCAGGACCAGGCTCGGGCACTTCGACCCGGACGGCGGGCCGTACAGGAAGATCGGCGCCGACGTGATCAACAGCGCCGCCAACCAGAAGCTGAACCGCGTGACCGCGGCGAAGGCGGCCGTGCTGCTGAAGAACTCCGGCGTGCTGCCGCTGGGCAGGCCGAAGTCGGCGGCCGTGGTCGGGCCGCTGGCCGGCAAGCTCTACCGGGACTGGTACTCGGGGCAGCTGCCGTACCAGGTGACGCCGCTCGACGGGATCAAGGAGCGGGTGCCCGGCGTGACGACCGGCGAGGGGCTGGAGCGCATCGCGCTCAAGCACGTCGAGAGCGGCAAGTACCTCACCGCCACCGGCACCGGGCCCGACGACAACGCCGCGCTCACCGACACCGCGCCCACCGCGGCCTCCCAGTGGGACCTGACCGACTGGACCGGCGGCGTCTCCACGCTGCGCAACGCCGGCAACGGCAGGCTGTTCGGCGGCGACTGGCGCTCGCTCGACACCGACGACGCCGAGCCCGACGGCTGGTACGTCTCCCAGCAGTTCGCCCTGGAGAAGCAGCCCGGCGGCGCCTACCTCATCAGGTACGCCGGCTACGAGACGGTCGAGAGCTGGTTCGCGCTGCCCGACGCGTACGTGGGCGTCACCCCTGAGGGCACGCTCGGTCTGGTGCCCAAGGCGCAGGCCGCCGCGTTCGCCAAGGAGGTCGTCTCCGACGGCATCGCCGAGGCCGCGGCGCAGGCCAAGAAGGCGCAGGTCGCGGTCGTGGTGGTGGGCAGCCACCCGTTCGTGGCGGGCCGCGAGTTCCACGACCGCGACACGCTGAAGCTGGGCGAGGGACAGCGGCGGCTGATCGACACCGTGCGCAAGGCCAACCCGCGCACGGTGGTCGTCCTGGAGACCAGTTACCCGGTCACCGTGGACGCACCGACGCTGCTGTGGACCACGCACGCGGGCGCCGAGACCGGGCACGCCATCGCCGACGTGCTGTTCGGCGACGTCAACCCGGGCGGGCGGCTGCCCCAGACCTGGCCGGCCGGCGACGACCTGCCGGACCTGCTGGACTACGACCTGGTCAAGACCGGCATGACGTACCTCTACAACAAGGACAAGCCGCTCTACGCCTTCGGCCACGGCCTCAGCTACACCACGTTCGGCTACCAGGGCCTGCGCGTGCAGGGCGACAAGGTGAGCGTGAAGGTGACCAACACCGGCAAGGTGACCGGCGACGAGGTCGTGCAGCTCTACACCCACCAGCGCGGCTCGCGCTTCGCGCAGCCGGTCAAGCAACTGCGCGGCTTCCAGCGGGTGACGCTCAAGCCGGGGGAGAGCCGTACGGTGAGCTTCCTGTTGAAGAAGGCGGACCTGGCCGTCTGGGACCACACCCGGGGCAAGTGGACGGTCGAGAAGGCCACCCACGACGTGCTCGTCGGCTCCGCCTCCGACCGCATCCGCCAGTCCACGACGCTGCGCGTCTCCGGCGAGACGGTCCCCGTGCGCGACCTCACCAAGCCGACCAGGGCCATGGACTTCGACGACTACGCGGGCGTCGCCTTCGCCGACGCGAGCAAGGTGAGCGGCGAGGTCGTCGAGGGCTCGGCCGGCGACTGGCTGGCCTTCACCCGCGCGTCGTGGGGCTCTCGGCTCACGGCGTCGGTGGCCTCGGCCGGCGGCGGCTCGTTCGAGGTGCGGCGCGGCTCGCCGACCGGCGCGCTGCTCGCGACCGTGCAGGTGCCCGCCACGGGCGGGATCTACCAGTACGCGGACGTGACCGCGACGGCGAAGGCGGGCTCAGGCGACCTGTACGTGGTGTTCAAGGGCGACCTGCGGATCAAGGACTTCGCGTTCACCCGGTCGTGATCAAGGTCCGGCAGACTCTGCGATCTCCCGAAGGAAGGAAACTCCATGCGGAAGATCGCAGGAGCCGCAGTGGCGGCGGCCATGACCGTGTCCATGGCCGCCACCCCCGCCCTCGCCGCCCCGGCCGACCCGGTCAAGGCACTCCAGAAGACGATCAAGCCGGGCAGGGGCGTCAAGTTCCGCGACGCCACGTCCCTGGTGAACGACTCCGGGACCACGACGTTCTTACGGCGCACCGGTAAGTGGCGGTTCGGCGAGAAGGGCATCGCGGCCTCCGACATCACCGCCCAGGTCAAGAAGTACTCGGGCGGCGTCTTCAACCGCCTGTACGCCGTGGACGGCGGCCGTACGATCTGGATCGGCGGGAAGAGCTGGACCACCCACCGGGTCGACGTGTTCAGCCCGGGCGACGGCACGTTCGCCAAGGAGCCCCTGGGCTCGACCGGCTCCTACACGGGCAGCTACGGGCAGCTCGTGAACCCGGCGGAGCCGGCCACGCTGAAGGTCCTGCTCAAGGGCAGGAAGAAGGGCCGCACGTACTCCGGCAAGATCGGTTACGCCACGCTGCGGAAGGTGTCGCCGTGGTTCCGGGCGAGCATGCCCTTCGGCGGCGGGGCGGGGGACGCCGTGCTGACGTACGCGCTCACGCTCGGCCCTGACGATCTGCCGCGCAAGCTCGTCACCTCGCGCCAGGCCGTCGACAACGTGCCCACGGACGGCCGGTTCCAGATGGTGACCACCTACACCGGGTGGGGGTCGAAGGTGAGCGTCGCACCGCCGCCGAAGAACCGGATCCGTTAAGGAGTTGCACTCCTATGGATAGTGGTGTTATCTAATTAGTAGGTAGTAGTGCTATCCAATGGGGGCTCTCGTGACATTGATCGTTCTGCTGGTCGCCACGCTGGCGTTCAGGGGGCTCGGCGCGCTCGGCGTGGGCCGGTTCGGCACGTGGCGGGTGAGCGCGGCCCACGGGCTGGCCGTGATGCTGGTCATGACGGCGAGCGCGCATTTCGTGCCGGCCGGGGTGACCTTCATGCCCAACTACGGGGACATGGTGGCCATGGTGCCGCCGTTCGTGCCGTTCCCCGGGTTCGTGGTGTATCTGACCGGGGTGCTGGAGCTGGCCGGGGCGGCCGGGCTGGTGCTCGCCCGCTTCAGGCGGCCCGCGGGCATCTGCCTGGCGCTGCTGTTCGTCGGGCTGCTGCCGGCCAACATCTACGCCGCCATCGCCGGCACCTCGATCGCCTCGCCGCTGGCCGAGCGGATCCCCGAGCAGCTCGTCTACATCGCGATCGCGCTGTGGGCGGCGCTCGGCGCGCGTTCCGAACGGCCTGTGAACAGCGTTCCTGTCGCTGGTTAATTCGTCGTACGTCCAAACTATTGACCGTCGGTGCGCGGGTGTGTGAGCCTTCTTGAAAAGCTCATGCGCGAAGGCGCGGCGACGGTCAGGGTCTCGCATTCTGCTCGTGCATGGCGGTCATCGACGCCTTTGGTGCGCCCTCCAGCGGGCGCCAGGAAAGGAAGAGCCGCGCATGCGAAAAAGGCTTCTTGTCATGCTCACGGCCGCCGCCGTCCTGCTCATGGCGGCCGTGGTGCGGATGTCACCCGTCTCGGCCGTCGCCTCCGATCCGTACGCGTTCAAGAACGTACGGATCGACGGCGGCGGCTTCGTCCCCGGCATCGTCTTCAACCCGACGGAGCGCAACCTCCTCTACGCCCGCACCGACATCGGCGGCGCGTACCGGTGGAACCAGTCCACCAAGTCCTGGACCCCGCTGCTCGACTGGGTCGGCTGGGACAAGTGGGGCTACAACGGCGTGATCAGCCTGGCCACCGACCCCGTCCAGACCAACCGCGTGTACGCCGCCGTCGGCATGTACACCAACAGCTGGGATCCCAACAACGGCGCCATCCTGCGCTCCACCGACAAGGGCGACACCTGGCAGGCCACGCCGCTGCCGTTCAAGCTGGGCGGCAACATGCCGGGCCGCGGCATGGGCGAGGCGCTGTCGGTCGACCCCAACGACAACCGCGTCCTGTACTTCGGCGCGCCCAACGGCAACGGCCTGTGGCGCAGCACCGACCACGGCGCCACCTGGGCGAAGGTGACGAGCTTCCCCAACGCCGGTGATTACGCCCAGGATCCGAACGACCCCAACGGCTACCTCAGCCACCGGCCCGGCGTCGTCTGGGTGACCTTCGACAAGCGCTCGTCCACCTCGGGCAGCGCCACCAGGACCATCTACGTCGGCGTCGCCGACAAGGAGAACACCGTCTACCGCACCACCGACGGCGGCGCCACCTGGTCGCGCCTGGCCGGGCAGCCGACCGGCTACATCGCCCACAAGGGCGTGCTCGACACGGTCAACGGCTACCTGTACATCGCCACCAGCGACACCGGCGGGCCGTACGACGGGGGCAAGGGCGACGTGTGGCGCTACGCCACCGCCACCGGCGCCTGGACCCAGATCAGCCCCGTGCCGTCGTCCAGCTCCGACGACTACTTCGGCTACAGCGGCCTGACCATCGACCGGCAGAACCCAGAGACGATCATGGTCGCCACGCAGATCTCCTGGTGGCCCGACGTCATCTTCTTCCGCTCCACCGACTCCGGCGCCACCTGGACCCGGGTGTGGGACTGGACCTCCTACCCCGACCGCTCGTTCCGCTACACCATGAACATCTCCGAGAACCCCTGGCTGACCTTCGGCACCAACCCGCAGCCGCCCGAGGTCACGTCCAAGCTCGGCTGGATGACCGAGTCGCTGGAGATCGACCCGTTCGACTCCGACCGGATGATGTACGGCACCGGCGCCACCATCTACGGCACCGAGAACCTCACCCAGTGGGACTCCGGCGGCAAGTTCACGATCCGGCCCATGGCCAGGGGCCTGGAGGAGACCGCCGTCCTCGACCTGATCAGCCCGCCCAGCGGCGCGCCCCTGATCAGCGGCCTCGGCGACATCGCCGGCTTCCGGCACACCGACCTGGACGCCGTCCCGTCCATGATGTTCACCCAGCCGACCTTCACCTCCACGACCAGCCTCGACTACGCCGAGAAGGCGCCGTCGATCATGGTCAGGGCCGGGAACTTCACCGACGCCGACCGTCCGAACGACAGCCACGTCGCCTTCTCCACCGACGGCGGCGCCAACTGGTTCCAGGGCACCGAGCCGGGCGGCGTCAACGAGGGCGGCACGGTCGCCGCGGCGGCCGACGGCTCCCGCTTCGTGTGGGCGCCCAAGGGCGTCACGCCCGTCTACTCCGTCGGGTACGGCAACTCCTGGCAGACCGCGTCCGGCCTGCCCACCGACGCGGTCGTGGAGTCCGACCGGGTCAACCCGATGACGTTCTACGGCCTCAGCGGCGGCCGCCTCTACCGCAGCACCAACGGCGGCGCCACGTTCACCGCCACCGCCGCCACGGGTCTGCCCACGACCGGCAAGTTCAAGGCCGTGCCCGGGGCCGAGGGCGACCTGTGGGTGGCCGGTGAGGGCGGCATCTGGCACTCCACCAACGGCGGGGCTTCCTTCACCAAGCTGTCCGGCATCACGAACGCGGTCAACGTCGGCTTCGGCAAGGCCGCGCCCGGGGCCACCTACCAGGCGGTCTTCGCCGTCGCCACCATCGACGGCGTCACCGGCCTGTACCGCTCGGACGACGGCGGGTCGAGCTGGCTGCGCATCAACGACGACGAGCACCAGTGGGGCAACATGGGCGAGGCGCTGACCGGCGACCCGCGCGTGTACGGCCGGGTCTACCTGGGCACGAACGGCCGCGGCATCATCTACGGCGACCGCACCGGCCCGCCGGTCACCGTCACTCCTACGGTCTCGGTCACCCCGACGGTCTCGGTCACCCCCACCGTCAGCCCGGAAACCGGCTGCACCGCCGCCTACGAGCCCGGCAACTCCTGGCCCGGCGGCTTCCAGGCGAACGTCACCGTCAAGAACACCGGCACCAGCGCCATCTCGGGCTGGAAGGTCACCTGGACCTGGCCGGACAGCCAGCGGGTCACCAACCTGTGGGGCGGCACCCCCACTCAGTCGGGCGCGTCCGTCACGGTGACCAACGCCGGCTACAACGGCAACGTCGGCCCGGGCGCGACCACGTCCTTCGGCTTCAACGCCACAGGAGAAAACACCCGACCCACGGCGACCTGCACCCCCGCATAGGAAGTGACCCTCCGACCGGGCTGAGGTCCTTTGGGGAAGGGGGGTGGGGTCCGCTCCCGGGACCTCGCCCTCCTGCCCGGTTGAGGGCCTTTTGGGGAGGAGAGTGTTGGGCTGAGGTCTTTTGAGGGAGGGGGGTGGGGTCCGGTTGTGGAGCTGGTCCTCCTGTCTGGCTGGGGTGTTTTGGGCAGGAGGGCCTTCTTTGTGGCAAGTGGGTAGTCGAAGGTGCATGCAGACACTCGTCAAAGGGCTCATCGCCGGGGCGGCTGGGACCAGTGCGCTCAATCTCGTCACGTACCTCGACATGGCGGTCAGGGCGCGGGCGGCCAGTAGTACGCCGGCCGAGACCGTGGGGAAGCTGGCCGAGATGGGCGGGGTGGGACTCGGGGAGAAGGAGCAGGCCGAGAACAGGAAGGAGGCGCTCGGGGCGTTGGTGGGGTACGTCACCGGGGCCGGGGCGGCGGTCTGCTACGGGGTGCTCGCGTCAAAGCGGCGGATTCCGTGGCCGGTCGGGGTGCTGGCGTTGACGGCGCTGGCCATGGTCGGGTCGAACGGGCCCATGACGGCGCTCGGGATCACGGATCCGCGTGAGTGGTCCGCGTCCTCCTGGGCGTCCGACGTCGTGCCGCACCTCGCGTACGGCGTGACGGCGTACACCGCGTACGAGCTGATGAAGTGAGTCAGGGGCGGGCGGCTTCGATCACGCGGCTCAGCACCGCGTGCAGGTCCTGGAGCTCGGACAGGCTCATTCCCAGACGGTCGACGATCGCGGGCGGGATCTTCTCGGCCTCGGCCCGCAGCCGCCGCCCCTCGGGAGTCAGGGTGACGACGAGGGAGCGCTCGTCCCTGGCGTTGCGCTCGCGGTTGACGTAACCGAGCGTCTGGAGCCGCTTGAGCAGCGGCGACAGCGTCCCGGCGTCGAGCTGGAGCAGCTCGCCCAGCTCCTTGACCGACAGCGGCTCGTGCTGCCACAGCGCCAGCATGGCGAGATATTGCGGGTGGGTCAGGCCCATGGGCTGCAGCAGCGGCCGGTAGAGGGCGATGACGCTGCGGGAGGCGATGCTGAGGGCGAAGCACACCTGACGGTCCAGCGCGAGGAGATCTGTCGGCTCTGTCACAGGCTCCATGCGGCGGGACCTCCCGGGGCGTCTGATAAATTACTTTGTGTACCAACTAATAGCCCACTAAGGATACCCCTCCCGCCCCTGAAGGGACGTCGCCCGTGTTCCACCGCAAGCCGATCGAGGAGCGCATCGCCGAGCGCCAGGCCAAGCTGCGCCCCTTGGAGGAGGGCAAACACTTCGAGCACGGCCCGGCGAAGTTCGTGTTCGTGTCATTGATCACGATCGTGGTGCTCGTGCACTTCGGTGGCCTGGCCCTGGTCATGCACTTCTACTCCTGACCCGCGGGCTCAGCCCTTGACCGCGCCCACGATCACCCCCTTGGTGAAGTGGCGCTGCACCAGAGGATAGAGGACGAGCGCGGGGATGACCGCGATGACCACGATCGCCATCTTGATGGCCAGGGTGGGCGGCGCGTCCCCCGTCACCCCCGCGGTGGCGGCCGGCAGCGGGTTCGAGTCGACCACGTACTGCCGCAGGATGAGCGCGAGCGGCCACTTGCGGGTGTCGTCGATGTAGAGCATCGCGTTGAACCACGCGTTCCAGTAGCCGACCGCGTAGAACATCGCCACCACCGCCGTGACCGCCTTCGACATCGGCAGCACGATCCTGAACAGGATGCGGAACTCACCGGCCCCGTCGATGCGGGCGCTGTCCAGGATCTCCTTCGGGATGTTCATGAAGAACGAGCGCAGCACCACCACGTTGAACGCCGACACGGCCGTCGGCAGGATCAGCGACCAGTAGCTGTCCTTCAGCCCGAGCCCGCTGACCATCAGATAGACCGGGATGATGCCCGGGAAGAAGACGAACATCAGCAGCACGCTGAACAGCAGCGGCCGATGCAGGAACGAGCCGGGCCGCGACAGCGAGTACGCCCCCAGCACGCTCACCCCGGCGCTGATCAGCGTCCCGGCGACGGTGACGCCGGTGCTGACGAGGATCGCCCGGCTGACCACCGTGTCGGAGAAGATCTGCCGGTACGCCTCGAACGTGATGCCGTCCGGCACCAGCACCAGCCCTCCGGCCGCGGTCACCGTGGCCGACGAGCTGAGGCTGGTGAGCACGATCGTGTAGAGCGGGCCGAGCACGGCCACCAGGATCAGCATCACCAGCGTGCCCTTGCCGAGCTGCCCGGCCGGTGACGGGCGTTCCTCCCAGGGGGCCAGCCGGGCCGGCCGGCCCTTGCCGCGTGCGAAGGTCGAAGCCGTCATGATCGCGAATACACCCCTCGTTCCCCCATGGCGTGCGCGACCCGGTTGGCCGCCAGGATCAGCAGCAGTCCCACCAGGCCCTTGAACAGCCCGGCCGCCGCCCCGTACCCGAGGTCTCCGGTACGCAGGCCCGACCAGTACACGAACGTGTCGAACACCTCGGACGCCTCGCTGCCGACCGCGCTGCGCTGCAGCATGAACTGCTCGAACCCGACGTTCAGCGCGTCGCCCAGGCGCAGGATCAGCAGCAGCACGATCACCGGGCGCAGGCCGGGCAGCGTGATGTGCCACATGCGGCGCCAGCGGCGGGCGCCGTCCACGGCGGCGGCCTCGTACAGGTTGGGATCGATGGTGCTGAGCGCGGCCAGGAAGATGATCGCGCCCCAGCCGGCGTCCTTCCAGATCGTCTGCGAGGTGATGAGCAGGATGAACGTCTCGGAGTTCGTCATCCAGTCCACCGCCTCGCGGCCGTTCTCCCGCAGGATCTGCGCGAGCAGGCCCGCGCCGCCGAACATCTGCTGGAAGATGGCGACGACCAGCACCCAGGAGAAGAAGAACGGCATGTAGACCACGCCCTGCACGAACGCCCGCAGCCGGGCCGAGACGATGCTGTTGAGCAGCAGCGCCAGCATGATCGGCACGGGGAAGTAGAAGATGAGCTGGAACGCCGTGATCGACAGGGTGTTGGTGATCGCGCGCAGGAACTGCGGGTCCTCGAAGAGCAGCGCGAAGTTGGTGAACCCGATGACGGGGCTGCCGAGGATGCCGTCGGTGTACGGGTTGTAGTCCTGGAAGGCGATGACGTTGCCGAGCGCCGGGATCCACCAGAAGGCGACCACGACGAGCAGCATCGGCAGGTTCATCACCAGCAACGGCCAGTCCCTGCGCAGCTTGGCCCGCCACGACAGCCCGCTCGCGGGGTAGGCGGCGGGCGCGCGGCGGCGTAGCGGCCGCTTGACCGTGGCCGTGCCGGGAGCGGTTCCGGGGCTCGTGCTCGTGCTCGTGCCGGCGCCGGCCCCCGAGCCGGTGCCCGCGCCCCCGGTCTTGCCTGTGTCCATGCCCGTGTCTGCGCCCGCGCTCGTCCTCGGCGCCCTCACAGCCGCCCGTTCTCGCGCGCGACCTTCATGTAGAACTCGCGTGCCTCGTTGCCGCCCTGCTCCTGCCAGTCCTTGAGGATCTTCGGCCACTCGGAGATCGGCCGCTTGCCGCGGAAGATCTCCTGCATCTTGTCCTCGGTGGGCGTGACCAGTCCGGCCATCTTCGACGGCCGCTCCACGCGGATGCCCACGAACGGGTCGTTCTCCAGGATCGCGGCCGCCTTGGTCTGCCAGTCCCACATGGACTGCACGAGCCCGTCGTACTGGCTCATCGCGTTGGCGTTGGGCCGGCCGGACAGGAACAGGTAGGTCGGCGCGACCTCCTTGCGGCCGAGCGCGGTCTGCTTGACCTTGCCGTCCTCGACCGTGTAGTGCCTGCCCTCGACGCCGTTGTAGCACAGCTCGTACTCCTGGGTGCCGAACGGCCCCGAGGCCCAGTTCGACAGCGCGAGCAGCTCACGGGTGCGGGCGTCGCCGAGCCCCTTCTTGATGAAGATGAACATGCTGGCGGGCTCGTTGCGCCACATGATGAGCCGCCCGCCGGGCTTGGCCGGGTACGGGTCGACGATCTGCATGTCGAAGTCGGGGTTGTCGGCCTGGAAGCGGCCGAGCGCCTCGTGCCAGGCGCCGAGCCCGTCGCGGTAGACGACGATCTCGCCGCTGCCGAAGATGGCCTTGTTGTCGGCGTCCTTGTTGGCCACGACGTCGGGGTGCACGTGGCCGGCCTCGAAGAGCTTGGTGACGAACTCGATGTGGGCGGCCCACTCCTCGGTCTCGTACTTGTACTCCAGCGTGCCGTCGCTCTTCTTGCGCCACTCGCGCGGCACGCCGAAGGCCCGCTGGATCTCCTGCTCCATGCCGCCGCCGAACGCCCAGCGCTTGCCCTTGGCGTCGGTGATCGCCGCGCCGAGCGTGAGCAGGTCGTCGGCGCTCTTGGGGTGTTCGAGGCCGAGCTTCTTCATGATGTCCTGGCGGACGAACGTGGCGAACGGGTACGGGTCGTTCTGCCACGGGATGCCCTGGAGCACGCCGCCGAAGACGCCGTACTGCCAGGCCGCGGTGTCGTAGTTGGCCAGCAGCGGGAACTCCTTGGCCTTGTCGCCGGCCAGGTAGGGGCCCAGGTCGGCGAAGAGCTTGTTGGCCGCCTCGGTGAAACGGCCGATCTTGATCAGCTCCCACTCCGGGACCATCACCATCTCCGGCACGTCGCCGCTGGCCAGGACGGTGCTGAGCTTCTGCCCGTAGGTGTTGCCGTCGGAGATGTTGAAGCGGACGACGCCGCCGAGCCGCTTGTTGACCTCCTCGTAGTAGGAGTTGCTGCCGAGCCCGGGCGGCACCGTGCCCCACAGCGGCGTCATCGCGGTCACCTCCTTGCCGCTGGTCAGCGGCGGGGTGGTGACGGCCTGCACCATCTGGGCCGGCCGGGTCAGGAAGCCCGCCTGCACGAACTCGGAGGCGGGCAGGTCGGGCTTCAGCCCGGGGATCTCGAACGGCACCCGCGTCGGCACCAGGCTCTTGAGCTTGTCGGCGGCCACGGCCGTGCCCTGGGGCGCCTGTCTCTTCTCGGCGCAGCCCGCCACCAGGACGCTTGCGCCGACCAGGCCGAGGAACGCGCGGCGGGTCGGGTCGGGTGTCGGCATGAGGGGGTCACTCCTCGGGATGGGATGGGATGGGCGCTGGGGCGCGGAACCCCGCTGCCCGCGGTGGACCACGGACCGCGCCCCACCTACAATTAGTTGGTATTTCGACCAAACAAATTAGTAGAGTGTGACTGCAGCCACAAGGGATCGCGACGGTCACAGGTTGGTGCCGATGAGCAACCCGCACGACGGACCGCCGCAGCGGCGGGTCTCCGGTTGGTGGAGAAAGCCGGCGATGCGGCATGCTGGGATCACTTCTTGGCGGGAACGGGGCTGATATTGATCACTTCTACGACCGGCCCTCAGCCGGCCGACTTCGCCGACGTACGGGCCACCAACCTCGCGGTCGTGCTGCGCTTCGTCCGCGAGCACGCGCCGTGCTCGCGCGCCGACATCGCCGCCTCCACGGGGCTCAACAAGGCGACCGTCTCCAGCCTGGTCGCCGACCTCATCGACCGCCGGCTCGTGCGCGAGACCGGGCTGACCGAGAACCGCGTCGGCCGGCCGGCCACGATGCTCGTCCTCGACGGCTCGCCGTACGCGGCCATCGGGGTCGAGATCGGCGTCGACACCGTCTCGGCCGTGGCCACCGACCTCGCGGGCGGGCGGCTGCTGGCCTGGCGGCGGGCGTTCTCCGGCGGCGACTCGGTCAGTCAGAGCGTGGCGGGCGTCGGCGCGATCGTCCGGCGCGTGGTCAACCGCATGGCCAAGGAGGAGCGCCAGGTGCTCGGCCTCGCCGTGGCCGTGCCCGGCCTGGTCGACGTGCAGGGCACCGTACGCCTCGCGCCCAACCTCGGCTGGCACGACGCCGACCTCGGCGGCGACCTGGCCAAGGCGCTGCGCGACCCCGGCTTCCCCATCCAGGTCGACAACGACGCCAACCTCGCGGCCCTGGCCGAGCAGCGCTTCGGCCCTTACGCGGGCGCCGCCGACCTGGTCTACCTCAGCGGCGGCGTCGGCGTGGGCGCCGGCATCATCCTCGACGGCCGGCTGCGCAGGGGCGGGCTCGGCTACAGCGGTGAGATCGGCCACGTGCAGCTCGACCCGGAAGGGCCCGCCTGCCACTGCGGCCGGCGCGGCTGCCTGGAGGCGGTGGCCGGCATCGGCGCGGTGCTGCGCAAGGACCTGTCGCCGGCCGAGACGCAGGCCGAGATCGAGGAGGTCGTCCGCCAGGCGCGCTCCGGCGATCCCGGCACGCTGGCCCGGCTCACCTCGGTCGGCACGGGTCTCGGCCAGGGCGTGGCGATCCTGGCCAACCTGCTCGACCCCGCGGTGGTGATCCTCGGCGGCTACTACGTCCCGCTGGCGCCGTGGGTGCTGCCCGCCGTCCACGACGAGCTGGGCAGGCGGGTGGTCGCTCCGGGAGCGCCCGAGGTCGTGGCCTCGACGCTGGGGCACGACGCGGCGGCGCTCGGGGGCGCGGCGCGGGTGCTCGACTCGATCGATTCGGGAAGATTGCCAGGAGGATTGGCGCGAATCCCTTGACCTTGGTCACATGGGCGTGCACCCTTCAGTCAATCCACTGAAATTTCCGCGTAACTTCCCCAGGCCGGTCGTCGAAGCGCTTCGACACTCTCAGAGGGATGATCATGCAAGAACCCCCCTTCCGCGACCCAGCGGCCCCCCTTCACGACCGGATCGGCGACGTGCTGCGCAGGCTCACCATCGAGGAGAAGCTGGGCCTGCTGCACCAGTACCAGGCACCGGTGGAGCGGCTGGGGATCGGCCCCTTCCGTACGGGCACCGAGGCGCTGCACGGCCTGGCCTGGCTCGGCCCCGCCACCGTCTTCCCGCAGGCCATCGGGCTCGCCTCGACCTGGGACCCTGATCTGTTGCACCGGGTGGGCGCGGCGGCCGGCGACGAGGTGGTGGCCTGTCACCACAAGGACCCGGCGGGGGCGGGGCTCAACGTGTGGGCGCCGGTGGTCAACCCGCTGCGCGACCCTCGGTGGGGGCGTAACGAGGAGGGGTACTCCGAGGACCCGTGGCTGACCTCGGTCCTCGCCACGGCGTACGCGCGCGGGCTCGGTGGGAGCGCTCCCGACGAGGACGGGCCGCCGGCCGTGCTCAAGACCGCGCCCACGCTCAAGCACTTCCTCGCCTACAACAACGAGACCGACCGCTGCACCACCTCCAGCAACCTGCCCCCCAGGGTGCTGCACGAGTACGAGCTGCCCGCCTACAAGCAGCCCATCGAGTCGGGCGCCGCGGTGGCCGTCATGCCGTCGTACAACCTGGTCAACGGGCGGCCCGCGCACCTCAGCCCGCTCATCGGGCAGGTGCTGCGCGCCTGGGCCCCGGGGGACCTCCTGGTGGTGAGCGACGCGTACGCGCCGGGCAACCTCACCGCGCTCCAGGGCTACCACGACACCCTGCCCGAGGCGTACGCGCACGCGGTCAGGGCCGGTCTCGACAGCTTCACTCAGGACGACGACCGCGCGCAGGCCACGCTCGGCCACCTGCGTGCCGCGCTCGACCAGGGGCTGCTCACCGAGCAGGACATCGACCAGGCCGCCGGGCACGCCCTCGCCATCAGGTTCCGGCTGGGGGAGTTCGACCCGGCGACGCCGTACGACGACGTCACCGACTCCGTCGTCAACTGCACCGAGCACCGGATGCTGGCCAGGGAGGCGGCGCGGCGCTCGTTCGTGCTGCTGGAGAACGACGGGCTGCTGCCGCTCCGCGACGTCCGCAAGGTCGCGGTGCTCGGGCAACTCGGCGACACGCTGATGGAGGACTGGTACAGCGGCACCCTGCCGTACGCCGTCACCGCCCGCGCCGGGCTGGCCGAGCGGTGCGAGACCGTGTTCTGCGAGGCGGTGGACCGGGTGACGCTGACCGCCGAGTCCGGCCCGGTCGCCGCCGACCCGGCCGGCGGGCCGCTCAGCGCGGGGGCGCAGGAGGCGGGGCTGTTCGACGTCTTCGACTGGGGTGGCGGCGCGTACGCGCTGCGCTCCGTGACCACCGGCCGCTTCGTCTCGGTGGACGGCACCACCTTGGTCAACGACCAGCCGGGGCCGAACGGGTGGGAGGTGCGCCAGACATTCCGCATGGAGGAGCGGCCGCGCGGCACGCTCGCCCTGCGCCACATCTCCACCGGCTGCTACGTCGGCGCCGCCGACGACGGCGTGCTGCGCTTGGTGGACGACGCCGACCAGGCCGTCTGGCTGGCCATGGACGTCGTCAGGAGCGGCACCGCCGAGGCCGCCAGGCTGGCCGCGGAGGCCGACGTGGCCATCGTGGTGGCCGGTGACCATCCGCTGGTCAACGGCAGGGAGACCGAGGACAGGCTGACGCTGGCGCTGGCCCCCGCGCAGGACGCCGTCGTACGGGCCGCGCGCGAGGCCAACCCGCGCACCGTGCTCGTGCTCACCAGCGGCTACCCGCTGACCTGGACGACCGGTGACCTGCCCGCCGTGCTCTGGTCGGCCCACGGCGGCCAGGAGTACGGCCACGCGCTGGCCGAGGTGCTGTTCGGCGACGCCGACCCCGAGGGCAGGCTGACCCAGACGTGGTACCGCTCCGAGCACGAGCTGCCCGACCTGCTCGACTACGACATCATCGCCTCCGACGCCACCTACCAGTACTTCCGCGGCGTCCCCCTGCACCCCTTCGGCCACGGGCTGAGCTACACCACGTTCGGCTACACGGGGCTGCGCGTCCGCCTCGACGGCGACGTGGTGCACGCCGAGGTGACGGTCACCAACACCGGGTCGCGGCCCGGCGTCGAGATCGTGCAGTTCTACACCCACCAGCAGCGCTCCCGGGTCAAACAGCCGCTGCGCCGGTTGCGCGGGTTCGAGAAGGTGCGGCTGGGGCCGGGCGAGAGCCGTACGGTCGAGCTGCGGCTGCCGGTCTCCGAGCTGGCGTTCTGGGACGTCACGAGGGGCAGGTTCGTCGTCGAGCGCGCGCCGCACCGGCTCATGGTCGGCCGCAGCGCCACCGACCTGCAACTGAGCGCGGGCTTCGAGGTCGAGGGCGAGGTCGTGCCGCCGCAGCGCGGGCCGCTGCGCGCCGCCTGCCACGACGAGTACGACGCGATCACGTTCGTGGACGCGAGCCGGCTGGACGGCGACGCCGTGCGCTCCGACGCCGAGGGCGCCTGGATCCTGTTCCGCGAGGTCGACCTGACCGGCGTCACGACCTGCCTGGCCAGGGCGGGCAGCACCGAGGGCGGCATGATCACCGTACGGCTCGGCGACCCGCTGCACGGCCCGGCGCCGGCCGGTTTCCCCGTGCCCAGGACCGGCCGGTACGACCATCAGGCCATTCCGGTCTCCCTCGAAGGCGTGGACGGGGTGCACGATCTGTACGTGGTGTTCGAGAACGAGGGCGTGACGCTGACGGTGATCGAGCTCGGAGCCGGGGCTTGAGCGGGCGCACGGTCACCATCGCGGAGGTGGCCAAGCACGCCGGCGTGGCCGTGAGCACGGTGTCGTACGTGCTGAGCGGCAAGCGTACGATCTCGGCCGACACCCGGCGGCGGGTGCTCGACAGCGTCCGCGCCCTGGGCTACCACCCCAACGCCGGCGCCCGCGCGCTGGCCAGCAAGCGCTCCAACGTGATCGCGCTCGTGCTGCCGCTGCGCGCCGGCATGCACGTGCCGGTGCTGATGCGCTTCGCCAGCGCGGTCGTGACGGCGGCCCGCCGCTTCGACCACGACGTGCTGCTGCTGACCGCCGACGAGGGCACGGCGGGCATCCGCAGGGTGGCCGCCAGCGCGCTCGTGGACGCGCTCGTCCTGATGGACGTCGAACTGGACGACCTGCGGGTGCCGCTGCTGCGCGAGCTGCCGGAGCCGAGCGTGCTCATCGGCTTCCCGGCCGAGCCCGCCGGGCTGACCTGCGTCGACCTCGACTTCCGCGCGGCCGGTGCGCGCTGCGTCGAGCACCTGGCCGAGCGCGGGCACGAGGAGATCGCGCTGCTCGGCGCCCCCTCGGTCGTCTACGACCGCGGCACCGGCTTCGCCACCCGCACCCGTGAGGGCTTCGTCGAGGCATTGGGCACGCACGGCATCGAGGGCGTCGCGCTGCCCTGCGAGGAGACGTTCGACGAGGTGTACGAGACCGTCCGCGACCTGCTGCTCGACCACCCCGGCCTGTCGGGGCTCGTCGTGCACAACGAGTCGGCGGTGGGACACGTGCTGGCCGCGCTGCGCCAGCTCGGCCGCCGGGTGCCGGACGACGTGGCGGTGGTGGCGATCTGCCCCGACGACGTGGCCGAGCGGGCCAGCCCGCCGCTGACCTCCGTGCTGATCCCGGCCGAGGAGGTGGGCCGGGAGGCGGTCAGGCTGGTCATGGACAAGCTGGAGGGCCGTGTGGTGCCCGACTCGACGCTGCTGCCGCCGCAGCTGGCCGTACGCGCGAGCAGCTGAGGTAAACACCCTCGCACCTCAATATTCGCGGTGGGTAACCGCATGTAAGCGAGGCGTACCCCAAATCTGTCCGGTTTTCGGCCGTATGTGGTTCCGTGTCGGTTTCACCGGGCAGGCCGGGTGAGGCGGAGGGAGAACCACACTATGACTACGTCAGTGCAGCCGGCGTCGGCCGGGCAGGGCGGCGGGCGGGGCCCCACCGGCCTCGCCGACGTCATCGACACGATCCTCGACCGGGGGCTCGTGATCGACGCCTACGTCCGGGTGTCCCTCGTCGGCATCGAGATCCTGACCATCGACGCGCGCGTCGTCGTGGCCAGCGTCGACACCTACCTGCGCTTCGCCGAGGCCGCCAACCGGCTGGACATGTCCCAGAGCGAGCAGAGTCTGCCCGAGGCCATCGGCCTGGCCAAGGGCGGCGGCTCCGGCCAGGACACCATCCAGGGCGTGGTCGAAAGCGAGGAGCAGCGCGAGCTGAGCGGGTCGGACGAAGAGACCGGGCAGGCGGAGGAGAAGAAGGAACCCCGGAGCGCCCCCACCAGGAAGATGCGGCTCAAGTGAGAGGAAGAGCAAGCGTTATGGGACGCTCGACCAACGTCTCCGGGACCGGCCAGGCCACCCAGGAGATCCAGAACCTCGCCACGTACGTCTACGGCATCGTCCCGGCGGAGACCGAGGTGAGCCGCGACCAGAAGGGGCTGGGAGAGCCTCCCGGCGAGGTGCGGCTCGTCAAGCACGGCGAGATCGCGGCCGTCGTCAGCGGCGTGAACGTGGACAAGCCGCTCGGCCGCCCCGACGACCTGCTGGCCCACGAGGAGCTGCTGGACAGCATGGCCGCCAAGGGGCCCGTGCTGCCGTTCCGGTTCGGGGCGGTGCTGTCCGACACGGGCGCCGTCGTGGACGAGCTGCTCGCACCGCACCACGACGACTTCGTGGCCGCCCTCGACGAGCTGGCCGGCAGCGCCCAGTACGTCGTCAAGGGCCGCTACGCCGAAGGGCCCGTCCTGACCGAGATCCTCGCCGAGAGCCCGGAGGCCGCCGGTCTGCGCGACGCCATCCGCGGCACCTCCGAGGACGCCACCCGGAACGAGCGCATCAGGCTCGGCGAGATCATCACCGCCTCCGTCGAGGCCAAGCGGGACATGGACACCCGCCTGCTGCTCGACGGCCTGTCCGGCTACTACCTGCAGGCCTCGCTCAGGGAGCCGTCCCACGAATGGGACGCCGCCCACGTCGCCCTGCTCGTCAAGTCCGACCAGCGGAAGGACCTGGAGCGGGCGCTGAAGGAGTTCGGCGAGCGCTGGGAGGGCCGCGTGGAGCTGCGGCTCATCGGGCCGATGGCGCCGTACGACTTCGTCGTCGCGCAGGGCTGAAGGGGGTACGGCGCGTGGGGCTGATCTCGCTGATCTTCACCTGGCCGCTCGCGCCGGTGCGCGGGCTGGTCAGGCTCGCCGAGATGATCCAGGACCAGGCGGAACGCGAGCTGCGCAACCCGGCCGCCGTACGCCGGCGGCTCGAGGCGATCGAGGCGGCCAGGCGGGCCGGCGAGATCTCAGAGGAAGAGGAACGCCGGGCCATCGAAGAGGTCCTGCGACTGGCGATGGGGAGGTGAGCCGGAGGTGAGCGCCGAGGGGTCGGACACCGAGGAGCTTGACGATTCGGAGGTCGTCGAGGTGCTGGACGCCGCGTCGGCGGGCGAGGCCGGCATGCAGCACATCGCCGACCTGACCAAGAAGGAACCGGAGGGCGTCACCTCGGTCGTCCCGGCGGACGACGGCTGGCTGGTGGACGTCGAGCTCGTCGAGGACCGCCGCATCCCGTCCTCGGGCGACATGCTCGCCCTCTACCGGGTGGAGATGGATATGGAGGGCACCTTGTTGTCATATCGGAGGATCCGGCGCTACCGGCGGTCGAACGCCGACTTCGGGGAGGCGTGATGACCTCCGGTCCCGTCGTCCGCCCCACGTACGGGTCGGGCCCCGCCAACCGCGAGCCCGCCAACCTCGGCGACATCCTCGAACGCGTCCTCGACCGGGGCATCGTCATCGCCGGCGACATCCGGGTCAACCTGCTGGACATCGAACTCCTCACGATCAAGCTCAGGCTGCTGATCGCCTCCGTCGACACCGCCAGGGAGCTGGGCATCGACTGGTGGGCGCACGACCCCTGGCTGTCCGGACGCGACCGCGAACTGGTCGAGGAGAACCGCCGTCTGCGCCGCCGCCTGGCCGTCGCCGAGGGACGGGAGGAAGTCGGTGGCTGAGGGAACGTACCTGTACGCGGTCGCCCGCGAACCCCTCTCGACCCCGGCCGGCGTGGCGGGCGCGCCCGTCCGCACGATCGAACACGACGGTCTGGTGGCGTACGTGAGCTCGGTCCCGTTCGACACCTTCGGCGAGGAGCCGCTGCGCCGCAGCCTTGAGGACCTCGACTGGCTGGCCGAGACCGCCCGCGCCCACCACCGCGTCGTGGACACGATCGCCGCCGCCACCACCACCGCCCCGGTCCGCCTGGTCACGGTCTACGCCGGCGACGACCAGGTCCAAGACCTCCTGACCCGCCGCGGAACAACCTTCCACCGCGTCCTGTCGCACGTCACGGGCCGCAACGAATGGGGCGTCAAGGTCTACACCCCCGTCTCCGGCGGGCAGGCGGCACAAAGCGAAGAGCCCGAGACGCAGGACGCGGGGGCGTCATGCGCTCGGCATGGCCGCGACGACGGGACGTACGGGCGGCCGGGGCGGGCGTACCTGGAGCGGCGAAGGGCGAGCCTGCGCGGCCGGGAGCAGCTCCGCAAGCAGGCGCTGCGCCGCGCCGACCACATCCACCGCACGCTGTCGGCCCTGGCCGCCGACGGCTGCCGCCACCGCCCCCAGGACCCGCGCCTGTCCGGCCGCCACGACTGGATGCTGCTGAACGGCGCCTACCTGGTGGACGAGGCCCGCGCCACGGAGTTCGCCGAGCTGGCGGGCACCCTCGGCGGCGACGGCGTCGAGATCCGCCTGACCGGCCCATGGGCGCCCTACTCGTTCACGGTCATGGAGACGACGTGACCACGCACGTACGGGACATGGTGGCCACCGACGACCTGCCGCCCGAACGGATCGCCCTGGTGGACCTGCTGGACCGGCTGCTGGCGGGCGGCGTCGTGCTGACCGGCGACCTGGTCCTGTCGATCGCCGACATCGACATCGTCCGCATCTCCCTGAACGCCCTGATCGCCTCGGTCGACGAGCTCGAAGGGAGGACCTGACGTGAGCGCGGACAAGCCCCGCTGGCGCATCGCCGCCGACTCGGAGACGGTCGAGCGCGACCTGTCCCGCCTCGTCCTGACCCTCATCGAGCTGATCCGCCAGCTCGTGGAACGCCAGTGCGTCCGCCGCATGGAGGAGGGCAACCTGACGGACGAGCAGATCGAGACCTTGGGCGTCACCCTGATGCGCCTGGAGGAGGCCATGGAGGACCTCTGCGACCGCTTCGACCTCACCCCGGAGGACCTCAACCTGGACCTCGGCCCCCTGGGCACCCTCCTCCCGTCGAACTAGAGCGCGCGGGTGGCGAGGCCGGGGTAGTCGAGCACGAGGGCCGAAGGGTCGTAGTGGAGGCGGCAGGCGACCTCGAAGGCCGGTGCCGCGTAATCGTAGGTGTCGTCGCCCGCGCGGGTGTAGTGCTGATCGAGGCGTTCCGCGGACAGGTCCAGGGCGCGGACGTACGCGGCCGGGGCCGGGGCGCCTGAGCCCGTCGCCAGGCGGAGGCGGTGCACAGGGAACGTGTTGGTCATCGCCGAGGACTCCAGGTCGACGTCGAGGCAGCCGTCCAGGTCGGGGGCGGGGGAGCCGTCCACCTGCCAGCGGCCCCTGCCGTCGGACTCCAGGAACGTGCGGCGGGTGCCGGTCACCGTGCGGCTGGTGACCCTGGCCAGGCGGGTGGTCCACGAGGTGTCGACCTCGATCGTGTAGTCGACCGCCCACGTACGGCCGTCCTCGACGGCGGTCGTACAGCCCTCGATGCGATGCCCGCCCTCATGCGGGCGGAAGTACGCGACCTCGAAGCCGGTACGGGCGGTCACGTGCCGCCAGGCGGCGGTCTCGGGCAGCGGCGCGAAGGTCACGCACCGATCCTGCCACGCCGCCCCTTCACGTGATCAACCCCCATCACCCTGAGAGCAGGTGCCAGGGCAGGACGATCGGCGCGGCCGGGCGGTCGCCGGCGGCGAGGCGTTCGACCAGGGGCGCGAGCCCCGACGGGACGACGGGCTCGTCGGCGCGGGCCAGCTCGGCCGCCGTCCACCACTGGAACCGGTCGGTCGAGGCGCGCTCGTCGTCGTCCATGCCGGAGTCGTCCACCTCAAGCCCGTCCACCCGCAGCAGGAAGTAGTGGTCGCGGGCGTGGTGCCGGCGGCCGCCCACCGTCCAGCCGCCCTCGCTGGTCGCCACCACCAGCCCGAGCGCCCCGGGCGGCACCACGTGGCCCAGCTCCTCGCGCAGCTCGCGGGCGGCGGCCTCGCTCGGGCTCTCGCCGGGGTCGATGCCGCCGCCGGGCGTGAACCACGCGTACGAGGGCTCGTCCACCTGCAGCAGCAGCCCCCGGTACAGCAGGATTCTGTCCGCCCCGTCGAGCAGCAGGACACGCGCCGTCTCCCTCACGTCATCTCCACGGTGATCGCCCACCGCTCGTGGTCGCGCCAGGCACCGTCGATGTACTGGAAGTTCGGTGAGAACCCCTCGCGCTGGAACCCCACCCTCTTGATCAGGTCGATGGACGGCTGGTTGTGCGGCTGGATGTTGGCCTCCAGCCGGTGCAGCCCCATGTCCCCGAACGCGTGCCCCACCAGCAGCCGCAGCCCCTCGGTCAGGTAGCCGCGCCCGGTCGTCGAGGCGAACGCCGAGTAGCCGATGGTGCCGCACTGGTGGGTGCCGCGGACGATGTTGTTGACGTTGACCCGGCCGACGATCGCGCCCGTGTCGCGCCGGCAGATCAGGAATCCCTCGTGCACGGGCTCGTCGAACCTGGCCACGTACGCCTCGAAGGCCGCGTACGTGACGATGGGCGGCCCCGGCATCCACCGGGCGAGCAGGTCGGCGCTCTCCCGGTGCAGGGCCGTGAGCTCCTCGAAGTCCTGGAGGCACAGGTACCGCAGGGCCACCCGGTCCGCCTCGGCAAGATAGATCACATCAGACATTCTGCAGGCCAGCTCCCGCAGCGCCAGGCGGTTCCGTCCCACTCGACGGCGAACGGCTCCGCGTGCGGCAGCGGCGCCCCCCACACGCGCCCGCCCAGCCCGCACAGCACGGCGAGCCCGGCGGTCAGACTGGCGACGTGGCCGACCACCGCGACGATGCCGGCGGTGGTGGCGGCGCGGACGGCGCTGCTCGCGTACACGTGCGAGATCCCCGCGCCGCGCAGCCGGCGGCCCGCCTCGGCCGCCTGGTCGCGGCCCCGCGGGGTCAGCTCGGCGTGCGGCTGGGCGCCGGACGTGCGGGTGACGACGTTCTCCGACTCGGCGTGCCGCAGGCACCACAGGCGCACGCTCACTCGCCCTCCTCCGCGCGGTCGTAGATGCCGACGGCCCAGCGGCCGGGGCGCTCGCCGACCTCGGCCGACAGCCGCTCGAGCACCTCGGGGAACATCAGCGGGGACATCTCGCGCAGCCGCGCGCAGACGTCCTCGCTCATGTCCGGCCGGCACGCCTTGACCTCGCCGGCCACGCGCTCGATGGGGGCGTCCGCGGGGAAGACCCAGATCTGCATCTTCTGCGGGCGTTCGAGCCAGCCTTCGGGGGCCGACAGCTTGTCGTGATGCCCGCCCGATCCCTTGCCGCACCTGCCGGCGCCGCCACCCATCTCCCCGCCCTTGAGCGAGCTCCTGGTGACGACCCACGCCCGCGGGTCGTCGCAGACCACCATGTGCGCGGTGTCCTTGCTGGTCGGCGAGAAGGTCACCGTCCGGGGGACGCCCATGGTCTCGTACCGCTCGGAGTGGAGGAGGGGCAGGGTGAAGTCCTTGTCGCCCAGCTTCACCCGGAACGTCTCCGGCAGCGGGAGCTCCGGCTGGAGACTGACCGTGTCCGTGGGCTGGCGCGCGACCGGCGCCGGCGACGGGGCAGACGGGAGGCCGTACATGAGGGCGACCGCAGCGACCGCGAGCGCCGCGCCCGCCGACGCCGCCCGCCTGCCGCGCCGGATCCGCCTGCCGCGCCGCACGATCGCCCCCAGGTCCGGGGACGGCGGCGCGCTGCGGCTCCGCTCGTCCAGCAGCCGCTCCAACTCGCTCTCCGTGTGCCTCATCGCCGCGCCCCTTCCACGTGCACGCTTCGTACGTCAGGATCGATCCGGAGCTTGTTGAGCGCCCGGTTGAGCTGGCTCTTCACCGCCCCCGGCGAGCAGCCGATGATGCCGGCGACCTGGGTCAGCGTGTGCCCCTCGAAGTAGTGCAGGACGACCACCGCCCGCTGGCGCGGCGACAGCGCGCCGATCGCGCCCCACAACGCCGCCTGGTCGTCCGCCTCCGCGGCGCGGTCACGCGGGTCCGCCGTCTCCGGCAGGCTCTCCGCGGGCACCTCGCCGCGCCGGCGCCGCCGCCACCAGGTGGCGTGCGTGTTGACGATGATGCGGTAGACGTACGGGTCGGGGTCGCCCTCGACGCGCCGCCACGCCAGCCAGGCCCGCGCCAGCGCGGTCTGTACGAGGTCCTCCGCCGCGCCCCAGTCCCGGCACAGGAGGTAGGCCATCCGGCACAGGCGTGCGTGCCGGTGTGCCACGTACTCCTCGAATCCCTCGTCCATGCAGCGTCTCCATCTCGTCGCCTCCGCTGATGAATACCGGCCGGGAGGCCCGTACGGTTGACAGCGATTCCGAGATGGCTCAGCCGCGCCCGAACGCGCGCAGCAGCTCGCCCGCCGACTCCTCGGGGCCGCGGCCCGCGGTGTCGATCGTCACGTGGGCGCGGGCCCACGGTTCGTACGCGCGCTCCACGATCTCCCGCCAGCTCGGCGGGCGCAGGCCCGGGATGTCGAGCCGGCGCGACTCCGCCCGCCGCCGGTGCTCGTCCTGGTCGGAGCAGACCACCTCCACCTCCGTGACCGGCACCCCGGCGCGTACGCCCACCTCACGCCACGCGTCCCTGGTGACGGCCAGCGGGTTCACCGACTCGGCCACCACCGTGAGGCCCTGCCGCAGGTGGTCCTCGGCCAGCGCGTACGCGACGACGTACCCGGCGGGCCCGATCGGGTGCTCGGCGAGGCCCGAACGGACGATCGCCTGCTCGATGGTGTCGACCCGCACATGCACCGCACGCAGCCGCCCGGCCAGCAGCCGCGACAGCGTGGTCTTGCCGGTGGCGGGCAGGCCGCCCATGACGACGAGCGCCACGTCTGCAGGGTTCATGGAAGTGCCTTCCTCGGTGATCGTCAACCGGTCAGGTTTCGAGAAGCCCGGCCGGGGTGGTGCGGCCTAGCGTGACAGTCATGACTTTCGCACTTCAGTACTGCCACATCACGGTCGACGACATGAACGAGGCGGTCGCGTTCTACCGCGACGGGCTCGGCTTCGAGGTACGCAGCGACGTCGGGGACGGACAGCAGCAGTGGGTGACCCTGGGCGACCCGGTGCACGGCGGTCCCGAGATCGTGCTCTCCAGCGCGTACGCGGGGCGCTCGGAGGCCGAAGGTGACGCGCTGCGCGAGCTGCTCGTCAAGGGCCTGCTGCCGATGATCGTCTTCAGCAGTGACGACCTCGACGCCGACTTCGAACGGGTCCGTGCCACCGGCGCCGAGGTCCTCCAGGAGCCCATCGACCGGCCCTACGGCGTCCGCGACGCCGCCTTCCGCGACCCGGCGGGCAACACAGTCCGTTTCCACCAGCCCCTGAAGGGGTGACCCGGGCCCCCGTAGAGGAGGGCCACCGCGAACGAGAACCGGCGGCCGGGCCACCGGTCCGCGGGAAGCACGAAGCCCCGGCCAGAAAACAGGCCTGGGAAAGCGAGAAGCCCCGGCCAGGAAACCTGGTCCGGGGCTTCTCGGTTGTGGTCAGGGACCGGTGGTCACCAGTCGCCGCCGCCGAAGTCTCCGCCGCCGAAGTCGCCTCCGCCGCCGAAGTCACCCCAGCCACCGGAGTCGCCGCCGCCGAAGTCTCCGCCGCCGCCCGCGTCGGAGTAGCCCTCGGCGTAGCCGGCGCCGTAGCCGCCCATGCCCCAGCCGCCGCTGAGCATGCTGCCCATCATGGTGCCGATGAACATGCCGGTCATGATGTCGCCGAAGCCGCCGTAGTAGCCGTAGGCGTAGGGCTGGTAGGCGGGACCCGCGTCGTAGTAGGGCCGCCGCTGGCCGTCGACCATGACCTCACGCATCTGCGGGTCGAAGCCCCGCTCGATCGCCTCGGCGTCCATCTTGCAGGCGGGCACGTCGCGGACGGCGCCACCGGGCGGGGCCCAGCGGACGTCGCGGACGGACGGGCCGTGCTGCGGGTTGAAGAAGCAGGGAGCACGCCGCTCGGGGATCGGCTCGTTGCTGACCTTGGCCTTGACCACGGCGAGCGCGTAGCGGCCGTCTTCGAGGGTCTGGGTGACCTCGCGGACCTGGTCGGCGTGCTGCACGGCGGCGAGCTGCGTCTTGGCCTTCTCGTAGGAGTCGAGGGCGGTCTGCCACTCCTCGATGTGCTTGCCGCCCTCGCCGGCCAGGGTGACGTCGGTGTCGACGGCGGTGATCTCCTCGCCGAGCTTGGTGACGTCCTCCTCGACGGTCTGCTTGACCGCGGCGAGGTCCTTGGCCTCCTGGATGGCCCGCTTCTTCTTCTTGTTGTTGGAGTAGAGGAAGTAGCCGCCACCGCCGACCAGGACCAGCGCGCCGAGAGCGATCAGCGCCCCGGTGCCGCCGGCGCCCGGGTTGGCCTGGCTGCCGGAGTCGAGCGCGGAACGGTCGCCCTTGGCGGCCATGTCGACGCGGTTGGTGAAGTCCTTCATGCCGGCCACGATGTCGCCCGAGTTGGCGTTGACCGCGCGGGTGGCCAGGTTGCCCGCCAGGCCCTTGCTCAGAGCGTTGGATCCGGCGAAAAGGGTCTGGCCGTCGATGACGGCGATGGTCGCACGAGGACGGCCCGCCTTGCTCAGCGCGGAGCTGAGCTGGCTCATGTAGGGCGCAATGTTGGACTGGTCAATCGTGCCGTCGGGCAGTGCCACAGCGTAGATCTTGGTGTCCGCGCCCTTGAGCGCGTCGTTGATCTCGCTCTCCTGACCGGACGACAAGGCAGAGCCGGCCACCACATAGAGCGGCGCCTTCTTCCAGTTGGACACGACCGTGTCGGCATCCGGTGGCGCCGCCGCGTTGGCGGCAGGGGACAGCGCAAGAACGACGATAAGACCGGCGATCAGAGCCGCGAACGCGGCCCCTGCTCGGCGCAGCGAGTGGGTCATGGGCAGCAAGCCTCCTTCGCCCTTGAGGACGAATGGGCGGTCGGCAAAGTTCCTCAAGAGGCACGCTACCCGTCCGGGGCCGCACAGGAGCACTCCGTGGCGCAACAGCCTGGCACCGGTTGGGTCCCGGTCGGGTCGATCTCCGGCCAAGCCCCCATCAGGGACCGTCAGGAGTCCTTGATCTCGCAGATCGTCGCGCCGGAGGTGACGGTCTGCCCGACCGCCGCCGTCAGCCCGGTGACGGTGCCCGACTTGTGGGCCGTCAGCGGCTGCTCCATCTTCATGGCTTCGAGCACCACCACGGTGTCACCCTCGTTCACGGTGTCGCCGTCGCCGGCCACGACCTTGACGATCGTGCCCTGCATGGGGCTGACCAGGGCGTCGCCGCCGGCCGCCGGCTTCTTCGAGCCGCCGCCCGCGCGCCTCGGCGCCTTGCCGCGAGCGGCCTGCGCGGGGGCCGCGTCGCCCAGCCCGGCGCCCAGCCCGGCGGGCAGCACGACCTCCAGCCGCTTGCCGCCGACCTCGACCGTGACCGTCTCCCTGGCGGGCTCCTCGCCGGCCGCGACGTCCCCGTCGTACGGCGCCACCGGGTTGTCCCACTCCGTCTCGATCCACCGCGTGTGCACCGAGAACGGCTCCGACACGAACGCCGGATCCGTCACCACGGCCCGGTGGAAAGGCAGCACGGTCGGCATGCCGGTGATCTCGAACTCCGCCAGCGCCCGCCGGGAGCGTTCGAGCGCCTCCTGACGGGTGCGGCCGGTGACGATCAGCTTGGCCACCAGCGAGTCGAACGTCCCCGGCACCGTCATGCCCGCCTCGTAGCCGGAGTCGAGCCGCACCCCCGGCCCCGACGGCGCGCGCAGCGTGGTCAGCGTGCCGGGGGCGGGCAGGAAGTTGCGGCCGGCGTCCTCGGCGTTGACCCGGAACTCGATCGAGTGGCCGCGCAGCGCGGGGTCGTCGTAGCCGAGCGGCTCTCCGTCGGCGATGCGGAACATCTCGCGTACGAGGTCGATGCCCGCGACTTCCTCGCTGACCGGGTGCTCGACCTGAAGCCTGGTGTTGACCTCCAGGAAGGAGATCGTGCCGTCCTGGCCGACGAGGAACTCGCAGGTGCCGGCCCCGACGTAGCCCGCCTCCTTCAGGATGGCCTTGGAACTGGCGTAGAGGACCTCGACCTGCTCGGCGGTGAGGAACGGCGCGGGCGCCTCCTCCACGAGCTTCTGGTGGCGGCGCTGCAGCGAGCAGTCGCGGGTGCTGACCACGACGACGTCGCCGTGGGCGTCGGCCAGGCACTGCGTCTCGACGTGGCGGGGCCGGTCGAGGTAGCGCTCGACGAAGCACTCGCCCCGCCCGAACGCGGCCACGGCCTCGCGGACGGCCGACTCGTACAGCTCGCCGACCTCTTCGAGCCGGCGGGCGACCTTGATGCCGCGCCCGCCGCCGCCGTACGCGGCCTTGATGGCGATCGGCAGCCCGTGCTCCTCGGCGAACGCCACCACCTCGGCGGCCCCGCTCACCGGGTCTTTGGTGCCCGCGACCAGCGGCGCGCCGACCTTCTGCGCGATGTGCCTGGCCTGCACCTTGTCGCCGAGCGCGGCGATCGCGGCGGGCGGCGGGCCGATCCAGACCAGCCCCGCGTCGATGACGGCCTGGGCGAAGGCGGCGTTCTCGGAGAGGAAGCCGTAGCCGGGATGGACGGCGTCGGCACCGCTGCGGCGGGCGATGTCGAGGAGCTTGTCCACGTCGAGGTAGGTCTCGGCCGGGGTCTGCCCGTGCAGCGCGTACGCCTCGTCGGCGACCTTGGCGTGCAGGGCGTCGAGGTCCTGGTCGGCGTAGACGGCCACGCTGGTGATGCCGGCGTCCTCGCACGCGCGGGCCACTCGTACGGCGATCTCGCCGCGGTTGGCGATCAGAACCTTCCGCACCGGCCTTCGTCCTTCCTGCTAGGTTCGGCGGCTCCACGTGCCTGCCGTCGTTCGCGTCGAGCAGCTGCCCCGGGACGCGCCCGGCTCCCGGTCGGCCGGGAAGAGAACCCTATCGCCGCTGGTCGTCCCGGCTTCTCGGAGGCGCTGGCGGCCTCCCTTTCGATCCGAACAATCCTCGGGTAGACCATAGCCGCTCGGCATATCTCCGGCGACGGGCGGTGGCCCTTCCTTAGTGTGAGGGCGCTTTCACAAGTTCCAGGAGGTATGCATGAGCCAGAGCATGCTCGGCGGCGACCCCGCGGAAATGCAGCAGATGTCCAGCCAGTTCACGCAGCAGTCGGAGGCGGTCCGTACGACGATGACCGCGCTCGACCGCGAGGCCGCGAAGGTCGGCACGGCGTGGACGGGTCCTGGGGCGCAGCGCTTCCAGCAGGCGTGGCAGAACTACCGCACGGCATTCCAGCGGATGACCGAGGAGCTTCAGGAGGCTTCGCGGGTCATCGGGACCTACCGGCAGAACATCGAGTCCGCCACGAAATGATCAACGGAAGAGGCCCTGGCGAAGCGGCCGGGGCTTCTTACCGTTGACCCGTGGGACCCGCCGTGAAAGGGACTCTGGCCGAACGTAACTTTGCGGCGAATCGGGCGGGCTACCCTTTTTCTCCATGATTGGTCGCGTCCTCCTGGCCAGCGTGCTCGCCTTGCAGGCTCCCCTCGCCCCAGCCGTCCAAGGGGCCGCCGCTGGGGCCGCCGCTGGGGCCGCCCCCGACTGCAATCCGCCCAGGGGGCAGCTGGAGGTCGGCGAGTCATGGGCGCAGAAGCGGCTCGACCCCAAGGGCGTCTGGTCGCTGTCGACCGGCGCGGGCGTACCAGTCGCGGTCATCGACACCGGTGTCGACCTCACTCATCCGCAGCTCCGCCTGGGCGGCAAGGCCGACCTCGTCGGCTCCGGCTACCGCGACTGCGTCGGTCACGGCACCGCCGTCGCGGGCATCATCGGCGCCCAATACGTCAAGGGCGTGCTGTTCCACGGCGTCGCGCCGGGGGCGCGGCTGCTGTCGTACAAGTTCACCGACACCGAGCAGAACGGTGACACGCAGCTGCTCATCAAGGCCATCAAGGCCGCCGCCGACCAGGGCGCCAAGGTCATCAACGTGTCGAGCAGGACGCTCGACCACCCCGCGCTCGAAACGGCCGTACGGTACGCGCTCGCCAAGGACGCGGTCATCGTCGCCGCCGCCGGCAACATCTCCCGCCAGGACGGCACCCCGTCGCCCGCCTACCCGGCCAGCTACGACGGCGTGCTCGCGGTGGGCGCGGCCGGGCCGCAAGGCACGCTGGCCGAGTTCTCCAACACCAAGACGCCCGTGTCGGTGATCGGGCCTGGCCAGGACGTCACCTCGACCTGGCCGGGCGGCGCCTACGCCAAGGGGCTCGACGGCACCAGCTACGCGGCGCCGTACGTGGCGGGCGTCGCCGCGCTCGTCAGGGCCCGCCATCCCAGCCTCGACCAGGCGCAGGTACGCCGGCGCATCATCGCCACCGCCGACGGCGCCACCGGCGCGGGCAAGGGGGCGGGCATGGTGAACCCGATGCTGGCGGTGAGCGCGATCCTGCCGTTCGAGCCCGCCAACGCGCCCGTGGTCGCGCCGCCCCCTCCGACCCCGCTGCCGCGCAGCGCCGTGACCAAGGCCCCGCCCGTGGACGAGAAGGCCATCGATCTGGCCGTGCTCGTCGCGGCCTGCGCGATCGGGCTGGCGCTGCTGGTGGTGGCGATGCGCGTGGTGATCCCGATGGGCCGGCGGAGGGGCTGGCGTCCCGGGCGGCCGACCTGATCTGTCCAGCTGATCTGTACGGCGCCGTAACTACGGGTGCAAGGAAACGGCACAACGATTTGTTGACGGCCGTCCGAAACGCCTGATGCTGATGTGACAGATCTGGTTGAATGTGATCAATTCATGCTTTGCTGGTGAAAGGTTTGGGCATGCACCCTTTGCGCCCTGGGGATCCAGAGCGGATCGGCGCTTTCAGCATTGTCGGGCTGCTGGGAGAGGGGCCGAGAGGGGCAGTCTTCCTCGGGCGCGAGTCCGAGGACGCGCCCAAGGTGGCCATCAAGCTGCTCCCCGCCGAGCCGGAGTCCGAGCGTGAGCCTGATCGGTACCTGGGGGCCAAGCGGGTCTCCAGCTCGTACGTAGCCCGCGTCCTCGACGCCGGCCACCACGGCGACCGGCCGTACGTCGTGCGCGAGTACGTCGAGGGCAAGAGCCTGGCCGAAACCGTCGCCGACGGCGAGCCGCTGACCGGGGACGCGCTCGAACGCGTGGCCGTCGGCGTGCTGACCGCGCTGTCCGCCGTGCACCTCGCCGGGCTGGCCCACCGCTCGCTCACCCCGCACAACGTGATCCTCGGGCCCGACGGCCCGCGCGTCACCGACGCGGCCATCGGCGACCCGGTCGGCGACGCCGCCTACCAGGCGCCCGAGCAACTGGAGGGCCGCCCGTACGGCCCCTACGCCGACGTCTTCGCCTGGGCCGCCACCATCGTGTACGCGGGCACCGGCCACCCGCCGTTCGCCGACCGTGAAGCCGCCCTGAACGGCGACCCCGACGTCGGCATCACGGCCGAGCCACTCCGCCGCGTCCTGCTGTCGGCCCTGACCAGGGAGGTCGGCTCCCGCCCGACGACCTACAGCGCCTTGATGCAGGTCCTCGGCGACGCCCCGAAGACGCCCGAGGCAAGGCCCGAAGCAGCCGCGGCAGCCGTCGTCCCGGCCCCGGCTGTGGCCGCGTCGGCCGCGGACAGCTCGAAGACGGACGCCCCCACCCCAGAAGCGCCGAAGCCGGCCGCGGACGGGCCGAAGCCAGGCGAGCCGGTGGCGGACGCGGCGCACCCCAGCGAGCCCGGTAAGCCGGCCGCAGATGGGCCGAAGCCCGGCGAGCCGGTGGCGCAGCCGGCGGAGTCCGGTCAGTCCGAGTCGGGTGAGCAGAAACCGGATGGGCCTGTCGCGGACGCGCCCAAGCCCGGAGAGGATGCGCCCAAGCCCGATAAGCCCGTGGCGGATGGGCCTAAGCCCAAGGAGCCCGTGGCAGGTGAGTCCAAGGCCGGCGCGCCAGTGGTGGCTGAGTCCAAGGCCGGCGCGCCTGTTGCGGCTGAGTCCAAGGCCGGTGCGCCCGGACCCCGGTCCGGTGGGGCTGGGGGTGAGGGGCCTGCGCCGCGGAGTGCGCCTGAGGGGCCGCCGCTGGAAGGCGTGACGATCGCGCGGCTGCCGATGCCGGGTGGGCCGCCGCAAGGGCCGCCGATGCAGGGGCCGCTTCAGGGCCCGCCTCAGGGACCTCCGCAGGGGCCGCCGTTCGGTCCTCATGTGCCGCCGCAGGGGCCCCATCCGTCGGTGCCCGCTCAGGGGGGTCCCCTTCAGGGGATGCCTCAGGGGGGCGTGCCGATGCAAGGGCCGCCTCAAGGGCCGCCGCATGGGCCGCTCTCCGGGCCGAATCTGCCCCCGCAGGGTCCGCCTTCGGGGCCGCACGTGCCGCCGCCGCACGTTCCTGGGCCGCCGCTTCAGGGGACGCCCGTGCCGGGTCCTGGGATGCAGAGTCCTGGCATGCACGGCCCTGGGATGCAGGGGCCGCAAGGGCCGGGGCCGCAGGGGCCTGGCTCGCAGGGGCCGGGGGCGAATGTGCCCGTACCGCATCAGCAGGGCGGGCCCGAGTCGCAGGCGCCCCCGCAGTTGCAGGGGCGGCCCGTGATGCCGGAGAGCACCATGTGGGGGCCGCCTGAGGCGGACCCGCCGCAGCCGCCCGCGCAGATCAGGATCGAGCGGTCGTCGTCGCCCGCGCCCCGCAGGGGGCTGCCACTGGCGTTGATCGCCGCCGTCGCCACGGTCGCGCTCGTCGCCGCCGTGGGCCTGTGGGGCGCCAACCGCTACGTACGCCTCCAGCAGGTCGAACCCGCTTCGGTGGCGCAGGAGAACACCGACGGCATTCCCACGCCCAGCGGCACCGCCACGGGCCCGGCGCCGCAGGGCACCGACCCGGCGAACCCGCAGGCGACCGCCGAGGCCACCGTCCCGTGGGCGGCCAGCAACGACACCAACGACGTGGGGCCGCTGGTGCTGCCCACCGAGTGGTCGTCGGCGACGCCCGACGTACCCGAGCTGACCACGGCGCCCACCACCCCGTCGGCGCTGCCGACGACGCCGGTCGTGGTGCCGACGCAGCCGCCGGCGACCGTGACGAAGCGGGCACAGCCCACCAAGAAGCAGCAGAAGACGCAGGCGCCGAAGCCGAAGGCGACCGTCACCAAGACGGTGCAGCCGACGCCGAAGCCGACCAAGACCACCCCCAAGGCGCCGGTCAAGACGCCGACGAAGCGGCCCGACCCGACGCCCACGCAGGAGCCGCAGCCGACGAAGACGACGGCCAAGCCCCAGCCGACGAAGACCACGGCCAAGCCGGCCGCGCCGGTCAAGAACCCGTACACGGCCACGCAGGTGTGCGGCTCCGGCTTCTCGGTGCAGCGGTCCGCCTCGTTCTCGGGCGGGGTGACGTACCAGCTGTGGAACAACAGCACCGGCCAGAACTGCGCGGTCACCATCAAGACGGCGGACGTCGGCAAGAGCACGTCGATGGGCGTCACCCTTGAGGCGCAGGGCGGCGGCAGCCAGTCCGACAACGGCAGCTTCGAGTACTACGCCGGCCCGGTGAAGGTGAGCGCCAAGGGCAAGTGCGTGCGCATCTCCGGCTACGTCGGCTCGGGCAGCACGAGCACCGGCTGGGCCAACTGCGGCTGACCCGCCCCGCCTGACGACGACGCCCCCGGAGCCCCTGCGGCCCCGGGGGCGTCCGCGTCAGTAGCCGACGTAGGTCGTGCCGACGAGGCCGGGCACGTTCGAGACGGAGCCGTAGCGGGAGATCGCGTACCGGACGCCGGCGATGATGTTGTCCACCGGATCGTAGATGTCGCGGTGCCCGTCCATGGCGTAGGCGTTGAACGTGGGGTCGATCGTCTGCATGAGGCCCTTGGACGGGGTGCCGTTGGCCGCGTTGGAGTCCCAGGTGTTGATGGCGTGCGGGTTCCCGCCGGACTCGTGCTGGATGATCCGCCAGATGTCGTCGACGTTCATCTTGGAGGCGGGCACGCCGGCGTCGGCGAGGATCTTCACGGCCTCCTCGATCCACGCCTTGACCCGCTCGGGCGGCGCCGTCGCACCGCCGGACGGTGGCGCGCCGCTGGGGCCGTAACCGCCGAAGCCGCCGGAAGGCGCGCCGGCGCCGAGCTCCTTGCCGCGCCCGCCCTGCACGGAGGTGCCCTCCGTCTGGTAGTCGGGGTCGGGCACCCAGTCGAGCTTGCGCCCCTTCTCGGGGGTGAAGGTCTGGGTGGTCACGTCCGGGATGGCGTGGAAGGTCAGCCGGCGGTTCTTCAGGTGCTCGTCGATGTTCTTCTTGGCCTTGGAGACGGCCGTCTCGGCGGCGTCCACCCACGGCTTGGCGTCCTTCTTGGCCTGCTCCACCAGCGCGGCGAGCCCGGGCCGCACGTCCGCCTCGGTGGCGTCGGGGTGCTCGTTCATGTACCGGGTGCGGTAGCTCGCGGCGTTCGTGCTGAGGTCGCGGCAGATCGAGGAGATCTCGGTGTGCGACTCGCGCAGCGCGGACGCGGCGGACTCGAGCGCGGCGGCGCAGTCGTTCAGTGCCGTCTTGAGGCTCTCGGCGGCGGTGCCGTACTTGCGCATGTAGTCGTCGAAGCTCTTGGCCGAGCGGCCGTTCCAGGCGGCGTCCACGTTCCTGACCGCAGAGGACAGCGCTCCGGCGAACTCGGCGATGTCGCCCGACGACGCCGTCCACTGCTCGGCGATCTTGTCGATTCCGCCGGGCTTGCCGGTCACCTTGCGGAGCATCTCGTCGAGCGCGGCGCCGCCCGGCAGGTGCGCGACGCTCACGACGTGGCCCGGTGGGCCGCGCGGATGTTCTCCTCGACGTCGCTCAGGCCGCGCTCGGTGCCCTGGAGCTTCTTGCGCGCCTCGTCCATCTCGCCGATGAGCGCCGACCAGACGCTGTTCGCCGCCGACGCGAGCTCCGCCGAGCCGGGCAGGTGGCCGAACGTGTCGGCGCTGACCGGGGTGCGATTGTTGCGCACCTCACCGTCCGCGTCGTACGTCAGCTCGCCGGGATTGCGCTCGGTCAGCGTCTCCTGGTACTGGCCCGCCGCCTTCTTGATGGCGGTGCGGCACCGGTCGAGCGCGGAGAGATGGATGTCAAGGTCGGCCAAGGTCGGTCCCCCTTTCTGCGTCCAGGAACGCCGTCTGCATCAGGCGCGAGCCGTAGCGGCGGTCCACCAGGTGCCCGCGGCCGGGCGGGAGCGGCTGCGGGCGTACGTTGCCGAACAGGTAACCCTCGTCCTTGCTGCCCGACATGAGCAGCGCGGGCGTCGCCATGTCCTTCAGCCGCTGGATGACCGGGTCGAACATGGCCCGGCTGGCGCCGCCCATCTGGCGCGACAGCACCAGGTGCAGGCCGATGTCGCGGGCCTGCGGCAGCAGGTCGACCAGCGGGTGCAGCGGGTTGGCCGAGGTGGCGACGAGGTCGTAGTCGTCCACGATGAGGTACAGGTCGGAGCCCTGCCACCAGCTCCTGTCGCGCAGCTGCTCGGGCGTCAGGTCGGCCGGAGGGAGGCGGCTGAGCAGCGCCTCCTTGGCGTCGTTGATGAGGCTGGCGGCGGCGGCGCTGGAGGCGGCGTAGCCGATGCGGTGCGGGGTGACGGCCGAGTCGAGCAGCGAGCGCCGGTAGTCGATCACGATCAGCATCGCCTCGCTGGGCTCCTTCCTGCTGACCAGGCCCTCGGAGATGAGCCGCAGCAGGTTGGACTTGCCGCTCTCGTTCTCGCCGAACACCACGAAGTGCGGGTCGGAGTCGAAGTCGAGCGCCATCGGCGACAGCGACGCCTCGTCGATGCCGATCGGGATGCGGTCGGGGTCCTCGGGCAGTGCCGAGACCGGCAGGACGGCGGGCAGCAGCCGTACGGGCGGCGCGACCGGGCCCTGCCACGACTCGCGTACGGCCTGCACCAGCGCCCTGACCCCGGCGGCCAGGTCGGAGGAGTTCTGGACCCCGTCGATCCTGGGCAGCGCCGACAGGAAGTGGAAGCCGTCCTTGGTCAGGCCGCGGCCCGGCGTGCTCTCCGGCACCGCCATCGCCTGCTTCCTGCTGACCTCCGACTCGTACGCGTCGCCCAGCTTCAGCTCGATCTTGGTGCCGAACAGGTCGCGGATGCTGGGCCGGAACTCCGACCACTTGTTGGTCGCGGCCACCAGGTGGATGCCGTAGCCGAGGCCGCGGCCCGCGATGTCGGTGATGGTCGGCTCCAGCGAGTCGAACTCCTGCCTGAGCGTCAGCCAGCCGTCCACGACCAGGAACACGTCGCCCCAGCCGTCGCCCTCGATCGTGCCCTCCTGGAGCATGCGGCGGTAGGCGGCCATCGACTCGATGCCCTGCTCGCCGAACTCGCGCTCGCGCCGCTCCAGGATGCCGGCGATCTCGGCGACCGTACGCCGGACCCGCTCGCCGTCGAGCCGGGTGGCCACGCTGCCGACGTGCGGCAGGCCCTCCAGCGAGGCGAGCGCGCCACCACCGAAGTCGAGGCAGTAGAACTGCACCTCGCGCGGGGTGTGCATGAGCGCCATGCCGGTCACCAGGGTGCGGACCACGGTGCTCTTGCCGCTCTGCGTGCCGCCCGCCACGCCGACGTGTCCCGCCGCGCCGGAGATGTCCAGCCAGTACGGGTCGCGCCGCTGCTCGAACGGCTTGTCCACGATGCCGACGACGGCGTGCAGCTTGCCACGCCCCTGCCAGCCGGTCGTGGACAGGCCGTGCTCGGGGGTGACGGACAGCGGCGGCAGCAGGTGGGCCAGCGTGGGCGGCTCGGACAGCGGCGGCAGCCAGATGCGGTGCGCGGCCGGGCCGTGCCCGGACAGGCGGGAGACGACGACGTCGAGCAGGCTGCGCTGACCGGCGGCCGCCGGCTCCGGCTCCTCGTCCTCCTCGGGCTCCTCCGGCTCGGGGATCTCGGGCAGCGGCAGGTAGGCGGGGCCGTACTCGACGACCTCGCGGATCGGGGCCTGGCCGTCGGCGGCGCCCGACGTGGCGGGGTCGGACTGGTGGGCGCCCGACACGTACGCGGCCTTGAACCTGGTCATGCCGGTCGTGTCGAACTTCAGGTAGCCGTTGCCCGGCGCGGACGGCAGCTCGTACGCGTCCGCCACGCCCAGCACGACCCGGCTCTCCATAGCCGAGAACGTGCGCAGGCCGATCCGGTACGACAGGTGCGTGTCCAGGCCGCGCAGCCGCCCCTCCTCAAGCCGCTGCGAGGCGAGCAGCAGGTGCACGCCCAGCGAGCGGCCCAGCCGGCCGATCATCACGAACAGGTCGATGAACTCCGGCTTGGCCGCCAGCAGCTCGCTGAACTCGTCCAGCACGATGAACAGCGTCGGCATCGGCCGCAGGTCGGCGCCCTGCTCGCGGGCCCGCTCGTAGTCGCGCAGCGAGGCGTAGTTGCCGGCCGCGCGCAGCAGCTCCTGGCGCCGCACCATCTCGCCGTGCAGCGCGTCGTGCATGCGGTCGACCAGCGGCAGCTCGTCTTCGAGGTTGGTGATGACGGCCGAGACGTGCGAGAGCGTCTCCAGGCCGAGGAACGTCGCGCCGCCCTTGAAGTCGACGAGCACGAAGTTGAGTATCTCGGACGAGTGCGTGACCGCCAGGCCGAGCACGAGCGTGCGCAGCAGCTCCGACTTGCCGGAGCCGGTGGCGCCGATGACCAGCCCGTGCGGGCCCATGCCGCCCTGCGCCGACTCCTTGATGTCCAGCTCGACCACGCGGCCGTCGGCGCCGAGCCCGATCGGCACCCGCAGCCGGTTGCGCCCCGCCCTCGGCTGCCAGGTGACGGCGGGTTGCAGCACCGCGGGGTCGCCGACGCCGAGCAGGTCGGTGAGCGTCATGCTGCTGCCCAGCACGTCCTGGGCGTCGCCGTCGGAGCCGGCCGAGGCCCGCAGCGGCGCGAGCTGCCTGGCCAGCCCCTCGGCCCTGGCGTAGTCGAGCCGGTCGGGGTCGCCCAGCCGGGTCGTGGAGCGCTTGCCCGCGTGGTCGAGCTTCACCATGTGGAAGCCGTCGGGCTGGATGTCCAGCCGCAGCGTGGCGGCCTCCTCGACCGGTCCCGTCGCGTCCGACAGGTCGATGACGGTGACGCCCTGGATGGCGTCGGTGCCGAGCTGAGAGTCGTGCGGCACGTGCCCGCCGTCCACGATCACCACGTGGTACGGCAGCGCGTCGGCCGCCGTGTTCGGCCGGAACCTGGCCCGCTCCTTCAGCTCGTCGCCCACGAGCTGGTCGAGGTGGATCATGTTCTCGGCCATGAGCCGCACCTTGCCCGCCGCGTCCACCTCGTCGGGGTGCAGCGCGTGCGGCAGCCACTTCACCCAGTCCCAGTGCGGCATCCACTCGCCGCTCGCGCACACCAGCACCCGCATGTCGTCGGGGGAGTGGAAGGTGACCAGCTGCGCGATCATGGCCCTGACCAGCGAGCGCATCGCCCGCTGGTCGCCGGTGAGCCGGATCCTGGCGAACGAGTTGAGCGCCACCGCGACCGGCAGCCCGGCCACCGTGGAGTGCGCCCTGACGAAGCGGCGCAGCGCGCCCGCGGTCAGCGCGTCGAGGTCCTCGACGGGCTTGGTGTCGGGCGGGACGAGCTGCACGGCCAGCTTCTGCACGCCGGTGCCGAGCCGTACGGTGCCGAAGTCGTCGTCGCGCGGCCTGCGCTCCCACAGGCGCGGGCCCATCGCCACCCACCACAGCGTGTCGGGTGCCGGGCCGCTCCACTCCAGGGCCTCGCGCTGCTGGATCGCGGCCTTGCGGACGCGCTTGCGGATCTGGCCCAGGTAGCGGAAGTAGTCGCGGCGCAGGCCGTTCAGCCGGTTCTTGCGCTCGCCCGAGTTGCGGCCGAGCTGGCCGACCGTCATGCCGAGCATGGAGACCGCGAACAGGCCGCTGGCCACGTACATGATGGGGTTGGAGTTGCCGCCCGCGGTGAACATCAGGCCCATGGCGGCGCCGCCGGCCAGCATGGGCACGTACATCAGGATTCCGGTGAGTCCGGCCGGCTGCACCTCTGGGATCTCGGGCGGCGACTCCAGCAGGATCTCTCCGCGCGGTGGCTGAGGACTCGGGCGGCGTTCCGGCCGCCGTACGACAACGATGCTCACTGGGCGGACAACCCTCCTGTCACCTGAGACACTTTCTTACCAGACACACCGTCCCTATATGTTCGCCATGTCGGATTTAGCCAGCCAGTCATTGGAGTGGTCGTGACCTCCCTCGCCCACCAGCCGATGCAGCCGATGCAGCCCATACCGCCCGCGCCCCCCGCCGGGCAGGGCGGGCAGCCGCGGCCGCACATGCCGCTGGCGCCGTTGTGCCACGTCACGATCGTCGCGCCGCGCCGCAGGGTGGACCTGGCGCTGCCGGCCGACGTACCGCTGCCGCACGTTCTGCCCGGCCTGCTGCGCGCGGTCGGCGAGGCGGGCGGCGACGCGGCGGGCGCGCCGGGATGGGTGCTGCAGCGGCTCGGCGGGGCGCCGTTCGACCTCGGGCAGACGCTGACCGCGCTGGGCGTGCTGGACGGCGAGATCCTCTACCTGCGCCCGCGCGAGGCCCAGCTGCCGCCCGCGCTCTACGACGACGTGGCCGACGTGGTCGCCACCGGCGTCTCGGAGAACACCGGCAAGTGGGAGGGCCGCCACACCAGGACGCTGGGCGCGGGGGCCGCCTCCGTGCTGCTCGTGCTCGGCGTCCCCGCGCTGGCCCTGTCGGGCAGCGAGCCGCTCGGCGTGACCGTCGTGGCGGGCATGCTCGCGCTGCTGCTGATCGGCGTCAGCGCGGCCCTGTCCAGGGCCGTGGGCGACTCCTCGGCCGGCGCCCTGATCGGTTACGCGGCGCTCCCGTACGCCTTCCTCGCGGGCCTGTACGGCCTCATGAGCGGCTCCACGCTGGCCGGGGTCGGCGCACCCCACCTGCTGGCCGCCCTGACGTGTACGGCGCTGGTGGCCACGATCGGCGGCACGGTCGTCGCCGACGGCGTGGCCGGCTTCCTCGGCACCGCCATCGCGACCGTGGCGGGCGCGATCGCGGCCGGCATGGTGATGGTGTTCGGCGTGCCAGCCGCGGGCACCGCCGCGATGACCGTGACCGTGCTCATCGCGCTCAGCCCGCTCATCCCCACGCTGTCGTTCAAGATCGCCAGAGTGCCGCTGCCTCCGCTGCCCACCAACGCCGACGAGCTGCGCGCCGACAACCAGCGCATCGACAGCGACGGCATCCTCGCCCGCACCGCCCAGGCCAGCAGGTACGCCACCGGCATGGTGGCCGGCATCGCCATGACCGCGATCGGCGCGCTCGCCTTCCTGGTCGCCGAGCCCGGCTGGATGTCCGGCTCGATGGCCGCCGTGCTCTGCCTGGTGCTGCTGCTGCGCGCCCGCGTCTTCGGCGGGCTCGGGCAGCGGCTCTGGCTGCTGTGCTCGGGGCTCGGGGGGCTGGGCACGATGGCCGTCATGCTCAGCGCGGGCTCGGGCACCGTGGCGGCGGCGGCCGTGGTGATGGCGCTGCTGTGGCTGTCGATGCTGGTCGTCGGGCTGGGGCTGTGGCTGCCGTCGGGGCGGCTGTCGCCGTTCTGGGGCCGGGCGGGCGAGATCGTGGACGTCATCCTGCTCGTCGCGCTGTTCCCGCTCGCGCTGGGCGTGCTCGACGTCTACGTCTGGATTCGCGGCCTGTCCGGCTGAGCACCGTACCGAGAGTTGGGAGAGCATGATGGATCGTGACTTCGACTTCAGCGGCGTCGACGTCGACGAGCTGCTGAAGAAGAACGAGGCCCAGATGGCCCGCATCGCCGAGCTGGGGCCCGCGATGGAGGAGATCGTCGGCACGGGGCAGGACGAGGACGGCCTGGTGACGGTGGAGTTCGTCGCCGCGGGGCTGAAGGACGTGATCCTGCATCCCAAGGCCATGCGCCTGTCCTCGGGCGAGCTGGCCGCGCGCATCAAGCAGGCGTTCACGGAGGCCGCCGCCGATCTGCAGCGGAAGACCTCGGAGGTGATGGAGGACCTGTTCGGCGAGGACAACCCGATGCGCTGGGCCGGTGACCCCAACGGCGCGATGGAGATGATCCATCGGGCCGAGTCCGCCTACAACCGCACCTTCGAGGACGTCATGGGCGAGCTGGTCCGCATCCGCAACCGGATGGAGGGCTGACCGGGTCCCTTCGCGGGACCCGGCCGGCTCCTCAGCCGAGCTTCTCCGGGCCGGGAGGCACCGGAGGCAACCAGATGTCGGTCTCGGAGTCGTAGTACTCCCTGACTTGCTCGCCGCTGTCGTCCTGTCCCTGCGCGCCGATGGCGCCCGGCGGGAAACCCACGAGGCCGGGACCGGAATGGCCGGTGCCGCGCAGCACGGCGGGGCTGGTGGCGGCGGACCCGCCGGCGCCGTACCAGGGGCCGCCGGCCGTGGGACCGCCGCCGGTGAACGGGGCGCCGCCGGGCGGCTGGGTGGTCGGCAGGACCCCTGGCGGCGTCGCGGTGTAGGGGTTCGGCGTCGTGGCGTACGGGTTCGGGGTGGTGGTCGTGGCCGGCGGCTGGGTCGTGGTCTGGGCCAGATCCGTCCCCGAGTCCTCGGCGGTGATGACGGGGGGCACGTCCTGCTGCTGGTCCTGGTCCTGGCCGCCCGGCTGGTCCTGCTGCGGGGTCTCCGTGCCCGGCTGCTGGCTCGCCGGGTCGTCGCCCGTGGACGGGTCGTCCTGGCCCTGCCCGCCCGGATCCTGCGGCTGGGTCGTGCCGTCACCCTGGTCGCCCTTGCCGGTGCCGTCGCCCTTGCCCGTGCCGTCTGAGCCGTCGCCGGTGCCGTCGGAGCCGGGTCCGGTGCCGTTGCCGGTCGAGCCTGAGCCGGTCCTGTCGCCGGAGCCCGCCGTGACGTCGGGATCGGACGTGCCGCCGTTCCAGCGCCCGTCGCCGTTGCCGTTGGACAGGTCGGTGACCGTGGGCGCGGTCAGCTTGTTCGCCGGCTGGGTGTCCACGGTCAGCGGGTTGATCGTCGGCATCTCGAACGCGAGCCCGTCGGCGATCCGCGCGTTGATGTCGGCGATCTCGTTGTTCAGGCTCTCCAGGTGCTTCCTGGCCCGCTCGTCGGCGTCGGCGTCCAGGGGGGCGTAGCCCGTGCGGCCGGAGCCACCGCCGTCGCCGCCGCCCTGGATCACCGGGGGCGCCGTCTCACCACTGGGTTCGCCGCTGGGCCCGCCGTTCGTCATGCCGCCGCCGGAGTTCTGCTCCGGGTTGCCCGCGGGGGCGGGCACGGTCGAGCGGTAGTGCCGGACCCGCTCGGCGTACTTCTGCATCGGCTCGCCGGTCTTCTGCATGGCCTCGCCCAGCGCTCCCGCGCTGGCGTGCAGCAGCCGCAGGGCCTTCAGCGCCTGCTTGGCGCCGTCGCCGCTCCAGACCTCGGACAGGTCCTTGGCCGCCTTCATCAGCGCGCCCTGGACACCGCCCTCGCCCTTGATCAGCTTGGCCGCCTCGACGTAGCTCTTGCCCGCCCTCTCGACGCTGTCCGGGTCGGCGCCGTTCAGATAGCTGACCACCCGCTCCCTGGTGACGCTCAGGTCCGGCCTGCTCTCACCGAGGTAGCTGTAGATCCTGATGGGCTCCCACTGATCGGCCATCTCTCATCCCTGCCGCTTCTCACGCACTGCTGTCGGCGTGACCCTTCTCGTAGTTCGAGACGGCCCGCTCGACCGCCTCCGCCCACTTCTCGACGTAGTCGACGAGCTTGGTGTAGCTGTCGCCGAACACCTCGTACGCGCGGGCGGTGTTGTAGCCGAAGCTGCTGGCCACCTCCCAGGGCCCGGTCTCGCCCGGCCCGACGTTGCCCAGCCCGGCCACCTCACCGACCGTGCCGGGGCCGCTCCAGGTGGCGCTCATGCTGGCCGGCTGGTTCCCGTACAGCGAGCCGAGCTGCTCGCGCAGCCGCGAGACGACGGCCCTGACCTCCGAGTGGTCGATGTACGGGCCGCGCCCGTCGTCCTCCAGCCCGGGGAAGTCCTTGGCCAGCTCCAGTTCGGGCACCGGAGAGCTGTTCTCAGCCGGTCTCATGCTCTGCCTTTCGTACCGCCGTCGATGTTGGCGTCGATGGTCGGCACGTCGCTGGTGAAGTAGTCCTCTTCGTCCCACACGTACGCGCTGCGCCCCATCTCGCTCCTTTTCTCCTCCTGCTTTTGGCCGCTCGGCGGGATCATCGGCACCATCGGGAGGCCGGCTCCGCCCAGCCCGCGCATGGCGGCCGCACCGGCCGGTCCGCCGAGGGCGCCGCCCACGGCGCCGTAACCACCGGCGCCGCCTCCGCCAGGGCCGCCGGCGTAGCCGGTGCCGATCCCGGTGGATGTGGGCGGGTTGAGGCCGGTGTTGGGGTTCGGGAGGCCGCCGAGCTGGGACGGGTCGGGCAGGCCGGCCAGCGTGGTGCCGCTCGGGGTGCCGGGGCCCTTGAGGTCGGCTCCGTCGACTCCGGTGCCGCTGGGGATGTTCGCGCCGTTGGTGGCGTCGAGCCCGGTGCCGTCCTGGCCCGCGCCGTCGAGGCCGGTGCCGCCGGGTCCCGCGCCGCCGGGTCCCGCGCCGTCGGAGCCGATGCCGTCGAGCCCGGTCCCGTTCTGGCCCGTGCCGTTCTGGCCCGTGCCGTTCTGGCCGTCGCCGAGGCCGCCCACGCCGCCGAGTCCGGGGATCTGGTGCTGGCTCGGGTCGTAGAGGCCGTCCTGGTTGGGCGGAGCGAACTCGCCCAGGTCAGTGTCCTTCGGGTTGTAACCGACGTTGCGGATGTCGGGGCCGGCGCCATAGGGCGTCTTGGGCATGTCGCCCGGACCCAGGCCGAACAGCGGGATGTCGGTCCGCAACTGGGCGGGGAAGACCTGGTTGTTCGCCGCGGTGGCCTGGCTGAGCAGCCGGATGTGCTCCTTGGCGAGCCGCCTGTCCTTCTCGTCCTTGGACTCGCCGACGAGGTTGGCGAAGGGCCCGTCGGTGAAGAGGGACGTGACGCCGCCCGCGACCGTGCCGAACACGGCGCCGATCACCGCGCCGGGTCCCGCGCCCACGCCGCCGAAGAACGCGCCGCCGATTGCACCCACGCCCGCTCCCGTCGTCCCTCCCTGGAAGGCGGCCTCCAGGAAGGAGACGTCTCTGTCGGGCGTCTCGGGCAGCTTGCTCCCGCTGTAGGCGGCCAGCGTGTGGGCCTGCAGCAGGAGGGCGGGGGCGACGCCTGAGGGGTTCGTGGGGCACTGCTTGGCGTCCGCGGGCTGGGCGCTGATCGTCGTGGAGACGTCGGCGGCCGAGTCGCGCAGCTTGCGCAGCGCCTTCTTGACGATCTTGGCGTCATCGCCCTCGGTCCAGCGCGCGTCCAGCGCCCGCAGGTGCTTGTCGAGCACCTCGACCAGGTTGTCGAGGCGCTTCTTGGCGGTCATCAGCTCACCCGCCGCCGTGCGGAGCAGCTCCGGCTTGTTGGCGGTGAGCGTCTCACGCACCAGCTGCGTGGTCGCGCCCTCGAACTCGGACTGATCGATCTGCGTCCTGATCGGTTGCTGTTGCTCGGCCATCAGACCCGCATCGTGTTCGAGCGCTCGGAGCTGTCCTTCTCGACCTCGTCGTAGCCGCCCACAGCCTCCTCCAGGAGGTCGATGGCGTTCTTCAGCTGCGTGACGATGTTGTCGTACGAGGTGGTGACCGCGGCGATGCCGTTGTTGGCGCTCGCCTGGAAACCCATCGCGGCCGGCCAGAATCCGTACATGGCCTGAGAGTCGGTGGTCAGTTGGTTGACGCCCCCTTGCGGCGCGAAGGCCGGCGACACGCCATCGCCGGCCTTCTCCGGGGCCAGCTGCTTGAGGGCCTCGAGCAGGTCTCTCCGTGCCGCCTTGATCGCTTCCTTGCTGAGGTCCACTCCACGATCGGTGCCCATGCTCCCCCTTTGTCAGGGCCCCGGCGAGATCGCCTGGGTCTTACTTGTGGTCGAAGATCCGGCTGTTGATCATCTCGACCTGCTGCATGTTCATGTTCGTGACGTTGATGTTCGACTTCAGCGCTTCCACGAACTGCGACATGTCCCTGGCCTCGAGCTCCCAGAGCTTGCGGACCTCGTCGAAGACGGTCTTGGTCTGGCCCTGCCAGATCGCGCTCTTGGCCAGCAGGTCGCGCTCGAGCTCGTCGAGGCAGGTGACCATGTCGTTGAACGCCTTGGCGAAGGCTTCCTCGCCCTTGCCCAGGCCCTGGAAATTGACCTTTGTGACGTCGAAGATGTCGTCTGCAGGCATGCTGTCCTCCTGGAGTGCGTCAGGTCCGGCCGTTGAATCCAGCGTTGATCGCGGCGGCGATCCTGTTGGTCGCCTCCTCGCGCTCCTGGTTGAACTGGACGTAGTTCCTGTTGCTCGTCGTGATGTTCTCGGCCAGGGTCTTCAGGCTCTGCAGCACCCTGTCCATGCGCTGGTGCCAGATCTTGTGCACGGCGTCGAACGCCGCCTCCGACTGGCCGACCCAGTTGTGCTTGAGTTCCACGCCCGCGGTGTCGAGGTTGCGCTGGATGGTACGCAGCCGGATGGCCGCGTCCTCGATACGCTGCACCGCCGCGACGAGATCGGCTTGGCTTACTTGAGTCTGCGGTTCGGCGCCCACAGGCTCTCCTTCCTTGCTGGTCGGCTTACTACCGCCGACCGCGCACTGTCGGCATGGTCGTCACAGTAGTGAACATCGATCACTAGGGTCGCACGTGATCACGTCAATTTTCCATATCAATGGGGTGGATGGTGCCGGTTTGCCAGATAACGTATGTGCTTGATGTGACAAGGGGGGCGTATGGCGAATCCATCGGCCGCTAGTGACCCGTTCTCCTCGGCTCTGAGCAGCTTCGGGAGTGCCGTCGATCCTTTCAAGAAGGATCCCGAGCTCGACATGAAGCCGGAGAAGGTGCGCAGCCTCGGCAAGAACGTCGGGAGCTACGCCCCCGCCATGGGCGACCTGAGCGAGAAGACCCGCGCCATCGACATGAGCCCGTTGACGTTCGGCGTGATCGGGGGCGGCCTCAACGTCGTGCACCGCAACGTCCGCGACGGCGCCGCCGACGCGCTGGCGAGCGGCCGGCAGGTGCTGGAGTCCTGGGAGGCCGCGATCAACCAGATCGCGGAGAACGTCGACGCCGCGGAGCAGGCCAGCAAGGCCAAGAACAAGAACCCCGGTGGCCCGGGGGACATCAAGATGCCCCAGGGCCCCGGTGACATGAAGAACATCGGCCCGCTGGACCCGAACCTGAAGACACCCGGCGGCCCGGACGTGCCGGGCATGGATGACATCAACGGCCCCGGCACCCCTGGTGTGGACATCCCCGGCCCCGGAGGCCCGGACGCGCAGAATCCGGATATACCTAACCCGGACGTGCCGGACCCGAACCTGCCGGACCCCAACGCGCAGAACCCGGACATACCCAACCCGAACGTCCCGGACCCGAACCTGCCGGACCCCAACGCGCAGAACCCGAACATCCCTAATCCGAACGTGCCGGACCCGAACATCCCGGACCCCGACCTCAAGGGTCTCGACCAGCCCGCGACCTCGGACCTCGCCGGGATCGACCGCAACCTCGCCAACCAGATCCCGCAGACCCGGATCCCCGACCCCAACGCCTTCGACCCGCGCACCACGAACACCATGCCGCGGACGAGCCTGGTTCCCGAGAGCGGCATAGGCGGCGGCGGTGGCGTCGGCGGCGCCCTGGGCGGCGCGCCGCCCGGCAGCATCTCCAAGGCGCTCAACTCCGGCATGCCGCTCTACCCGCCGCCCATGGGCGGCGGCGCCGGTGCCATGAACCGGGACGAGAAGAACGGCGAGGGCGGCCCGTACCTCAGCGAGGAAGAGAGCGCCTGGGGCTTCGACGAGGAACACGGCCCGGCCGTCATCCGCAACGAGGAGGTGTAGCAGCGCATGGCCTATGAGTCGGATCGCAACGAGTACCTGGTCGCCCTGGGCATGGCTGGAGTGGCGTCGACAGTCATGCCGTACGCGCGGCCGCTGGTCGCCCTCATGGCCATGGTCACGATGGACCCGGCCGAGCAGGACCGGGCCGCGGACCAGTGGCTCGACGCGACCCCGGTCGGCGTGAAACCCGTCGCCGACTCGAAGGGGTCGCCGAGCGCTGCCGGCGGCGCCGGCGACCTCGCGGTCCTGCGCTCGGAGCTGAAGCGGATGGTCGCGGAGATCGGCAAGCAGGACTGGAAGGGCCAGGCCTACACGACGTTCCAGAAGAGGGCGGAAGAGCTCGATCGAAAGCTGGAGACGCTCGACAGGAACAGGGAGGGTTGCGGCCAGACGCTCAAGGCGTCGGCCCATATCTCCCACTGGGTGCTGCAGTTCTTCAAGTGGATCGCCCGCGCTCTTGCCGGGTTCGCGGCGCTCGTGGTCGCCTCCACATTCAATCCGGCCGCCCGCATCGCCGTCATGCAAAGCGTCTTGAAGGCCGTGGTGAAGATCCACGCGACGGCTTTGAGGATCTTCACGCAACACCGCAAGGTCATCTTGAGGGTCGCGATGGCGGTGGGCGCGGCGGGTGTGGTCTATAACCAGGCCAGCAAGGATCTGCTGGCCATGAACGCCGTCCCCACCAAGACGCCGGACCTGATCGACGGAGCCATCCAGTACGACGTGGAAGAGGTGGACTTCACCGAGTCCCCGCTCGCCAAGGCGGGCGCCACCAAGCCCGACCTGGGCATGCTCGGGAACGTGGGCGTCTGAGCCGGGCCCGCGTCACTTGCTTCCGGCCGTCAGCGGCGTCCAGGCGGCGGCCGGGTCCAGGGCGGGGCCCTGCGGGATCGCGTGCATGATGCTCGCCGGCACCGGCGCGACGTCGCCCGCGTCGTAGCCCAGCTTGGCCAGCACGTCGCCCGACGGCAGCGGGTGGCGCACGCCCTGGTCGGTGATCAGGGACAGCGCGTTGGTCACCGCGTTGATCTGGCCCTCGCCCGGCAGCAGCCCGGCCACGACGGCGCTGCCCGGCGGCAGCAGGATCTGGTCGTACTGGCCCTGCACGGCCGAGCTCGCCGGGGTGGGAATCGGGATCTTGCTGCCCGCCGTCACCTTCGTGGCCAGCGAGCCGGCCTGCGTGGCGCCGTACACGATGCACAGCGGCACCGAGCCGTTGACGCCCATCACCTTGGGCATGGTCTGCGGCAGCGAGGTGTCCATGACGTTCGTCTTCGAGGGTGAGGCGTTGGCGGAGGCGGCGTCGATCGGGATGGCCCGGACGGCGGCCCTGCCGTACGCCTTCTTGCTCTCGGGGTTCTCCAGCAGGAGCGTGGCCTGCACGGGGGAGATGGGGGCGAGACCGTCGGCGAGCAGCACGTAGTAGCGGGCCGGCGTGCCCTGCGCGGCCGGCACCGTGAACACCTGGCCGACCGTCGCGGCCACCTTGCCGCCGCTGCGGATCTTCTTGCCGCGCTGCTGCACCCGCGGGCCGTCGAAGTCGTGGCCGACGGGCAGTGCGTTGAGCCAGGCCGCCGGCACCTGCCGGGGCTGCGCGTTGAGCGCGCGCACGCCGTGCGCGGGCACGCGCATGCGGCGCTCGCCCCAGATGAGCCAGTTCTGGCGGCCGTCGGAGACCACCATCGCGTCCCCGCCGATCGGCCGCCCGCCGACGTCCTGCCCGCCCACCAGGCTCGTGTACGACTTGCTCCCGACGAGCTTGTCGGGCCCCTCCACCACGCACACCGACCAGGGCGCCTTGACCAGCTTCTCCTTGACCGGCAGCGAGTCGGGGGCCCCGGAGATGCCGATGAGCGGCCCGCGCGCGTAGTCGGCCAGGGAGGCCGCGCTCACGGTCTTGGTCGTGATCTCGGCGGAGTCGAGCACCAGCCGCGCCGAGACGTAGTTGGCGACCGGCAGCATCCGCCGCTGCTGCTCGCTGTAGATGTACTTGGCGCCGCTCTCCTCCTCGACCAGCAGCTGCCCGGGGTCGGTGAGATCGGTGGCGTTGCCCGGCTTGATCAATCCCCAGATCCCGAACACCGCCATGATCAGCACCGCGACCAGGATGCCGCCGAAGGTGGCGACGTTCTGCCGCCGGGTGGGCGGCTCGGCCACGTCGGGCTCGGCCTGCAACAGGGCCATGCCGAGCCGCTGCTGCTGCAGCCGGTGGGCCTGGTAGAGGTCCTTCTTGGTCTGCACGGCACCTCCCTGCGACGAAACCCGCGCATCAGCATAAAGGCCCTGCCGTCTCAGCAGCCCCTCAGGTATCGCTGAGACGGCAGGGCCCTGTAGCAAACACTGCCGTGAACATCCCTATGAACGTGGATGTCAGGAGCAGTGCTCGAACGGGCTGTCGTACTTGGCGGAGCCGATCGAGCCGCCCCACTTGACGCAGGTGCGCAGCGCCTTGGCGCGGACCGGGCCCGCGTAGTACTGGAAGCTGCCCTTGTCGATCGCCCGCTTCTTGCCCTTGACCTCCAGGTAGGCGGTCATGGACGCCTTGCCCGATGAGCTGTTGCGCAGCGCGACCACGCAGTTCTGGCCGTTGGAGGCGTTGTAGAGCAGCGCCACCCGGCCCTGGCTGCCCAGCGAGGCCGAGTCGATCTGCTTGAAGCCCGAGCCGCAGACCTGGGGCGCCGTGTACGGGTTACCGCCGCCGCCGGTCTTGTTGCCCGTGGTCGGCGCGCTGCCGCCGCCGCAGTTCTTCGAGGTCACGGTCGCGTTCGGGTAGCCGAACCTGCTGCCGTTGAAGGTGGCCGGAACGATCTTGCCGGCGGAGGTGCGCACCTCGAAGTGGAGGTGCGCGGCCATCTTGTACTTGGCCGACGACTTGCCCAGCGTGCCGATCTTCTGCCCCTGCTTGACGCTCGCGCCCTTGGCGACCGAGCGGCTGTTGAGGTGGGCGTACAGCGTGACCGTGCCGTCGGAGTGCTGGATCTTGATGACGTTGCCGAAGCCGTCGGCGGTCCGGTACTCCGACATCACGACCTTGCCGGCGGCCGCCGCGACCACGGTACGGCCGAGGTCGGCGTCCCCGTCCGTCGCGCTGCCGTTGAAGTCGATCTCGTAACCGGCGGTGTGGGCGGAGCTCTTGCTGCTGCCCACCCACTTCTCCCCACAGGGGAAGGGAAGCTGGTAGGTGACGCCGGCGGCGGCCGCGCTCGCCGTGGAGACGGCCGAGGCGGGGGTCGTCCAGAGGAGGGGGAGTGCCGCGGTGGCACACGCGCTCGCGATGAGGATCTTCTTACGCACGGCACCGAAGCCTGCCAGTTCGATGATCGACCCGGCTAGCGGTTTCGCAGGATGTTAACCCGAATGAGTCGATTTTTGTCGATATAGAGGGCGCACCGGCGGGGTCACTCGTCGGGCAGGGCCGCCTGGATCGGGGTGATCGTCCCGGCCGTCACCAGGAAGCCGCGGCCCTGCGGCCCGCCCGTCGCGCCGCGCGGCAGCCGGATCGTGAACAGGTCCCCGTCGGTCTGCCCCTGCACCGCGAGCAGCACCCCCGTACGCGCCTTGCGCGTCTCCGCCACGAACCCCCGGTACGCCACCGCGAGGTCCCCTGTCGTCCCCGCGATCAGCAGCCCGTGGTCGCCGTCCCGCCCGGAACGCAGCACCTCCTCCAGCGCCGTGCCGAGCGGCCCGTCCGGGTTGATCAGCTCGGCGTCGTCCACCAGCACCACGTAGTCGCGCAGGTCGGCCACCAGCTCCGCCAGGTCGGTGGCCTCGCCGTCCAGCACCGCCACGGCCCCCTCCAGGTCCCGCAGCGGGCTGCGCCTGGGCACGACGGCGACCACCGGCGTGCCCTGCGCGATCAGCGACCGGGCGGCCGTCACCAGCACCGACGAGCGCCCCGAGCGGGACGGCCCGGCGACCACCGCGCCGGGGCCCTGGGCCAGCAGGTCGAGGCCCAGCGGCGCGAGCGCGTCGCCGCCCGCGCCGATCAGCGCCCACAGCGGCGACGGCCGGCTGAAGCCGGGCTCCAGCTCCATCGCCTGCGTGGCGGTGATCCGCAGCGGCAGCGCGTCCACCCGCAGCGGCGGACCGCCCGCACCCCAACGCCGTCCTGCGGCCGGGCCCGCCTCGCGGGCCAGCCCCTGCAGCGCCGCCACCTGCGCGGGACCCGCCGGGTCGGCGGCGAGCAGCGCGATCTGGTGCTCGACGATGCCGTGCTCGCCCATCGACAGCGCCCGGCCCGGCGGCAGCACCGACGGCAGGCCCTTGAGCGGGAACCCCGCGAGGCCGTAGTCGGCGGCGTCGGACAGCCGCAGCAGCAGCCGGTCGTCGAAGACCGTGGACACCTGGCCGAGCAGCCCCGACCGGTCGCTGGTGACCACCGCGCGCAGCCCCACGGCGGGGCCCTCGCGCAGCAACTGCAGCAGCGACTCGATGAGCCTGCCGTAGTCGTAGCCCTCGAACGCGGCCACGAAGCCCTCCCAGCGGTCCAGCATGAACACCAGCCACGGCAGCCGGTGCCCCGCCTGCCGGTACTCCGCCAGCGAGGCGTGCCCGGCCTCGGCCAGCAGCTGCTGGCGCCGGCCCACCTCGGTCTTCAGCCGGTTCAGCAGCCGTTCCATGCGGTCGAGCTGGTCGCGGGTGATGACCGCGCCGCAGTGCGGCATCGCCACCAGCGGCAGCAGCGCGCCTGAGCCGCAGTCCACCGCGTGCACGTGCACGTCGTCGGGGGAGGTGCGGGCGGCGATCGAGCCCGCGATCGTGCGCAGCACCGTCGAACGCCCGCTGCGCGCCGCCCCCGCCACGAGCAGGTGACCGCCGTGCGCCACGTCGAGCGCCAGCGGGCTGCGGTCCTGCGACCACGGCCGGTCGGTGATCCCGAACGGCAGCGGCCGCACCTCCTCGTCCTGCGCCGGCGGGCCTGCGGGAAGGTCGAGGACGAGGCGGTCGGGGAGCGGCTCCAGCCACGGGCTCGGCTGCGCGGGCACGCCCGCCAGCTCGGCGGCCTCGATGAGCGCGTCGGCGACCAGCGTGAGGTCCGTGGTGGCGGCGTCCTCCTCGTCACCCTGAGGGGGCGGCGGCAGCGGCCTGCCGAGGGCGCGCCAGCCCACGTCGAGCACCCGTACGCGGGCCGCCTCACGCTCACCGCCCGCCACCGGGCCGCGCCCGCCCACCCTGGCGGTCTGGACGGCCACCGCCGCCCCCGCGCCCGAGCGCACGTAACACCGGCCCGGCGTGTTCTTGGAGATGTGCGCCGCGTCCGGCTGGTCGATGACGTCGGCCGACTCGGCCGGCTCCGTCACCCGCAGCGCGATCCGCAGCGAGGTGTTGGCCTGGATGTCGGCCGTCACCACGCCGGCCGGCCGCTGGGTGGCCAGGATCAGGTGGATGCCGAGCGAGCGGCCCCTGCGGGCGATGTCCACCAGGCCCGTCACGAAGTCGGGCAGCTCGGCCACCAGCGCGGCGAACTCGTCGATGATCAGCACCAGCCGGGGCAGCCCCGGCCCCTCGTAGTCGTCGATGTCCTTGGCCCCCGCCGACAGCAGCAGGCGCTCCCTGCGCCTGATCTCGGCGGCCAGCGAGTCGAGGGCCCGCTGGGTCAGGTGGCCGTCCAGGTCGCTGACCATGCCGACCGTGTGCGGGAGGCGTACGCACTCCTTGAAGGCCGCCCCGCCCTTGTAGTCGATGAGCACGAACGTGAGCTGGTCGGGCCTGTTGGCCACGGCCAGCGAGCAGATCAGCGTCTGCAGCAGCTCCGACTTGCCCGCGCCTGTGGTGCCGGCGATCAGCCCGTGCGGGCCGTCGAGCTTGAGGTCCACCGAGAAGGGGCCGTCGGGGCCCACCCCGATCAGCGCCTTCGTGCTGCCCCGCTTCCCCCACCTGGCGGCCAGCTCCACGGCCGAGGGCGCCGGCATGGCCATCAGGTCGAGCAGGCGGGCCGCGTCGGGCAGGTTGCCGCCGGGGTCGTCCCTGCTCACGTCGCGGATGGGGGCGAGGGCCCTGGCCAGCCGGTCGCACCAGGCGGGCGAGACCCGGTCGGACAGGACGGGACCGATCACGTCGAGGCCGCCGCCGCGCAGATGGACGAGCCCGTCGTCGCCGCACGCGGCCACCGTCTGGCACTCCTCGGGCAGCAGCCGCTGGTCCTCGTCGATGGCCAGCGTGAACACCCCGGCGCGCGGCCCCTGCCGCAGCACCTGCGGCATGTTCGGCAGGCCGCGCAGCACCTGGGCGCCGTCGAGGATCACCAGCACGTCGTACGGGCGCACGTCGTAGGAGGAGAACGTGGGCTTCTCGGGCCCGCCGAGGTCGTCCCAGCCGGTCGGGACCTTGCCCAGCTCGGGGATCGCGGTGTTCTGGCGCTCGTCGATGAGCGCGGCCAGCTCCGAGACCCGGCGCGCGGCCGACTCGGGGTCGGTGCCCACCAGCGCCACGCACTCCTGACCTGCCTGCGGCGTGCAGTGCGGCAGCCAGCGCAGCCAGCCCCAGCGCCGCTCGGCGTCCGCGTGCGCCGACACCACCACGATGGCCAGGTCGCGCGGGCTGTGCAGGGTCGCCGCCTGCGCGATCAGCCAGCCGGCCAGGCCGGTCGCCGCCGTACGCGGGCCCGTCACGCCCGCCACGCCCAGCCGGCGCATCGGCAGCGCCACCGGCACGGAGCGGCAGACGGGCGGGTCGATGGGCCCGCCCTGCTCCTCCGACAGCTCCAGGTCGGCCGGCAGGTCGGCGAGGCCCACGCGCAGCCGCAGCGCGTCGGAGTCGTGGATCCTGCGCTCCCACAGCCGCCGGCGCGGCCCCGTCGCGGTCAGCAGGACCTGGGCCGGGTCGGGCGCGTCGGCCCGGCGAGCCGCCTCGTCGGCGGCTCGGGCCCGCTCGACGGCCTCGTCGTACGCCCGCACCTCCTCCTGGTGCTCCTTGACCGCCTTCTTGTACTGCTTCTTGCCGTGCCGCCGGTCGCTCCACCACTGGCCGATCATGATGATCGGCGTCATGAAGGCGACGAGCAGGTAGTACCACTGCTTGAGCGCGATCGCCAGCGTCAGCCCGAGCACGGCGGGCAGGCACGCGGCGAGCAGCTGCAGCCGCATGCCCTCGTTCCTGGTGGGCGCCTTCGGCTTGACGAACGTGCGCTGCGGCTCCGGCCTGCGCAGCCGGGGCGGCCGGTTGTAGGCCACGCCGCCCTCGGTGCGCGGCGCCAGGTGCGCGTCCTTCGGCTCGATCGAGGTGAGCACGAACACCGAGGAGCCGCAGGTCAGCACGGCCTGGTCGGGCCACTCGACGGGGTCGGTGACCGGCCTGCCGTCCAGCTCGGGCACCTCGCCGTAGCCGGCCGACAGCTCCGCCGCCCGCCGCTCCGCGGTCCGCGCGGTGAGCTCGGCGACCTCCTCGGCCCAGCGTCCCTTGAGCTTCAGCTTCGGCGCCTCGCCGGGCGGCCGCCAGGCCGGCTCGACGGTGATCGACTCGGGCCGCACGCGTACGGTGACCGCCTCGGGCGCGAGCGCCGGGTCGCGTACCGCGATCGCGCACATCGGGTCGGCCCCGATGACGTGCACGCCGAGCCCCAGCCGGTGCACGGCTCCCGCGGCGGGGCCGCCGACCACGCGGACCTCGGCGACGCCGCCCGGCTCCTCGACGAGGGTGGCGCGGGCGAGCGCGGCGTCCAGCGTGACCTTGTCGCCGTCGCGCAGCACGGCGGTGACCTTGGCCGCGGGATCGAGCGGGCGGCCGTCGCGCCACAGCACGGGCGGCCCCATGTCGGAGCGCTCGGGGCGGCGCGGCCTGGGCACGTGCGCGCCCGTGGCGGCCGGTGCGTAGGGCGCCCGTGCCTGGGGCAGGCGGAGGACGTCGGCCAGCGGGCGCTCGTCGCAGAGCGCCGCGCTCAGCCTGGCCACCGTGAGCCCGTCGTCGGCGTCGATCACGACGTCACGGTCACCCTGTCCGCCGTCGCGCTCGCCGCCGGCCTCGCTGGCCTGCCCATGACGGGGCCCGCTTCCCTGCCCATCACCGGGCCCGCCGATCACGGTGAGCATGATCCGCATGGTGCCGTCTCCTGGGTCGACTTCGGGCGCCCAAAGTAGCGTCCGGAACGTGGCCGGGTGCGCCTGTTGACGGGAATGGCATGGCGAGCGCGAATACGGGGCCGGAATCGCTGTGAAAGCTGTGACGGGAGTTATCCCAGAGGCGACGTGCCGGAAATTTCGAGATTCGTCAACTCGGTAGAAACAATAAGCATCGATGAATTCGGCTTGACACCATGTCACCTGCGAAAGAAGCATGGGTCACCGAATTCCGCCACCTCCGCCGGAGCGATCCCCACATAATGGCGTGAATTCCGCAATTCACTCCGGGAGCCCCCCACCCATGAGGACCAGTGAAAAGCCTGCCGCCAACGCGGCGGGGTTGTCCGGGCCGGCCTCGCGCAAGCTCCCCGTACCTCCCAGGGAACGCAAGCCCGCGCTCGCCGCGCTGGCCGTCCTGCTCATCCTGGGCGGGGCGCTGGCCACGACCATGCTCGTGCTCAACAGCGGCGACAGGGTGTCCGCCATTCGCGTCACACAACAGGTCGGCGCGGGCCAGAAGTTCACCAAGGAGGCGATCGAAGAAGTGAAGATCGCCGACACCGGCATCGACTTCGTCGCGTGGTCGCAGCGCCAGCAGGTGCTCGACAGCTTCGCCTCCGTCACCATCCTGCCGGGCACGCTGCTCACCAATGAGATGGGCGTACGGACGAGCAGCGAGCTGGGCGAAGGAAAAGCGACCGTCGGATTGTCCCTCAAGGCAGGACAAATGCCAGCGGGAGTGGACAAGGGTGATCGCGTACAGGTGATTCTCGTGCCCAGCCGGCAGAGCCAGGGAGAAAGCCGCGTGCTCGCCGCGAGCGCGCTCGTCTTCTCCGTGGGCGAACGGTCGAGAAGCGCGGCCTCCGGCCAGATCACCGTGGTCGTCGACGCCCCGGCCGCACCCGAGATCGTGGCCGCCGCCTCCGCCGGCGAGATCGCGGTGGCCGAACTTCCGGGAGCGCGCTGACGTGGGGCTCATCGTACTGGCGGCCGACAAGGGCGCGCCGGGGGTGACCACCGCCGCCACGGCGCTGGCGGCGGTCTGGCCGCGTCCGGTGCTGCTGGCCGAATGTGACCCCGCCGGCGGCGACCTCGCCTACCGGCTGCCCGCCGCCGACGGCGGCGTGCTCAACCCGGCCAAGGGGCTGCTCACCCTCGGCGCCACCGCCCGGCGCGGCCTGGAGGCGGCGCAGATCCAGCAGCACACCCAGAAGATCGTCGGCGGGCTCGACGTGCTCGTCGGGCTCGGCCACGGCGAGCAGGCGGCCGGCCTCACCTGGCTCTGGGGCCCGCTCGGCAGGGCGCTGGCCGCCATACCGGGCGCCGACGTCATCGCCGACTGCGGCAGGCTGAGCGCGCACCCGCAGCTCGGCGACCTCATCGCCGAGGCCGAGCAGGTCGTGCTGCTTACCAGGGCCACCCTCGACCACGTCGCCCACCTGCGCGAGCGGCTGCAGATCACCAAGGCGCACGGCGTCGTCGTGATCGCCGACCCGCGCAACTACCGCGGCTCGATCGAGGACGTCCGCAGGATCGTCGGCAACACCGTGCAGTACGTGCACGGCCTGGCCCACGACCCCAAGGGCGCCGAGCTGCTGCGCGGCCAGTGGGGCGGCAGGCTCGACCGCTCCCTGCTCATCCGTACGGCCCGCGACCTGGCGCAGAGGCTGGTGAGCCACCGATGATCGACCACTCCCTCGTCAAGCGCTTCCGCCAGGAGGTCGGCGACCGCCTGGCCCACCAGCGCCGGCTCGACCAGGCCAACGGCCTGCCCCCGATGACCGGCGAGGACGAGCGCCAGTTCGCCAGGGCGCTGATCTCCCAGGTGCTGGAGGAGCACGCCCGCAACGAGATCGGCTCCGGCCGTACCCCGCCCACCGTGGAGGAGGAAGAGGCGCTCGCGGCCGGCATCCACGCGGCGCTGTTCGGGGTGGGCCGGCTCCAGCCGCTGCTCGACGACCCTCAGGTCGAGAACATCGACATCAACGGCTGCGACAAGGTCTTCGTCGGCTACGCCGACGGCCAGGAGCTGATGCACGACCCGGTCGCCGAGTCCGACGAGGAGCTCATCGAGCTCATCCAGATCCTGGCGGCCTACTCCGGGCTGTCGAGCCGGCCGTTCGACACCGCCAACCCCCAGCTCGACCTGCGGCTGCCGGACGGCTCCCGGCTCAGCGCGGTCATGGACGTCACGGTCAGGCCGGCCATCTCGATCCGCCGCGCCCGGCTCGGCAAGGTCTTCATGACCGACCTCGTAGGCAACGGCACGATAAGTCCGGACGTGGGGCGGTTCCTCGCGGCAGCCGTCGCCGCCCGCAAGAACATCATGATCGCCGGCTCCACCAACGCGGGCAAGACCACCCTGCTGCGCGCCCTGGCCAACGAGATCCCGGCCACCGAGCGCCTCATCACCGTCGAACGCGCCCTTGAGCTCGGCCTCGACCAGTTCCCCGAGCTCCACCCCAACGTCGTCGCCTTCGAGCAGCGCCTGCCCAACTCCGAGGGCCAGGGCGAGATCTCCATGGCCGAGCTGGTCCGCCGCTCCCTGCGGATGAACCCCAGCCGCGTCATCGTCGGCGAGGTGCTCGGCGACGAGATCGTCACCATGCTCAACGCGATGACCCAGGGCAACGACGGCTCCCTGTCGACCATCCACGCCAACTCCAGCATGGAGGTCTTCAACCGCATCGCCACGTACGCGCTGCAAGCCTCAGAGCGCCTGCCCATCGACGCCACCCACATGCTCATCGCCGGCGCCATCGACTTCGTCGTCTTCATCGAGAAGCGCAACGACTACCACCTCGGCGGCAAGCTGCGCCGCTACGTCTCCAGCATCCGAGAGGTCAACGGCTGCGACGGCCGCGTGCTGTCCAGCGAGGTCTTCGCGCCGGGCCCCGACGGCGCCGCCCTCCCGCACGCGCCGCTCTCCTGCCTGGAGGAGCTGGCCGCGCACGGCTACCACCCGGGGGGCTGGTGAGCATGCCGTTCACGTTCGACCCGCTCGCGCTGCTGTCGGGCGCCGTGGCAGGCGGCGGCCTGTTCCTCTTCGTCGTCGCCCTGTACGGCCTGCGCCCCCGCCCGGGCCGCCCCAAGCGCCACCTGGTCAAGATGCTGACCACCCGCGCCGCCGTGGCCGCCGTCGCCGCCGTGCTCGTCCTCGTCGTCACCCGCTGGCCGGTCGCCGCCGTCGGCACGGTGCTGCTCGTCTTCGCCTGGCGCGGCCTGACCGGCGGCGCCGCCGAGGAGCGCGCCGCCATGCGCCGCCTCGAAGGGCTGGCCGCCTGGACCGAGTCGCTGCGCGACACCATCGCCGGCGCGGCCGGGCTCGAACAGGCCATCCCGTCCTCCATCAGGGCCGCCGCGCCCACGCTCAGGCCGCACCTGCGGGCCCTGATCGACCGGCTGCACACCAGGATGGCCCTGCCCGAGGCGCTCGCCCGCTTCGCCGACGACCTCGACGACCCCTCGGCCGACCTCGTCGTGGCCGCGCTCATCCTCAACTCCAAGCTGCGCGGCCCCGGCCTGCGCGACGTGCTCGGCGCGCTCGCGGTCTCCGCCCGCGAGGAGCTCGACATGCGCCGCCGCGTCGAGGCCGAGCGCCGCGCCACCCGGCGCAGCGTGCAGATCGTGGTGATCACCGCGCTCGTCTTCGCCGGACTGCTCGTCGTCTTCAACCCGTCGTACGTGGCCGAGTACGAGGGCTTCCTCGGCCAGGCCGTGCTCGTGGTCGTGGCCGGGCTGTTCGGCGCCGGGTTCGCGTGGATGCGCCGGCTGGCCAGGTTCGACAAGCCCACCCGCCTGCTGATGGGCGGTGCGGCGGTCGTCTCCGCGCCTGCCGCGGAACGGCCGGTCGTCCCCAACGGAGGTGGTGGCCGTGGTTGAAGGCGCGATCGCCGGAGCGGTGCTCGGGCTCGGCATGTTCGTCCTGTTCCGTGCGCTCTTCCCGGCCCGTCCAGGACTGGTGGCGCGGCTGCTCGCGCTCGACGCCGTGCGCGAGGACGCCGGCGCCCCCCGCATCCAGCTCATCCTGCCGGACGAGGAGGTCAGCGCGTTCCGGCGCGGACTAGGCGTCCGGCTGGCCGCCATCTACGGCGCCCGGGGCTGGGAGGTCAGGTCGGTCAAGGCGGACCTGGCCCTGCTCGGCCGCTCGTTCGAGGCGTTCCTCGCCACCAAGGCGCTGCTGGCGGCCAGCGGCCTGCTCGCGTTCCCGCTGCTGCTGGCCTGGCTCGTGCTCATGGAGTGGGGCACCTCCCTGGCCATCCCGTTCTGGGCCGCGCTGCTGGTGGCCGCGATCTTCTTCTTCCTGCCCGACCTTCAGGTCAGGAAGGACGCGGCGGCCAAGCGGCGCGACTTCCGCCACGTCGTCGGCGCCTTCCTCGACCTCGTCTCCATGAACCTGGCCGGCGGCCGCGGCGTCCCCGAGGCGCTGATGATGGCCGTCTCGGTCAGCGGCGACCAGCCCAACTGGGCCATGGGCCGCATCCGCGACGCCCTCAGCGGCGCCCGCATCGTCGGCATCACGCCGTGGCAGGCGCTCGGCCAGCTCGGCGAGGAGATCAACGTCGACGAGCTGCGCGACCTGTCCGCCGCGCTCGGCCTGGTCGCCGACGACGGCGCCAAGGTGCGCGCCTCGCTCACCGCCAGGGCCGCCACGCTGCGCCGCCGCGAGCTGGCCGAGATCGAGGGCAGGGCGGGCGAACGCTCGCAGTCGATGCTCGTCGCCCAGCTCCTGCTCTGCGCCGGTTTCGTGATCTTTCTCAGTTTTCCCGCCGCTATGAAGATGTTGGGGGTCTGATGCACCATCCCTGGATCGTTTATCTCACCGCATACCTCGGCGTGCGCGTCCACCGCGCCCGTACCGCGCCCACCCGGGGCGCGTCGGCCGTCGAATGGGTGATCATCACGGCGATCATCGCCGGTGTCGCGCTCGGCCTGGCCACGCTGATCAAGACGCTGGTCGAGAACCAGCAGAACCAGATCGAGCAGAGCTTCGGCGGCGGTGGTGGCAGTGGTGACGGCGGAGGTGACGAGGCCCCGTGAGAGCCCGGCCACGGCGCGATGAGCGCGGCGTGACGGTGATCGAGCTGGCCATGCTCATGCCGGTCATCCTCGCCACCGCGCTGCTCATCGTGCAGGTCGCCCTCTGGTTCCACGCCCGCCAGGTGGCGGAGGCGGCAGCCAGGGAAGGCGCCCGCGTGGCCAGGTCCGCGCCGTTCGACTCGGGCGCCTGGGAGGGCGCCGCCACCGGCAAGGCCACCGAGATCGTCCGTACGATCGGGCCCAGTCTGCTGCGCGAGGCCACCGCCACGACGTCCGAGAAGGAGCCGGACGAGCGGTTCGTCACCGTGACCGGCAGCGCCGTCCAGGTGATCCCGCTGCTGCCCGAGCTGGCCTTCACGATCACCGCCACCTCCGGCGGGCCCGTGGAGTGCTTCCGTCCGGACAACGGCGGCGAGGACTGCCAATGACCACCCACCCGGACGGTGAGCGCGGGTCCATGGCGGTGGAGACCGTCATGCTGGCCCCGGTCTTCCTGCTGTTCCTCATGTTCCTGGCCGGCGCGGGGGTGCTGGTCGAGGCGCAGGGCCGGGTCAACGGGGCGGCGCGCGACGCCGCCAGGGCCGCGTCCGTGCAGCGCACGCGGGACGACGCCGAGTCCGCCGCCGAGGCCATCCTCACCAGCGTGCTCGACGACCGCTGCCGGTCGTCGGCCGTCTCGCTCGACGGCTCCGAGTACGAGCAGGGCGGGCACGTCCAGGCCGAGGTGACCTGCGAGCTCGACCTCGCCTTCCTCGGCTTCGGCGGCACCAAGCAGCTCAAGGGGACGGCCGTGGTGCCGTTGGAGCAGTTCAGGAGGATCGAGTGAGACGGGGCGAGCGCGGCTCGATGTCGGTGTTCACCGTGCTGTTCTCCGTGGTCGTGTTCCTGCTGGCCGGGCTGCTGGTGGACGGCGGCTCGGCGATCAACGCCCGGCTGCGCGCCGCCGACGTGGCCGAGCAGGCCGCCAGGGCCGCCGCCGACCAGCTCGACGTCGACCACCTCCGCGAGACCGGCGAGACCCGGCTGCTCGGCGAGGACGAGGTGTGCGCCAGGGCCGACGAGATCGTCGCGGCCCAGGGCGGCGACGACGTCAACCCGGGGGAGTGCACGGTCGGGCAGGGCGGGGCCCAGGTGACGGTCACCGTGTCGGTGCGGTGGGAGGCGTTCTTCCTCGGCGCGATCGGCTTCTCCGGCGCCGAGATGACCGGCGAGGCCACCGCCGCACCCGAAGCGAGATAGACCGAATCCCGCCGGTCGATGGCAGCGGGACTTTTCGCGGCACGACCCTGGACCAGGAAAGGAGAGGCGATGCCGACGCGACAGCCCGCGCGTCCTCACGGACGCCATGTCCCCGCGCGTGTCCCCGCGCGTGCCTCGGGCAGGCGCAGCGCCGGTGACGTGCTGGCCGGTCTCGCCGCGCTGGTCGTGCTGGTCGGGCTCGTGGGCGGCGTGCCGTACGCGCTGCTCACCTTCGTCGGGCCGCCCATCAGGCCCGAGCTGCTCGACCTGGAGGTGCTGACCGGCAACGTCGGCCCGAGCACGATCATCGCGGTGCTCGTGCTGCTGGTGTGGCTGGCCTGGTTCCAGCTGTTCGTGTGCGTGCTCGTCGAGGTCTACGCCGGGGTCCGCAGGGTCGGCATGCCCGCCAGGGTCCCGCTGTCCGGCGGCACCCAGTTCCTCGCCAACAAGCTCGTCTCGGCCGCGTTGCTGCTGTTCACGGCAGGGGCGATGGTCGCGCCGCTGGTCAAGCTGGCGCCCACGCCCGCCGCGCCGCCGGTGACGGCGGTCGCGTACTCCGCGCCGCTCGTCGAGCAGACGCTGGAGACCCCCAAGACCAAGAAGGTGTACGTGGTGCAGCCCCCGCACGGCCGCCACCACGAGAGCCTGTGGGAGATCGCCGAGAAGTGCCTGGGCGACGGCCGCCGCTACCACGAGATCTACCGGCTCAACCAGGCCAAGGAACAACCCGACGGCACCCGGCTGAAGATGGCCGACCTGATCAGGCCCGGCTGGGTGCTCGACATGCCGGACGACGCGCGTAACGCCCACATCGTCCCCGCCGACCAGCCGCGCGAGAAGACGCTGCGCGAGCATCCAGGCCGCGCGCAGGTGGAGCGGGAGCTGCCGAAGAAGGCCCCCGGCAAGCACAGCAAGCCGGAGGCCGCCCAGGAGCAGCGCCGCGATCAGCGCCCCGAGCAGCGCCAGGAACGGCAGGAGCAGCGGCAGGGGCGCCAGGAGCAGCAGCCGGTCATCCAGGAGAGCCGGGACGGCGACCTCGTCGACTACCTCGCCGCCGCCTCCCTGGCCGCCGCGGGCCTGCTGTTCGTGCTGGCCGGCAAGCGCCGCGAGCAGCTCTGGCGGCGGGTGTTCGGCCGCAGGATCGCCCGGCCGCACGACGACGCCGCGCAGGCCGAGGTCGCGCTCAGGCTCGGCAGCGACGCGCCGGGCGCCCGCGTGCTCGACGTCGGCCTGCGCATGCTGGGCGCCGAGCTGGCCGCGCGCCGCCGCACCCCGCCCACCGTGTACGGAGCCCACCTGTCGCCCCGCACCCTCGACCTGTGGATCCACCCGCCGGACCCCGACCCGCCCGCGCCCTGGATCGCCGTGGACGGCGGCCAGGTCTGGCGCCTGCCCGCGCACGAGGGCCGCCTGCTGCCCGACCCGCCCGACAGGGGACACGCGGGCGCCCCGTACCCGGGGCTCGTGTCCATCGGCACCGACGACGGCGGGCGTGTGCTCATCGACCTGGAGGCCGCGCAGGGCCTGATCAACGTGCGCGGCGCGCAGACCACCGCCGCGCTCGCCGCGCTCGCCGTCGAGCTGGCCACCAACCGCTGGTCCGACCGCATGCGCATCACGCTCGTCGGCTTCGGCGCCGAGCTGACCGCGATCGCGCCCGGCCGCATCAGGGCGGTCGGCGGCCTGGCCGAGGTGCTGCCCGAGCTCGAAGCCGGTGCCGCGCCGCGTACGGAGGTGCTGACCGGCCGCATCACCGGCAGCCCCCGCCGCGCCCACTACCTGCTGTCCGCCGTCGCCCCCACCCACGAGGAGGCGCGCAGGCTGGCGCTGCTGGCCCGCCGCGACACCGCCGGCTACGTGGTGGCGGGCGAGGTGCCGCACGCCACCTGGACGCTGGAGATCGGCGACGACGGCCGGGCCAGGATCGCCGAGCTCGGCTTCGAGGTGGACGCCCAGCTCCTGCCCCGCCGCCACTACCGCGCCCTGGTCGACCTGTTCCGCACCGCCGACCGGCTCGACGGCGAGCCCATGCGCGAACCCGAGCCGCTCGACGGCCTCCAGCAGCCCGCCGTCGAGGTCAGGATCCTCGGCCCCGTCGAGCTCACCGGCCTGCCCCCGCTGGAGGAAGGCCGCATGGGGCTGGCCGCCGAGCTGCTGGTCTACCTCGCCACACACATCGGCGGCGTCCACCCGGTCGTGCTCGGAGGCGTGCTGTGGCCGCGCGGCGTCCAGGACATCGTCAGGGACGCCACCATCGCCAGGGTCGCCGAGTGGCTCGGCCCGCAGCACCTGCACACCGACGCGGCGGGGCGGCTCAGCCTGGGGCCCGGCGTGCGTACCGACTGGGCGGTCTTCCGCGAGCTGGTACGCCGCGCGAAGGGCGACCCCACGGCCGGGGCCGTCCTGCTGGAGAAGGCCCTCGGCCTGGTCAGAGGCCCGCTGCTGGCCGGACGCCGGCCCGGGGGCTACGCCTGGCTGGCCGCCGACGACCTGGAGTACGACGTGACGGCCGCCGTCGCCGACGCCGCCCACCAGCTCTGCGAGATCCGGCTCGCCCAAGGGCAGCCGGACGCCGCGGTGGCCGCCGTACGCGCCGCGCTGCTGCTCGCGCCCGACGACGAGGGCCTCTGGCGGGACCTGCTCAGGGCCACCCACGCGACCGAGGACACCGTACGCCTGCGGGCCGTCGTCGAGGGGCTGACCAGGCGGGCCGCCTCGCACCCGTACGGGGGCGGCATGGCCCCCGAAACCGAGGCGCTGATCGAAGAACTGCTGCCCACGTGGCGCATACATGTGGTGAGGGAGTCATCGGCATGAGACGTACGGCGATGGTGATCGCCTTAATACTTGCGGCCGGGTGCGGTACGGCGGATCCCCCGTACCGCCCCCAGGAGGCCGCGCAGCCCGCTCCGGCGAGGAGCACCGCGAGCGCCGAGCCGGAGACCGATCCGCCGGAGTCCGCACCCGCGTCGTCACCGACGGCCGTCCCGACCGGTACGCAGACGGTCGAGGTCGGGGAGGCCATGTGGGTGCGCATCGAGTGGCCGGCGCGCCCCGACCCGCTGGTCAAGACCATGGTCGACTACTACCTCGGCGTCCGCAGAGCCATCGCGGAAGGCGCGTCGGGCTATGGGCACAACCTGGAGTACGAGGCCGAGGTGTCCATCTCCGACTGGATCCGCGCTTTCACCGACCAGGGCGAGACGATCCGCGGCACGGCACGCCTCTACAACCTGCGCGTCGCCGCCGTGTACGGCAAGGGCGCCCAGATCAACGCCTGCATCGACGAGAGAGACGTCAAGGTGGTCTCGGCCGACACCGGGAAACCCATCCCGAACCAGCCCCGCTGGATGCGCAGCCCGTACCCCCAGAGCGTGCTCGCGCACCGGGGTGACGACGGGGTGTGGCGCATCAGGAGCCGCGCGAGAGTCGAGGAACGGTGCACCCGATGAGAACCCTGATCTCCGTACTGCTGGCGAGCAGCCTCATGGCCGGCTACCAGGCGCCCCCCGGCGAGGGGGAGCCGCCCGATGTGAACGTCCGGGGCGGTGGCGAGGGGCGCACCCGCCACCTCGACATCTCCACGGACACCATCAAGATCAGCGGCTCCAGGGGCGGCGAGAGCGACGGCTACCGCATCAAGCGGCCCTGCTGGTACGAGCCGGCCGGGAACGCCGAGGAGATGTTCAGGAAGATCTCCGACCCCCGGGGCAACAGGACGCAGGCGGACACGGATCGCTTCCGCGAGTTCATCCAGCCGTTCAAGGACAAGCTGGGCCAGGAGGGGCTGTGGTGGGTGCCCGCCTACAACAAGGCAGACCCCAACGGCGCGGCCTGCTGGGCCGGCCTTGAGCTGTTCGTCTTCGCCCCGCCGAACACCACCCCGCCGTCGGGCATCACCCTTGAGCAGCTGGCCGAGGTCGCGCGGGCCGCGCTGACCGTCCCCAAGCCCACGATCAAGCTCAACCCCGACGCCAAGAGCTACGTCAACCTGCCCACCTGGGTGTGGCTCGACGGCGTCGGCGAGCCGACCCGCACGGTCACCGCGTCCATCCCCGGCGTCATGAGCGTCACCCTGGTCGCCACCCTCAAGGAAATCAAGATCGACCCCGGCACCTCACAGGACCGCGCCGAGGTGACGGAATCGGGCTGCGGAGCCGCCGGCAAGCCGTTCACCAAGAGCGGCACGTTCTCCTGCGGCGTCCGCTATCTGCACTCGTCGATCGACCAGCCGGGCGAGAAGTACACGCTGACGGTCTCCACGGTGTGGCCGGTCGAGGTGGCCGACAACGCGGTGCCGGTCCAGTTCGCCCCAGTGGAGGTCAGCGCCACCCGAGACGTCCCGGTGGGCGAGATCCAAAGCAACGTCACCCCACCAGCGAACTGACCCTCTATATGCGCGACCCGGCCGCTACCCGAAGGGGCTCAGCGGCCGGGCCCCGCACGACGCCTGGCACCGAGTAACGCCGGGGTCTGACGACCGACGCCGCAGGACTGAGACCTACGCCGCGCCCTCCCTGACCTCCTCGAAGAGTTCCTCGACACTGCTGACCGTGAGCGCTCCGCCGACCCAATCGCTGAGGACGCGGTGGTCGGTGCAGGAGCGAATGCGTTCCTCAGCCTCGGGCGAGACGGCGAGACCTCGCTCGTTGAGCACCCAGATAAGGACTCTGACCATGCCCCTTGCTTCGGCTAGAGCAGCGCCCAATTCAATGTATCGGCGGACGTATGGGACTTCCATAAGTTGTTCGAAAGTTACCGGCATGCGAAATTCCTTCAGTAGGGGGTGTCGCATGTTGGCAGCCTGAATTCTGGCATCGTCTGTCGGCTGCGCCCGGCTGATGCCGGAAGTGTGGCTTATCAACATGCCGTGGCTGGACCTCCGGGCCGGGGCGCACGGTATGGTGCGGTGCGGCCCGGAGGGTTGAGATCAGTCGAAGAGCTCGTCCACGTTGTGGACCTTGAGTACTTTGCTGAGCCAGTCGTCGAGGACGTCGTGGTCGGTGCAGGAGCGGATGCGTTCCTCGTCCTCGGGGGAGATGGCGACGCCCCGCAGGTGGAGCATCGTGATGATGGATTTGGCTTCGCCCCTGGCCTCGCCCCTGGCCTCGCCTCTGGCTTCGCCCTTAGCCTCGCCGAATTCCACCCACTGCCGCACGAATGGGTGTTCCATAGCGTCTTCGATGGTTACGGCCATGCCAGCCTCCTCGGCGAGTCGGGCGATGTCGAAGTTGGGTACCAGCATGAGTACCAGCTCAGCATAACTTGGCTGGTCCGGTGGGCGCTTGAGTGCGGCCCTGACGAAAGTTCTCAGGACCTCCATACCCTCTGGTGTGTCGGGATCGCCGTACACGATGGTCGAGAGGGCGGTGAGCTCGGGGTGATTGATCGCTTGGTCGAGGTCGGTGATCTTAGGGACTTTTGAGGGGTCTACGACGATGGGTTTCAGGATCCACCCTGGGTGGCCCATGTCGATGGGGCGGGCGCAGTCCAGGGCGGTTGCGGGGTTCTCGCAGAAGACGAGGAGGGTTACCGGACATTTCCGGATTGCCCGTAGCGTTGATATGTATACCGGCCAGGACCACTTCTTGCCTTTGTCCGGTTGGCGTTGCACTTCCAGGACGATTGCGTGGACCGGCTTGCCCTTGCGTTTGAAGACGACGACCGTGTCGGCCCGGTATTCCGTGGGCCGACGGTCGGTGAAGTCGCATGTGCCCAGCTCGGCTGCGTCGAAGGCAGGTGTGGGAATGCCTGCCTTGGCCATCAGGGTGGCAACCAGAGAAGGATCGTTGCGTACTAATTCGAGGAGGTACTCATGTTCGATTGTCACCATGCGGAGCACGTTACCGAAAGCTACTCGCCCTTTACGTAGGGTTGACGATACCTCCACGTTCGTGGGCGAGCAGCCATTCTTTTACCGGTACGCCGTAGTAATAGCCGCCATATCCACCACCGCTGGGCAATACCCGGTGGCAGGGGACGAAGGGGGCGATGAGGTTTTGGGCGCAGGCCGAGCCGGCGGCTCTCGCGGCCGTCTTCGGGAGGCCGGCCCGCTCGGCCAGTTCCGCGTACGAGACGGTCGTTCCCGCCTTGACCTCGCGGAGCGCCGCGTGCAGGCGGCGGCGGGTGGGGGAGCCGGGCTGCGAGACCGGTACGGCGTCCAGCGCGTCCAGGTCACCCGCGAGGTACGCCCGGGCCGCCTCGGCGGCGGCGCCCAGGTCGTCCACGATCTCCAGGCCCTCCGCCTGCAGGGCGGGCGTGAGCCGGGCGAACATCTCCTTCGGCTCGGCGGTGAAACCGGCCGCGACCAGCACGCCCTCGCGGGCGAGCAGCGCCAGCGGGCCCACCGGCGACGGTACGAGCTGAGCAGCGATCATGATGAACTCCAGAGGTGCAGGGCGGCGTACGCCCGCCACGGGCGCCACCGCTCGATGTGGTCGTTCGGAATCCCCAGGGCGGCCATGCGCTTGACCAGCACCAGGTCGCCCGTGGGCCAGGCGTCGGGGTCGCGCAGGGCGCGCAGGGCGATGTAGCCGGCCGTCCACGGCCCGATGCCGCGGACCTCCAGCAGCGCCGCCACCGCCTCGGCGGGGTCCTGCCCGCCGTCCAGGTCGAGCTGCCCGTCGGTGAGGCGGGCGGCCAGGTCTTTGAGCGTGTCGACGCGGCGGTTGGTCATGCCGAGGCCGCTCAGGTCGGTGTCGAGGAGTTGATCGGGGGTGGGGAAGAGGCCACCGGGCGCGGCCGCTCCGGCCACGATCCGGCCGAGCAGCGTACGCGCCCCGGCCACCGAGATCTGCTGGCCCACGACCGCCCGTACGGCCAGCTCGAACCCGTCGAACGTGCCCGGCACCCGCAGTCCAGGCCGGGCCGCGACGAGCGGGCCGAGTGAGGTGTGGCGGAGGACGTCCGAGATGGCCTCGGGGTCGGCGTCGAGGTCGAGCAGGCGGCGGCAGCGGGCGACGATCCTCGCGAGCTGCCTGGTGTCCTCGACGGCCACGTCCAGCGCGATGTGGTCGGGGCGCGGGGTGAGGGTGATCGTCCCGCCCTGGACTGATCTGCGGTACGAGGTCCGGTCCGCCACCTCCAGCCCCGGTATGGCACGGGAGGCGAGGAACGAGAAGACGCCGTCCACGTCGTACGGCTCCCGCCGGTGCAACCGCAGCCGAAGCGTCACCGCCCCGGCAGCACTGTCCGATCTGTCCGCAGGATGCGCCACGTTCAAGACCGAGTCCGCCGCGCTTCCGGGTGAAGCCGCGTCCACGGCCGGAACGGACGCGTGGGCGAGGAGGGCGGCGCGGGGGCCGGCGGTGGCGCGCAGCTCGCTCGGTGTGAAGCCGTACGTCTCGCGCATCGTCGCGTTGAACTGCCGCACGCTGCCGAACCCCGCCGCGAACGCCACCTCCGTCACCGGCAGCGCCGTCTCCGTCAGGAGCTGCTTGGCGAGCAGGAGCCGTTTGGTCCGTGCGACCGCCAGCGGCCCGACGCCCAGCTCGGCGACGAAGAGCCGGTGCAGGTGGCGTTCCGTGATGTGCAGCCGCCTGGCCAGCCCCGCCACGCCCTGCTCGTCGGCGGCGCCGTCGTCGATGAGCCGCAGGGCCCGGCCGACGAGGTCGCCGCGCAGGTCCCAGCCGGGGTCGCCGGGCGACAGCTCGGGCCGGCAGCGCTTGCACGGCCGGAACCCGGCCGCCTCGGCCGAGGCCGCGTGCCGGTAGAAGCGGACGTTCCGCGACGCCGGCGTACGGGCGGGGCAGATCGGACGGCAGTAGATGCGCGTGGTCGTCACCGCCGTGTAGAAACGGCCGTCGAACCGGGGGTCCCTGGCGGAGACGGCCCGGTAGCAGGAGTCGAAGTCGAGCTCTTGTAGGGCCATGTCTCCGACGGTATGCGCTCCCCAGGGGTGACGACTGGCGGAAATCGGACCATGCCGTGACACCCCAGGTGGCGGCCTCGGAGCTTCTCGCCGGAGGGCCTCGTACAGCCGGAATGGAGGGCCTTCTCAGGGAAGGCCCCGGAACCCCCGCTATTTGGACGAGACGCCCACCCCCAGGTCGAACTCGCGGTACACCCGCGCCCAGAACCCGTCACGCAGCCACACCCGCGCCTCCGGGTAGGGCCGCAGCGAGTGGCCGAGCTCCTTCTCCGCCTCGATCAGCAGCTCGGTGTCGATCACGGTGGGCAGGATCGGCCCGGGGAGCAGGTCGCGGATGTTGTCGCGGCCCCGGGTCAGGATCCATTTCTGGGCGACGTGCTCGCCCACGTCCTCCACGCGCGGCCGGCTCGGCCCCAGTTTGGCGACCTGGCCGGGTTTGGCGTGCGGTTTGACGGGGGCGCGCCCGGCGAAGACCTGCGCGGGCGAGGGCGCGGCGGCGGGTGGGGTGACGGGGACGGGCTGGGGAGCACGGCTGAAAAAGGGCCTCAGAAAATCTGCGCTGATCACTTCGACGGTGTCGGACTCCCACACCAGGCGTTCCGCCTGGTTGGTGCCGTAAGGCGGTTCTACGCCCCACAGGTGGATGCGCACGCCGTACGCCTGCGCCGCCTCGACCGCCGGGACCATGTCCTCATCGCCCGCCAGCAGGATGGTGTCGGTGACCGCGTGATGCCTGGCCAGTGCCTCCAGATCGCTCCGGATCTGCGCGTCGACGCCTTTCTGCTGGCCACGGGCGTTCAGGTTGCCGAGGCGCACCTTGACCCACGGAAGCTGGGCGATCACACGCTGGTCGACGGTCGGCACGCGATCACGGGCGGCGTCATACCAATAGATCCGCAGAAGTTCGCCAGAAATACGTGCTTCTGCATGTTTCTGTAGACTCTGGATGAGCTCATCGGCGGCCACCCGATATTCCTTGCGCTCCTTCGCACCGAGCAGCACTTCACCTGCCGCCGCGTACAGATAACCGACATCCACTAGGACGGCGTACTTGGCTGCCACAGGATGCGGCATGAGGTCTGGGATGGCCATGTCGTCCTCCAGGCCGCGGTGTTAGTTGATCGGCTGACTATATACGCCTACTTTCTCTAGATAGTCCCAACTCCCGGGGAACTTGACACCCGATTCGCAGGATCTATCTAGGGTAGTGCGCTCATCCGCCATGCCGACTTCCCTGGGACGACAGGCTTACGCATAGCTCTGGCGGGGTTTCGCCAGGTTTGGCGACGCGAAACTGGAGCACTCTCCGTTTCGGTCGCCGGACGGCGCCGCGCCGCCAGCGCGGTGACCAACGCGGCGATCTCCTCGGGCGTGGCGTCGCCCCGGACAATACGCAGATGTGGCGTCACAGCGGGATGTTCCCATGCTTCTTGGGCGGGAGTGTGGCCCGCTTGTTCCGCAGCGCGCGCAGCGCCCTGACGACCTGCGGCCTGGTGTCGGACGGCCGGATCACCGCGTCCACATAGCCCCGTTCGGCCGCGATGTACGGGTTGGCCAGCGTGTCCTCGTACGCGGTGACGAGCTCGGCCCGGCGCGCGTCGGGATCGTCGGAGGCGGCCAGCTCGCGCCGGTAGAGGATGTTGACCGCGCCCTGTGCCCCCATGACCGCGATCTGCGCGGTGGGCCAGGCCAGATTGACGTCCGCGCCGAGGTGTTTGGACCCCATGACGTCGTACGCGCCGCCGTACGCCTTGCGGGTGATCACGGTGATGAGCGGGACCGTGGCCTCGGCGTACGCGTAGAGGAGCTTGGCGCCGTGGCGGATGATTCCGTTCCATTCCTGATCAGTGCCGGGCAGGAAACCCGGTACGTCAACAAAAGTCAAGATAGGAATATTGAAGGCATCACATGTTCGAATAAATCGGGCGGCCTTCTCCGATGCCTTGATATCTAGGCATCCGGCGAAATGCATGGGCTGGTTGGCCACCACGCCCACCGGCTGCCCGTCCACCCGGCCGTACCCGACCACGATGTTCGGCGCGAACTGCGCGTGGACCTCCAGGAACTCGCCGTCGTCCAGCACGAGCTCGATCACCCGGTGCATGTCGTACGGCTGGTTCGCCGAGTCGGGGATCAGCGCGTCCAGCTCGGGATCGGGGTCGAGGTCGTCGGCCGCCTCGTACGCGGGCGCCTCGTCGAGGTTGTTGGACGGCAGGTACGACAGCAGCGCCTTGACGTAGTCGAGCGCGTCCTGCTCGTCGGTGGCCTGGTAGTGGGCCACGCCCGACTTCGTGTTGTGCGCGTGCGCGCCGCCCAGCTCCTCGAACGTCACCTCCTCACCGGTCACCGTCTTGATCACGTCGGGACCCGTGATGAACATGTGCGAGGTCTGGTCCACCATCACCACGAAGTCGGTGACCGCGGGGGAGTAGACGTGGCCGCCGGCCGCGGCGCCCATGATGAGCGAGATCTGCGGGATCACGCCGGAGGCGTGCACGTTGCGCTTGAAGATCTCGGCGTACAGGCCGAGCGCGACCACGCCCTCCTGGATGCGGGCGCCGCCGCCCTCGTTGATGCCGATGATCGGGCAGCCGGTCTTGAGCGCCAGGTCGAGCACCTTGACGATCTTCTCGCCGTACACCTCGCCGAGCGAGCCGCCGAACACCGTCACGTCCTGCGAGAACACGCACACCTGCCGGCCGTCGATCGTGCCGTGGCCGGTGATCACGCCGTCGCCGTACGGCCGCCGCCTGTCCAGCCCGAACATGGTCGAGCGGTGCCTGGCGAACGTGTCGAACTCCACGAACGAGCCCTCGTCGAGCAGCGCCAGCACCCGTTCTCTGGCCGTCATCTTGCCCTTGGCGTGCTGTTTCTCCACCGCCGCCGCGGACCCCGCGTGCACGGCCTCGTCAAGCCGAAGCTCCAGGTCGGCGATCTTCCCTGCGGTGGTGTGGATGTCCGGCTCTTCCGGCATCGGCTCGGCAGTGGTCATGCGCGCAAGGCTAGCCCCTCCTCCTAGAGTGGTTCCATGACGGACGCCGTACGCACGCACGCCCTGTTCAAGCGCTACGGGCAGCAGATCGCCGTCGCCGGCGTCGATCTGGTGGTCCCCGCGGGAAGCTTCGCCGGGCTCGTCGGGCCCAACGGAGCCGGCAAGACGACCACGCTCAGCATGATCACCGGCCTGCTGCGTCCCGACGGCGGCGTCGCCGAGATCGCCGGCCACTCCGTCTGGCACGACCCGGTCGCGGTCAAGGCCCGCATCGGCGTGCTGCCGGAGGGGCTGCGGCTGTTCGAGCGGTTGTCGGGCCGCGAGCTGCTGATCTACAACGGCCGCCTGCGGGGTATCCCCAGAGCCGACGTCGAGGAGCGAGCGAACGAGCTGCTCGCCGTGATGGACCTCACCGCCAGCGCCGACAAGCTGGTCGTCGACTACTCCACCGGCATGCGCAAGAAGATCGGCCTGGCCGCCGCGCTGCTGCACAACCCGTCGGTGCTCTTCCTCGACGAGCCGTTCGAGGGCGTCGACCCGGTCAGCGCCAACACGCTCACCGAGGTGCTGCGCCGCTACACCGCCTCAGGCTCCACCGTCATCTTCTCCAGCCACGTGATGGACCTGGTCGAGCGGCTGTGCGACTGGGTGTCGGTGATGAGCGCGGGCCAGATCGTGGCGCAGGGCCCGTTAACGGACGTACGCGGTGCGCGCAGCCTCAACGAGGCGTTCCTCGACCTGGTCGGCGGCGCGCCGGGCGGCGGCGAAGCGGGCCTCACCTGGCTCGGCTCCCAGCCCGGCCGAACGCCGGGCCAAGCGCCCGGCCAAGCCTCAGGCCAAGCCCCAGGCCAAGCCCCAGGCCAAGCCCCCACGCAGGGGCCCGCGTCATGAGCACGGTCGCGCTCTTCGCGCAGCTCAAGCTGCGCCTGCTGGCCGGCAACCTACGCGGCGACCTGCAACGCAAGATCGGCTTCCTGTTCACCCTCGTCGTGGCGGCCGGCTTGGCCGTGCTCGGCTTCTTCCTCATGAGCCTGCTGCGGCTGGCACCGCCCGACGTCGCCGCCTCACTCGTCACCCTCGCCTTCGCCGCCCTGCTGCTGGGCTGGATGATCGTGCCGCTGCTGGCGTTCGGCCTGGACGACACGCTCGACCCGGCCAAGCTGGCGCTCCTGCCGCTCGGCACGCGCAGGCTGGCGATCGGCATGTTCACCGCGTCCGTCACCGGCGTCTGGCCGGTCGCGCTGCTCGTCATCACGCTCGGCGCGCTCGTCGGCCTGGCTTCCGGGCCGGGCGGCTGGCTGATCGGGCTGCTCGCGGTGCTGGTGCAGTTCGCGCTCTGCGTGGTGGCCTCCCGGCTGATCACCACGGCGCTGTCCAGCGCGCTGCGCACCCGGCGCGGACGTGACGTGCTGGCCGTGGCCGCGCTGCTCGTCGTCCTGCTCGCGCAGCTGCCCAACCTGCTCGTCAACCGCGGCTTCGGCGACCCCGTCGCGCTGCTGCACGGCCTGGCCGGCGTGCTGCGCTGGACGCCGCCCGGCATGCTGGCCCACGCGATCACCGACGGCGGGCTGCTCGGGCTCGGCGAGGTGGCGCTGGTCGCGCTGGTCGCCGTGGTGCTGGCGGTGCTGTGGATCAAGGCGCTCAGCCGGGCCCTGGTCACGCCCGACGTCTCCACGCAGGCGGCCTCCGTCCGCAGGGAGAGCGGCCTGGCCGACCGGTTCCTGCCCGACGGCCCGCTGGCCGCCGTGGTGACCAAGGAGCTGAAGTACATCAGGCGCGAGCCGCGCTACCGCATCGGCTGGTTCAGCGCCATCGTGGTCACCGTCATCCTGGCGTTCTCGTTGACCAACCAGGGCGGCGGCTCCGGCACGCCGATCGGGCTGACCGCGCTCGGCGCGGGGATGATCGCTCTGCAGGCCGTCAACGCGTTCGGCATCGACGGCCGCTCCCTGTGGATGAACGCCGTCGCGTTCGGCACCGAGCGCGGCCTGGCCGCCGACCTCGCGGGCCGCCACCTCGCCAACGCGCTCATCGCCGTGCCGCTGCTGACCGTGATCGCCGTGGGCTCCTCCCTGTACGTCGGCCACCCCGAGGCCATCCTGCCCGCCGCGCTCGCCGGGTGGGGCGTGCTCGGCGTCGGGCTCGGGGTGGGCTCGGTGAGCAGCGTCGTGCTGCCGTACACGGTGCCCGACCGGATGAACGCCTTCACCGGCGCCGCCCCCGGCCAGGGCGGGCAGGCGTTCGCCTCGGCGGCGGGCGCCATGGTCGCCATCGCGGTGCTCGTGCTGCCGTTCGCGGTGCCGCTCGCGTTCGGGCTCACCTGGATCACCGTGCTCGCGCCCTTCTACGGGCTGTTGCTGGAGACGCTCGGGCGGCGGCTGGCCGCCAGGGTCGGCTTCCGTCGTACGCCGGAGCTGCTCGCGGCGGTGTCGAAACCCACCTGACCAGTGGTCTAGTCCAATACCTGAGACCGGTCTACGGCTGTGAAATCCGACTCGCTACCCTTCGAAACATGATTGACCAGGGGCTCGAGCGTCGCAGTGCGGCCGTAACCGAGATGCCGGACGAGCTACGCCACGATGTGCGCATGCTCGGCAAACTGCTCGGCCAGGTGCTCGCCGAGCAGGGCGGCGAAGACCTGCTGGCCGATGTCGAACGCTTGCGCAAAGCCGTCATCTCGGCGCGCAAGGGTGAGATCTCGGCCGACGTGATCACCGAGATGGTCGCCGGATGGGAGATCGAGCGGGCCGTGGCCGTGGCCCGCGCGTTCACCTGCTACTTCCACCTGGCCAACCTGGCCGAGGAGCACTACCGCATCCGTACGCTGCGGGAGCGCGACGCCGAGGGCCGGGTGCAGCGCGAATCGCTCGCGCAGGCCGTACAGGAGCTGGGGCACGAACGGGTCGGCGAGCTGCTGGAGGGGCTTGAGCTGCATCCCGTGCTCACCGCCCACCCCACGGAGGCCCGCAGGCGGGCCGTCGTCACCGCGATCCAGCGCATCAGCGGCCAGCTCACCGAGTACAACGCGCCGGGACGCGGCGCCTCCGAGCGCGCCGAGAACAAGCGGCGCATGCTGGAGGAGATCGACCTGCTGTGGCGTACGGCCCAGCTCCGCTCCACCAAGCTCGACCCGCTCGACGAGGTGCGCACCGCCATGGCCGCCTTCGACGAGACGCTGTTCCGTACGGTGCCGCAGGTCTACCGCTCGCTCGACGCGGCGCTCGACGAGCACACCGGCACCCGCCCGCCGCAGGCCAGGCCCTTCATCAGGTACGGCAGCTGGATCGGCGGCGACCGCGACGGCAACCCCAACGTGACCGCGAAGGTCACCCGCGAGACCGTGCAGATCCACTCCGAGCACGTGCTGACGGCGCTGGAGACCGCCTGCAGCCGCATCGCCCGCACGCTGACCGCCTCCGCCCAGTTCGCGCCGCCCTCGGCGGAGCTGCGCACCCGGCTCGCGGCGACGGTGGACGCCCACCCCGACGTGGTGTCGGAGCTGGCGACCCGCTCGCCGCGCGAGCCGCACCGGCAGTGGCTGCTGTTCGTGGCCGCCCGCATCGCCGCCACCCACCGCCGCGACCTCGACCTCGCCTACCGCTCGCCCGACGAGCTGCTCGCCGACCTGCGGCTGGCCCAGGAGTCGCTGGCCGCCTCCGCGCCGCGCCAGGCGTACGGGGAGCTGCAGCACCTCATCTGGCAGGTGGAGACGTTCGGCTTCCACCTGGCCGAGCTGGAGGTGCGCCAGCACTCCCAGGTGCACGCGGCGGCCCTGGAGGAGCTGCGTACGGGCGCGGAGCCGTCGGAGCGCACCGAGGAGGTGCTCGCCACGATCCGGGTGATCGGCTGGATCCAGGAGCGCTTCGGCGTCAAGGCGTGCTCCCGCTACGTGGTCTCCTTCACCCGCACGGCCGACGACATCGCCGCCGTCCACGAGCTGGCCCGCCACGCGCTCGGCGACCGCGCGCCGGTGCTCGACGTGGTGCCGCTGTTCGAGTCGGGCGAGGACCTCGCCAACTCGGCCCGCGTGCTGACCGGCATGCTGGACATCCCGCAGGTGCGGCAGCGGCTCGCCGACACCGGCCGGCGCATGGAGATCATGCTCGGCTACTCCGACTCGGCCAAGGAGCTCGGCCCCGCCGCCGCCACGCTGCGGCTGTACGAGGCGCAGGAGGCGCTGACCGCCTGGGCCGCCGAGCACGACGTCAAGCTGCGCATGTTCCACGGCAGGGGCGGCGCGCTCGGCCGCGGCGGCGGCCCGGCCAACCGCGCGGTGCTGGCCCAGGCGCCCGGCTCGGTCGCGGGCCGGTTCAAGGTCACCGAGCAGGGCGAGGTCATCTTCGCCCGTTACGGCCACATCGCCATCGCCCGCCGCCACCTGGAGCAGGTGGCCAACGCGGTGCTCATGGCCTCGTCGCCCACCGTGAGCGAGCGCACGGCCGCCGCCGCCGAGCGCTTCCGCGGGCTGGCCGAGCAGGTGGCGACCGCCTCCGAGCAGGCGTATCGGGCGCTGACCGAGGCGCCCGGCTTCCCCGAGTGGTTCGGCCTGGTCAGCCCGCTGGAGGAGATCGGCACGCTGCGGCTCGGCTCCCGCCCGGCGCGGCGCGGGCTCGGCGCGCCCCGCTCGCTGGACGACCTGCGGGCCATCCCGTGGGTGTTCGCCTGGGCGCAGACCAGGGTCAACCTGCCCGGCTGGTACGGCCTCGGCACCGGCCTCGCCTCCGTCGGCTCCGTCGACGAGCTGCGGGCGGCGTACCAGGAGTGGCCGCTGTTCAACGCGCTGCTGGACAACGCCGAGATGTCGCTGGCCAAGACCGACCGCTCGATCGCCAAGCGCTACCTCGCGCTGGGCGGGCGGGAGGACTTCAGCAGGCAGGTCCTGGAGGAGTACGACCGCACCCGCGAGCTGGTGCTGCGCGTCACCGGGCACACCCGGCTGCTGGAGAACCGCAAGGTGCTCAGCAGGGCCGTGCAGCTGCGCGACCCGTACGTGGACGCGCTGTCGCACCTGCAGCTCAGGGCCCTGCGCGCGCTGCGCACCGGCAACCCGTCGGAGCAGGAGCGCGACCGGCTGTCCACGCTGCTGCTGCTGTCGGTCAACGGGGTCGCGGCCGGCCTGCAGAACACCGGCTGACCGTCAGGTGAGCCCGTGCCGGAAACGGCACGGGCTCACGCCTGGACGCGTCGGGAGCCTCTACGCGCTCACGCCTGGACGCGCTCGGCGCCCGCGTACACGTTGCAGCGCTCGCCGCGCAGAAAGCCCACCAGCGTCAGGCCGAACTCCCTGGCCAGCTCCACCGCCAGCGAAGACGGCGCCGACACCGCGCACACCACGGGCACGCCGGCCGCCAGCGCCTTCTGCATGATCTCGTAACTGGCCCGGCCGCTCACCATGAGCACGTGCTCGGCCAGCGGCAGCCGCCCGTTGAGCGCCGCCCAGCCGGTCAGCTTGTCGACGGCGTTGTGCCGGCCGACGTCCTCGCGTACCGCCACCGGCGTCCCGTCGGCCGCGAACAGGCCCGCCGCGTGCAGGCCGCCCGTCTTGCCGAACACGCCCTGGGCCCGGCGCAGCGCGTCGGGCAGCGCGTACAGCAGGTCGGGGGAGAGCTCAAGCCGGCCGCGCGGCACCGGGCGGCAGCGGTCGCGCAGCGCGTCGAGGCTGGCGGAGCCGCACACGCCGCACGCGCTGGAGGTGAGGAAGTGCCGGTCGAGCGCGGGCAGCTCGGGGATGGGGCCGTTCAGGCGCACCGTCACCGTGTTGTAGCGCGCCTCGGGCGGCAGGTCCTCGTCGGTGCAGTACGCGATCGCCGCGATGTCACCTGGCCCCGCCAGCCCCTCGCCGTGCAGGAACCCGGCCGCCAGCTCGAAGTCGTGGCCCGGCGTGCGCATGGTGATGGCGACCGTCCTGCGGGCGCCGTCGGGCGCGGTGAGCCGGATCTCCAGCGGCTCCTCCGTCGCCAGGTCGTCGCGCCGGTCGCGCCCCGACGCGCCGGACAGCTCCCTGACGCGGACGCGGGTGATCGGCCCCGGCCGCGACCGCGCGACCTCACCGGTAGGCATGCTCATCCCTCCGTCCTACCCCCTGCGAAGATAGGGGGATGCCCGACTCACGCTACTCCGACCTGGAGCGCCCGCCCCTGTCCGAGGCGGCGCTCAACCGCGCCCTGGTCCGCCCCGGCTCACTGTGGACCGCGCTCACCGTCGTCGACAGCACCGGCTCCACCAACGCCGACCTGGCCGCGGCGGCCCGCGACGGCGCGCCGGAGGGCACGGTGCTGGTCGCCGAGTCGCAGCAGGCGGGCCGCGGCCGGCTGGGCCGCGTTTGGTCGGCGCCGCCGCGCTCGGGGCTGATGTTCTCGATCCTGCTCAGGCCCACGGTGCCGGTGGCCGCCCAGGGCTGGCTGTCCCTCCTGTACGGCGTCGCCGCCGCCTCAGCCGTCCGCCGCCTGGGCGAGGTCGACGTCCGGCTGAAATGGCCCAACGACCTGCTGATCGGCGAGCGCAAGCTGGCCGGGGTGCTGGCCGAGCGGGCCGACGACGCCGTGATCATCGGCATGGGCCTGAACGTCTCGCTCCGCGAGGACGAGCTGCCCGTCGAGACCGCCACGTCCTTGGCCGTCGAGAAGGCCGCCTGCGCCGACCGCGACCCGCTGCTGCGGGCCGTGCTGCGCGAGGTCGAGAGCCACTACCGCGAATGGACGCAGGTCGGCGGCGACGCCGAGGCGTCCGGGCTGCGCTCGGCCTACCTGGCCTCCAACGCCACCATCGGCCGCAGGGTCAGGGTCGAGCTGCCCGGCGACCGCACGCTCACCGGCCTCGCGACCGGCGTCGACCTGGCCGGTCACCTGCTGGTGGAGGCGGGCGGCGAGCGCCACACGCTGAGCGCCGGCGACGTCGTGCACGTCAGACCGGCGGGGTGATCAGCCCGGTTCGTCCGGTGGCATGGCAGGCCGGTGGCGTTGGTGGCACGATACGGGCCATGACCATTCCCGACCACCATCTGACGCAGGGTGAGCGGCGCGTCCGGTCCTTCCACCCCCACTGGAAGCGGCTCGTCGTCCCCTTCATCGCGCTGGTCCTCATCGCCGCCGCGTCCGGCGCCGCGATCTACTTCATCCCGGGCGACTTCGAGTACGCCTCCTACGCCAGGATCGCGGTGGCCGTCATCGGGCTCATCCTGCTGACGATCTGGTCGTTCGTGCCGTACCTGCAGTGGAAGAACACCGGCTACGTGCTCACCACCCACCGCTTCACGATCAGCACGGGCGTGCTCAACAAGTCGACCGACGAGATCCCGATCGCCAAGGTCAACACGGTGAGCTCCGACCAGACCTTTCCCGAGCGGCTGCTCGGCTGCGGCACGCTGACGGTCGAGTCGGCGGGCGAGCGCGGCGAGATCGTGCTGCGCGACATCCCGAGGATCCAGGACGTCCGCACCGACCTGTTCCGCCTCGTGGAGGACGCCTCCGACGGCGAGATCGACGGCCGCTGACCGCGCGCCGCCGGTCCGTGTGAGAAGTGGTCCCGGCGTGGTCCAGCCCTATGTCTTGCGGGAGATCATCCTCCTGACACAAGATGGCTGGCATGCCGTACGAAGTGCAGGGCGTCGTCGCCCGGGGCAAGGGCCAGGAAGTTTCGCTCGAGACGGTGCTCGTGCCGGACCCAGGTCCGGGCGAGGCGGTGGTGAATGTGCAGGCCTGCGGCGTGTGCCACACCGACCTGCACTATCGGGAAGGCGGGATCAGCGACGACTACCCGTTCCTGCTCGGCCATGAGGCGGCGGGCGTCGTCGAGGCGGTCGGCCCCGGCGTCACCGAGGTCGAGCCGGGCGACTTCGTCATCCTCAACTGGCGCGCGGTGTGCGGCCAGTGCCGGGCCTGCCTGCGCGGCCGCCCGTGGTACTGCTTCAACACCCACAACGCCGCCCAGAAGATGACGCTCAAGGACGGCACTGAGCTGTCGCCGGCGCTCGGCATCGGGGCGTTCCTGGAGAAGACGCTCGTTGCGGCCGGCCAGTGCACGAAGGTCTCGTCCGAGGCGCCCGCGCAGGTCGCGGGCCTGCTGGGGTGCGGCGTGATGGCCGGGCTCGGCGCGGCGATCAACACCGGCGGCGTCACCCGCGGCGACAGCGTGGCCGTCATCGGCTGCGGCGGCGTCGGCGACGCGGCCATCCTCGGCGCCTCGCTGGCCGGCGCGAACCGGATCATCGCCGTCGACGTGGACGACCGTAAGCTGGAGTGGGCTCGCCAGTTCGGCGCCACCCACACGGTCAACTCCCGCGCTAGCGACCCGGTCGAGGCCATCAGGGAGCTGACCGGCGGCAACGGCGCGGACGTGGTGATCGAGGCGGTGGGCAGGCCCGAGACGTACGAGCAGGCGTTCTACGCCCGCGACCTGGCCGGCACGGTCGTGCTGGTCGGCGTGCCGACCCCCGAGATGCGCCTCGACCTGCCGCTGCTCGACGTGTTCGGCCGCGGCGGCGCGCTGAAGTCCTCCTGGTACGGCGACTGCCTGCCCTCGCGCGACTTCCCGATGCTCATCGACCTGTTCCTGCAGAACCGCCTGCCGCTCGACAAGTTCGTCTCCGAGACGATCGCGATCGACCAGGTCGAGGAGGCGTTCGCGAAGATGCACAGGGGCGAGGTGCTGCGTTCGGTGGTGGTCTTCTGATGATCGACCGGATCATCACGTCGGGCACGTTCTCGCTGGACGGCGGCACGTGGGACGTCGACAACAACGTCTGGCTGGTCGGCGACGCCCGCGAGGTCGTGGTCATCGACGCCGCCCACGACGCCGCGGTGATCGCCGAGCGGGTGGGCGGGCGCGCGGTGCGGGCCATCGTCTGCACCCACGCGCACAACGACCACATCAACGCTGCGCGCGACCTGGCCGAACGCACGGGCGCGCCGATCCGGCTGCACCCGGCCGACCAGGTGCTGTGGGAGCAGGTCTACGGGCCCGAGGTGGTGTACGAGCCGCTGGACGACGGCGACAAGCTGACCGTGGGCGGCATCGCGCTGCAGGTGCTGCACACGCCGGGGCACGCGCCTGGCGCGGTCTGCCTGTACGCGCCCGACCTGGGCGCCTTGTTCAGCGGCGACACGCTGTTCAAGGGCGGCCCGGGGGCGACCGGCCGGTCCTACAGCTCGTTCGAGACCATCATCGACTCGATCAAGGAGCGGCTGCTGACGCTGCCGCCCGAGACGGTCGTGCACACCGGCCACGGCGACTCCACCTCGATCGGCGCGGAGGCCCCGCACCTGGAGGAGTGGATCGCCCGCGGCCACTGATCGGCGGCAGGCCCTTCACCTGCGGGGATAGACGACTGTGACCGACCCAACGTAGGCATGCCTAACCTCAGTGGGCTATCTTAGGTGTGCCTTACCTAAGGCTGTCCCCCGGTTGTTCCCTGTGTGAAAGGCCTGCCCCCGCATGTACGTGTGCATCTGTCGTGCCGTGACCGAGAACGAGGTGCACGACTGCATCGCAGAAGGGGCGACCAGCGCCAAGCAGATCCGCGACACCACTGGTGCCGGTGGTGACTGTGCCCGTTGTGTACGGAAGATCTGTGCGATCCTGAAAAGGTCTCAAGAACTGACGACCGCATGACCGGATAGCGATGAGGGGCCCGTTATGCAGGGCGACAAGCAGATCATCGAGTTGCTCAACGAACAGCTGACCGCGGAGCTGACCGCGATCAACCAATACTTCCTGCACGCCAAGATGCAGGAGAACTGGGGTTACACCAAGCTCGCCAAACACACCCGCGACGAGTCCTTCGAGGAGATGCGCCACGCCGAACGCCTCACCGACCGCATCCTCTTCCTAGAGGGCCTGCCCAACTACCAGCGCCTCGGCACGCTGCACATCGGCCAGACCGTTCCCGAGCAGCTCCAGGCCGACCTGGAGGTGGAGCTGGCGGTGGTGCAGCGCCTGCGGCCGGCGATCCAGCTGATGCGCGAGAAGGGCGACATCACCTCGGCCAACATCTTCGAGGACATCCTCAGGGACGAGGAAGAGCACATCGACTACCTGGAGACCGAGCTGGAGCTCATCCAGAGCCTGGGCGAGCAGCTCTACCTGGCCAGGTACACCGAGCCGCGGTCGTACGACGACTGACCCGCCCGGCCCCTCGGGGCGCGCCGCATCCCCTCAGCCGCGCGCCCCGGCGTCCGGCGCGCTATCTGGGCGCGATATCCGGAAATCGCCGGGCATTTCCGCTAGATCGAAAATCCGAGTGTTATGGGAGAAACGCCGAACCCCACGGGGTTGCGGCGTTCACGAGCGGGCATGACCACCCGATGACTCCCGCCCCACGGGCCCCGGTGTTTTAATCACCACCTACCGTATTTTAGCTGTGTTTGCCCAGGTCAATGGATAGGTCAACGACGAGTCAAACCGCGCGCTGTGCCCGGGAAACGATCGCCTAAGGTCCTACGATCGCTTTATGACCTGCGTTCTTCTCGCCGAGGATGACACCTCGATTTCCGAGCCGCTCGCGCGCGCCCTGCGCCGCGAGGGCTATCAGGTCGAGGTGAGTCCCGATGGCCCTCAAGCGCTTGAGAGGGCCCTTTCGGGCGGCATCGACCTCATTGTTCTCGACCTTGGCCTACCGGAGATGGACGGCCTCGAGGTCGCCCGCCGGATCCGCGCCGAAGGCCACGGCACTCCGGTCCTGATACTCACGGCACGTGTCGACGAGGTCGACACCGTCGTCGGCCTCGACGCCGGCGCCGACGACTACGTGACGAAACCGTTCCGCCTCGCCGAGCTGCTCGCCAGAGTGCGGGCGCTGCTGCGGCGCGGCACGTCCGAGACCCCGGTCGTCCAGGGGGTGCGCATCGACGCCGACTCGCGCCGCGCCTGGATGGGGGACAAGGAGCTGCACCTGACCACGAAGGAGTTCGACCTGCTGCGGGTGCTCGTCCGCGACGCCGGCAAGGTCGTCACCCGCGAGCAGATCATGCGCGAGGTGTGGGACACCAACTGGTGGGGCTCCACCAAGACGCTCGACATGCACATCTCCTGGCTGCGTCGCAAGCTGGGCGACGACGCCGCCAAGCCGCGTTACATCACCACGGTCCGGGGGGTCGGCTTCAGGTTCGAGCGCGAGTAGGAGATGCGCCGCCGACTGCTCTCCTCCACTCTGCTCGTCGCGGTCATCGCGGTCCTGCTGCTGGGGGTCCCCCTGGGCGTCGTCGTCAGCCGTCTGATCGTCGATGAGGCGGCTCAGGAGCTCGGGGCTGAGGCCAAGCGTCTCGTGGGAGAGGTGGAGTACGCCCGCGTCCAGGAGGCGCCGCTCGACCCCCAGCAACTGGAACAGAAATACCCGGGCAGATTCATTCAGATCTGGGAACGCGGAACCCCCCTGAGGGTGACCGTCGTCGGCGACCCCCCGCCGTCGGGTCACCTCATGACCGAGGACGCCCAGACCAACACCGGTGTCTACGTACGCATCAGCCGCGACCGCGACCAGGTCGAGCAGGACGTACGGGCTCGCCTGCTGCTCATCGTGGCCCTCGCCGGAGCCGCGCTGGCGGTGGCCGTCAGCCTGGCCGTCGTGCAGTCGCGGCGGCTCACGCTGCCCTTGCAGGACCTGGCGAAGATCGCCGACCGGCTGGGCTCAGGAGACGCGCGGCCGAGCAAGCACCGCTACGGCATCCCCGAGCTCGACCGCGTGGCGCAGGTGCTCGACCGCAGCGCCACCCGCATCTCCGACCTGCTCACCCGCGAGCGCGAGTTCGCCACCGACGCCTCCCACCAGCTCCGCACCCCCTTGACGGGGCTGACGATGCGTCTAGAGGAGATCGTGGCCTCATCCGACGAGCCCGAGGTGGTCCGCGAGGAGGGCGAGGCGGCGATCGTGCAGGCCGAGCGGCTCACCGCGGTCATCGACGAGCTGCTGGCCGCGGCCCGCCGCCAGCGCCACGCCCAGGCCGAGCCGGTGGCCGTGGACGAGGTGCTGGTGCAGCAGATGACCGAGTGGGAGCCGGTGTTCAAGGACGCGGGCCGCGTGCTGCAGCTCGAAGGCACGCGCGGGCTCAAGGCGATGGCCACCACGGGCGGCTTCGGCCAGGTCATCGCCTCGCTGCTGGAGAACTCCCTGCGGCACGGCGGCGGCGCCGTCACCGTCACCACCACCTGCGGCGACAACTACGTGGTGATCGAGGTGGCGGACGAGGGCCCCGGCATCGCCGACGACATCGCCCCCAAGATCTTCGACAGGAACGTCAGCGGCGGCGGAGGCACCGGCCTCGGCCTGACGCTGGCCCGCGCGCTGGCCGCCGCCGACGGCGGCCGGCTGGAACTGGTGCGGCGCAGGCCCGCGACGTTCGCCATCTTTTTGCGGCCGGCCGACGACGACGGCCGCAACAGGGTGGTCAGCGGTCCTGCCTGACGCCGCCCTCAGGCAGCTCCACCGGGATCGGCTCGGTGGCCTCCAGGAACACCCACTTCTTGTACGACCAGTAGCGGAACAACGTGCCGAGCCCGACGCCCACGATGTTGGCGATGTTGAAGCTGAGCGTGTCGTGCAGGCCGAGCGTGTAGGTGGTGAAGCCGATCGTCAGCATGCCGAACAGCAGGGCGATGCCGTTGAGCAGGAAGAACAGGAAGTATTCGCGGCCCAGCCCACTCTGCTCGCGGTGGCGGAAGGTCCAGAAGCGGTTGCCCAGGTAAGCGAAGGTCGTGGAGATCGTCGTCGCCACGACCTTGGAGGTCAGCGGGCCCAGGCCGACCACGACGTTGAAGAGGTTGAGCAGGCTCGTGTCGAGGACGAACGCGACCGCCCCGATGCTGCCGAACTTGGCCAGCTCGTGCACGAGGGACGCGAACCGCTCGTAGAGCCGCTTGGCGAATGTCACGTCTCTGCTCGGTCCTTCCTTGTCGAGCTGACCCACTCAGCGTACCGGCCACGATGAGGGCCGGACGTCAGGCGTACGAACATACCCCGCAAAGAAGGTCTGTAGAAATATCGCGCTATGTGCGGCATACCCGTTAAAGAGGCATTACGCTGCCATGCAGTTCGAGGGCACGCGAATCGCTGGGCGGTCGTGCCTGCGAGGCAACCCGGAACGGCCGTCCAGCCCCCTGACGAGTGCGGACGTTGGCCCGGAAGGTCCAGGGCCGGGCGGGGTAAGTGGTTGCGTCCCGGTAAGCTCGCCTGACGTGAGTGCCATCAGCCCCATCGGACCGGTCGTCGGCATCGTCGGCGCGGGCCAGCTCGCCAGGATGTCGCAGCCGCCCGCCATCGCGCTCGGTGTCGAGCTGCGGGTGCTGGCCAACGCTCCTGAGGAGAGCGCGGCCCGGGTCGTCGTCGACACGCGCATCGGAGACTATCGCGATCTTGAGGTGCTCCGGGCGTTCGCGCAGGGCTGCGACGTCGTCACGTTCGACCACGAGCACGTCCCCACCGAGCACATCAAGGCCCTGATCGCCGACGGCCACACCGTGCGGCCCGGCGCAGAAGCCCTCGTGCACGCCCAGGACAAGGCGGTCATGCGCGAGCGGCTCAGCGCGATCGGCGTGCCCTGCCCCGCCTGGCGGCGGGTCCCGTCCGCCGCCGACGCCACCGCCTTCGCCGAGTCCCACGGCTGGCCGGTCGTGCTCAAGGCCGTGCGCGGCGGCTACGACGGGCGCGGCGTGTGGGTGTGCCGCACGCCCGAGGAGGTCGCCGAGGCGTTCGCGACCGGCGTCGAGCTGATGGCCGAGGCGTTCGTCCCGTTCGAGCGTGAGGTGTCCGTGCTGGTCGCCCGCTCGCCCCACGGGCAGGGCGTCAGCTACCCCGTCGTCGAGACCGTGCAGCAGGACGGCATCTGCGTCGAGGTCATCGCGCCCGCCCCCGACCTCGACCCCGAGACGGCCGCGCGGGCCCAGCACATCGGCCTGCAGATCGCCCACGAGCTGGGCGTGACCGGGCTGCTGGCCGTCGAGATGTTCCAGACGGCGCGCGGCTTCGTGGTCAACGAGCTGGCCATGCGCCCCCACAACAGCGGCCACTGGACGATCGAGGGCGCCACCACCTCGCAGTTCGAGCAGCACCTGCGGGCCGTGCTCGACCTGCCGCTCGGCTCGCCCCGCATGACCGCGCAGGTCGTCGTCATGGCCAACCTGCTCGGCGGCGACGACCCCGACCTGTTCAAGCGCTACGAGCACGTGCTCGCCCACGATCCCGGCATCAAGCTGCACTTCTACGGCAAGGAGGTGCGGCCGGGCCGCAAGATCGGCCACGTCACCGCGCTGGGCTCCAACCTCGACGAAGTACGCGCCCGCGCCCGCCACGCCGCCGTCTACCTCATGACCGGGGAGTACACATGAGCACGGGTCCCGCCACGGGCTCCAGCACGGGCCCCGCTACGGGCCCCGCTACGGGCCCCGCTACGGGCCCCGCTACGGGCCCCGCTACGGGCCCCGCTACGGGCCCCGCTACGGGCCCCGCTACGGGCCGCGCTACAGGCACTGTCGGCATCGTCATGGGCAGTGACTCGGACTGGCCGGTCATGAAGGCCGCCGCCGAGGCGGTCGCCGAGTTCGGCGTGCCGTTCGAGGCCGACGTGGTCTCGGCGCACCGCATGCCGGTCGAGATGATCGACTACGGCCGCCAGGCCGCGTCCCGGGGCGTCAAGGTGATCATCGCCGGCGCCGGCGGGGCCGCCCACCTGCCCGGCATGCTGGCCTCCGTCACGCCGCTGCCCGTCATCGGGGTGCCGGTGCCGCTCAAATACCTCGACGGCATGGACTCCCTGCTGTCCATCGTCCAGATGCCCGCGGGGGTGCCCGTCGCCACCGTCGCCGTCGGCGGCGCGCGCAACGCCGGCCTCCTCGCCGTCCGCATCCTGGCCGCCTCGGATGAGGGGTTGCGGGCGCGGATGGAGGAGTTCCAGGTGCGGTTGAAGGAGCAGGCGTACGCGAAGGGCGAACGCCTGCGCGCCGAGGCCGCCGACCTCTGACCCCTCTGATCCCTCCGGCCCGCCCCCGGCCCGCACCTCGCGCGCCGTCCTGCGCATGACCCCGGCCACGCCGCCGGTCGCGTCCGCGCGCGCCGCGCCGGCCCGCACCGCGCGCGCCGTCCCGCGCACGACCCAGGGCCACGCCGCCGGTCGCGTCCGCGCCCGCCCTGGCCACGACCCCAGCCGCGACCGCGCCCGCGGTTCCTGTGCGTGCCGCTGATCGCGGTCGCTTGCGCCTTTATCCTCGGGTTTTCCGTGGATAGGGTGCGTTTCCATGGACGACGACCTGATCAAGGGCCACGAGGCCCGCGTACGCGCTGTTGACCCGCTCGTGGCCGACCAGGGCACGCTGGTCGTCAGGGAGCGGGACGTGCCGCTGGAGGTGCCAGGGGGCGTCGGCCTGACCAACGTGGACCGGCTCGACCCCGGCAGCCTCCAGGCCGCGTGGTCGCCGCTGGTCGTGCACCGGCTGCGCGCCCGGGTGTCAGGCCCCGACCCGGAGGCCGCGCTGGGGGCGCTCATCGACCGCTGGCTGGCTCTGCCCCGGGACGACGAGCCCGAGCAGGCGCTGAGCGTGGTGTGGCCGAGCCGCGACACCGTACCGGTCAGGGCGCTGGCCAGGCGCGGGTTCGCCCCCACGGTGGCGGTCTCCGTCCACCGCCTGCGCCCGCACGACGCGCCCGCCTCACCGGTGAAGATCCGTACGGCGGTTCTGGACGACGTGGACGTGGTCGCGGACATGTACGAGCGGCTCGCCGCCTACGACGCCCAGTTCGGCTGGGTGACGCCACGGGCCACCACCCCCGACAGGATCAGGGAGTCGGTGGCGGGCGAGGTGCTGCCGCTGGAGTGGTGCTGGCTGGCCGAGGTGGACGGTCGCCCCGCGGGCTGTCTCATCGTCGAGCCGCCCGCCAGGGCCCGCTGGATCTCGGGCTGGGTGCGCGACGCGCCGGTGGCGTACCTGGGAGTGATGTACGTCGAGCCGGAGCTACGGGGGCGCGGCATCGGCGCGGCGCTGACCGAGGTCGCGCACGCGCACGCGGCGGTGGAGGGCGTGTCGTCGCTGCTCCTGCACCACGCGCTGCCCAACCCGCTCTCGACCCCGTTCTGGGCCCGCCGCGGCTACCGCCCGCTGCTCACCCAGTGGGTCCGCCACCTGACGTAGTCAGGGGCGGCCGAGGGCGCGGTAGTGCCAGCCGGCCGAGCGCCACGCCTCGGCGTTGAGCGCGTTGCGCCCGTCCACGATGCGCCGGGCGGCCACCACCGCCCCCAGCTCCTCCGGGTCGAGCCGGATGAACTCCTGCCACTCCGTGAGCAGCAGCACCACATGCGCCCCGCGTACCGCCTCCACGGCCGATTCGCCGTAGTTCAGCTCGGGATGCGCCTTGCGGGCGTTGTCGAGCGCGATCGGGTCGTACACGGTGACCGCTCCGCCTTGGTGGCCGATCGTGACGGCCACGTCGAGGGCGGGCGAGTCGCGGATGTCGTCGGAGTTGGGCTTGAACGCGGCCCCGAGCACGCCGACCGTGCAGCCGTGGAAGGAGCCGCCGGCCAGCTCTCTGGCCAGGTCGACCATGCGGGCCCTGCGGCGCATGTTGATCGCGTCGACCTCGCGCAGGAACGTCAGCGCCTGGTCGGCCCCCAGCTCGCCGGCCCGTGCCATGAAGGCCCTGATGTCCTTGGGCAGGCAGCCGCCGCCGAAGCCGAGCCCGGCGTTGAGGTAGCGGCCGCCGATGCGGTCGTCGTACGACAGCGCCTCGGACAGCAGCTCGACGTCGGCGTGCGCGGCCTCGCAGACCTCGGCCATGGCGTTGATGAAGGAGATCTTGGTGGCCAGGAACGCGTTCGCCGCCGTCTTGACCAGCTCGGCCGTCGCGAAGTCGGCCACCACGATCGGAACGTCGCCGATCGGCTCGTACACCTCACGCAGGATCTTCTCGGCGCGTTCGGAGCGTACGCCGAGCACGATGCGGTTGGGGTGCAGGGTGTCCTCGACGGCGAAGCCCTCGCGCAGAAACTCGGGGTTCCAGGCCAGTTCGGCCTGGCCGCCGGCGGGCGCGAGCCGGGCGAGCTTGTCGGCCAGGCGCTCGGCGGTGCCGACGGGGACCGTCGACTTGCCCACGACCAGGCACTCGCGGTCGAGCAGCGGGGCGAGGGATTCGATGGCGTTGTCCATGTACGTGACGTCTGCGGCATACTCGCCGCGTTTCTGCGGGGTGCCCACGCAGATGAAGTGCACGTCGCCGAAGGCGGCGACCTCGTCGTACGAGGTGGTGAAGCGCAGCCGCCCGGATTCGAGGCCGCGGCGAAGGACGGGTTCGAGGCCCGGCTCGTGGATGGGGAGCTCGCCGGCGTTCAGACGTCGGATCTTGTCGGCGTCGACGTCGAGGCCCAGGACGTCGAACCCGAGATCAGCCATGCACGCCGCATGGGTGATTCCGAGGTATCCGGTCCCGATCACCGTGAGGCGGTATGGCACGAGTGGGCTCCTTTCGATCCGCGCAGGCATGCTACCGGGGCCCTCGCTACCTCGTACGTGCCACCTGCACTTCGCCGCAAACCGTACTAGCTGGTAACAAGATGGTCGGACGTCCTAGTATCTGATGCATGAGCTTCCCTCTCTACGCGCCCGCCGAAGAGCACGACATGCTCAGGGAGACCGTGCGGGCCCTGGCCGACGAGAAGATCGCGCCGCACGCCGCCGAGATCGACGAGACCGAGGAGTTCTCCTGGGACGTCTACAAGGCGCTCGTGGCCGCCGACCTGCACGCCGTGCACGTGCCCGAGCAGTACGGCGGCGCGGGGGCCGACGCGCTGGCGACCGTGATCGTCATCGAGGAGGTGGCCAGGGCCTGCGCGTCGTCGTCCCTGATCCCCGCCGTCAACAAGCTCGGCACCGTCCCGCTGCTGCTGTCGGCCTCGGAGGAGCTCAAGGCCCGCTACCTGGCGCCGGTGGCGCGCGGCGAGGCGATGTTCTCGTACGCGCTGTCGGAGCCTGAGGCGGGCTCCGACGCGGCGTCCATGAAGACGCGGGCCGTCGCCGACGGGGACGCGTACGTGCTCAACGGCGCCAAGATGTGGATCACCAACGCCGGCGTGTCCGAGTACTACACCGTCATGGCCGTCACCGACCCGTCGGCCGGCGCGCGCGGCATCTCCGCCTTCGTCGTGGAGAAGTCGGACGAAGGCGTCTCGTTCGGGCCCAAGGAGAAGAAGCTCGGCATCAAGGGCTCGCCCACCCGCCAGGTGATCCTGGACAACGTCCGCATCCCGGCCGACCGCATGATCGGCGCGCCCGGCACCGGCTTCAAGACCGCCCTCGCCACCCTCGACCACACCCGCGTCACCATCGCCGCCCAGGCCCTCGGCATCGCCCAGGGCGCGCTGGACTTCGCGATCGGCTACGTCAAGGAACGCAAGCAGTTCGGCCGGCCGATCGCCGACTTCCAGGGCCTCCAGTTCATGATCGCCGACATGGGCATGAAACTCGAGGCGGCCAGGCAGCTCACGTACCACGCGGCCGCGAAGTCGGAGCGCGCGATGAACGGCGAGCCCCAGAAGGACCTCACGTACCTGTCGAGCGCGGCGAAGTGCGCCGCCTCGGACGCCGCCATGGAGATCACCACGGACGCGGTGCAACTGCTGGGCGGGTACGGCTACACGAAGGACTTCCCGGTCGAACGCATGATGCGCGACGCCAAGATCACCCAGATCTACGAGGGCACCAACCAGATCCAGCGCATGGTCATGGCCCGCCAGCTCCTCAAGTAGGGCTCTGAGCAGCGGAAACCCCGGTCCTCGATAGTGGAGAGCCGGGGTTCGCAAGCGGGCAGGTTCGGGGCTCAACGAGCGCTGTTCCGTGGCTGTTCCGTGAGACACGGAGCAGAGCGGAACAGGGAAGCCTCCGTCCGTACGATTGGATCATGCAGCGTCTCGCCCTCTTCGACCTCGACAACACACTCGTGAACTTGGACGAGGCGTTCCAGGTCTGGGCGGGGGAGTTCGCCGCCGATCATGGTCTCGGCAGCGGGGCAGTGGAGTGGCTGATCGCCTTGAACAAGGCCGGCCATCCGCACCGTGCGGAGTTCTTCACACTGGCGCAGGAGCACTTCGCCCTCGCGGCGTCGGTGGCGGAGCTTTGGGCGGAATACCGAAGGCGTATGCCGCATCTGGTGCGGTGCCGCCCGGAGGTGATGGACGGTCTGGCCCGGCTGCGGGAGGCCGGCTGGAAGGTCGCCATCGTCACCAACGGCATGGCGGACAACCAGCTCGGCAAGCTGCGAGCCACCGGTCTGGCCGACGCTGTTGACGCCTACGCGCTCTCGGGCGCCGAGGGCATCCGCAAGCCCGACGTCAGGCTGTTCGAGATAGCGGCCGGCCGGTGCGGCGCGGCTTGCGCCGATGGCGGATGGATGGTCGGCGACCACCTCATCGCCGACATCGCCGGAGGACGCGCGGCAGGTTTGAGCACCATCCGCATAGACCGGGGCACTTGGCCCGACCCGCAAAATGACGCGGACCACGTCGTAACTGACGTGGTCCTGGCTATGGAGATCGTGCGAGAGAGCGCGGCGGCCCGCGGTGAGGCCGGGCTCGCCCCTTCCTCGCGATGACAACGCCGCGCCAAGGTGATTGAGGAAGCTCTCGTCAAGGTCTCTGGCTCTCCAACTAAGGCCGAGCAGAACGCCCTCCTCGACCGGGTGGTGGATGCTTGGCGACGTCGCCACGGCCAGGGCAGCCCGAAGCCCATCCTCACCCTCGTCGGCGGTTACGCCGGCTCCGGCAAGACGGAGTTCTCCCGCTTTCTGTCCGAGATCACCGGATGGGCATTCCTCGACAAGGACTCTCTGACCCGCCCCATGGTCGAGCGCCTGCTCGTCTCCCTCGGCGGCGATCCCCACGACCGGCACACCGAGCTGTACCTCCGCGAGGTGCGACCCCTTGAGTACCGGTGCCTGATGGAAACGGCCTTCGACAACCTCAAGGTCGGTACCTCGGCCATCCTGTCGGCCCCGTTCATCGCCGAGTTGGCCGATCCAGATTGGGTTTCCCGGCTCACCAATCGCTGCGCGGCCAAGGGCATCGACGTCGCCGCAGTCTGGGTGCGATGCGATCCCGAGTCGATGGGGGAGTACATCGAGTTCCGCGGTGCTGCCCGTGATGCGTGGAAGCTCGCCAACTGGCAGACGTACGTCAGTGGCCTCAACACCGAGACCAGCCCGCCGACCGCACACATCACCGTCGACAACCGCCTCGGGGCCGCGATCAGCCTCGCTGACCAGACCCGCGAGACTCTGAAGCGGATCCTTGCATGAGGGGCATCGTGCTGTACGGGCCGCCCGCCAGCGGCAAGAGCACCATTACCGCCGCTCTCTGCCGGCTCGACCCGCGGTTCGCTCTCGTCCGCAAGCTCAAAGCGGGTAACCGTCGGGGCACCGAATACGACTTCGTCAGCCATGAAGAGCTGGAAAGGCTGCGCGCGGCCGGGCGACTGATGCTGGAGACCCATCGCTACAACAACACCTACGCCATCGACCGCTGTCACATCGCCGAGCTCACCACGGCCGGCCGCGTTCCCGTGGCCCACCTCGGGAACACTGCGGACATCCGCCGCCTGGCCGAGGCCGACCCATGGTTGACGGTCCTGCTGTGGATCCCGCGCCAGGTGTGCGAAAAACGCTCCGAACAACGCGGCGACCGTGACACCCCACAACGCTTGAAGGCATGGAATGAGACGCTGGCGGATCTGCAGGCGCACACCGATCTGCCCTTTCACTACCGCTTTCGGACCGATCTCGTCACACCGACTGAGATCGCCGAGCGAATCGCCGGCTCCTACGGCGAACTGACGGTGAATCCAAGCAGTCACCGCGCTTGACCGGTCAGGATGCGCATCCACAAGGTGTGAGCCGCTCCCGCCCGCATCCAAGGGCTCTCGACCATGATTTCCAGGTCCTTGCCGGTGTAACGCCGCATGAACCACAGACCACCCGCCGTACACAGCTCGTACATCGGACGCAGGCACATGCACGTGTGGTCGCGGACCCGCACCCGAGGACAACGGTCCTGGCTCTGCTGCCAGCCCACCTGTAGCGCGCGGTCGTGAGCGCGAGCCGGATGTTCGCTGTGGTGGTCGAAGTGCCAGGACGAGCCGCTCATGACTTCATCCCCAACTCGTCCTGCGCCTGGAGCTGCGTGACGAAGGACTCCACATCGTCCGCGCTCACCGTTTGCTGGAATCCCGCGTCGATCTGCCTGGCGCTCAGACGGACAGCGCGCCGGCTCCCGTAATAGGCCCCGCCGTCGCTGCGGAAGATGGACCAAGCAGGGAAGGCAGAGCGAAGCTCGTCCAGATCTTGAGCAGGTAGTGCCATGCACTGAGCGTAAGACGACACGCGGGAGCCTGTCTACCCCTAGGGATACCGAGGGGTAGCGATAGATACCTATAGGCGAGTGAAGACCCTTAGAACCCCCTTTCTACCCTTGACCACGTGATCGAGTTCGAGCCCGACCGCCCCCGCTGGCACCAGGTCGCCGACATTCTTCGCGCACGGATCAGCAGCGGCGAATACCCGCCAAAGTACCTCGTATCGGAAGTGCGCCTGGGCCAGGAGTTCGGCGTGGCCCGCGACACCATCCGCAAGGCGATCCGCCAGCTTCGAGAGGAGGGTCTGATCTACACCGTGCCCAACCTGGGCAGCTTCGTCAGCCCGCCCAACGAAGCGGAACCAGCCAAAGACTGAGAACCAGGGGAGCGGGCGAGCTAGCCTCGCCAGGGATGGCTCAGCGAATCGATTACTACGACGACCCCAGCGCACCGGCTCCGAACAGCCTGGTCCCTTCGGTCAACGTCGTCGTGACCAACGAAGCCGGCGACCTCCTCCTGATCCGCCGCAGCGACAACCACAACTGGGCCCTCCCAGGTGGCGCCATCGACCTCGGCGAGTCCATCCCAGCAGCGGCCGTACGGGAGACTTTAGAAGAGACCGGGATCACCTGCGAGATCACCGGCATCGTGGGCACCTACAGCGATCCCAAGCACGTCATTCTCTACACCAGCGACGGGGAAGCTAGGCAAGAGTTCTCGATCGTGCTCACAGCGCGCCGTATCGCTGGCGAACCAGTACCCAGCCAGGAATCGCGCGAGGTCAGATGGGTAGCACGAGGCGGCGTCCATGACTACCAGATGGACCGCTCGATGCGCATGCGCATCGAGCACTACCTTGGGTCGAACGAGCCGTACGTCGGCTGAAGCGCTAGGCAGAGGGTCGAGCATCAACCGTCGGATCGGCGCATGATCGCGAACTGGATGAGACTTTTCTCCACGACTTCAAGGGCGTGCCGCCTGCGGCGGCCCGCCGCGCGTCGGGCGGTCGCTGGCCGCGCTGCGGCTCTCCGGCCGGTCGCGGCCAGCACCGCCCATGCGCACATGTCGGCATGCGCGTAGGCAGATAAATTGTCGGACTTGGGTTCTATGCTGCATCGCGTATCTGTCAATCTGACTTGGCGTAGGGCAAGGCTTCATGGGCAAAGATCACATTCAATCGGCTGTCCAAAAAGCGCTCTTTTACCTCAGCCGCAATCAGTGCTACGCCCCTGACTGCCCAAGGCCGGTCTTGCAGGTTATCGACGGCTTCCCTTCCGTGTTTGCTGATATTGCGCATATCTGCGCCGAGGAAAAGGGAGGAGCTCGCTACGACCCGCGTATGACACGGGAAGAGCGAAGGAGCTTTACACCGGTTGAAAGCGTAGAGTCCTAGCCTCGTGACGGATCGCGTTCGATGCGGTACGACCGGAGCATGCGGTACGGGCAAAGGGGTGGGTACACGCCCGCGGAGCAGGAGCGGCGGGAGCGTGTACGGCTGCAGGCGGCCGAGTGGTTCGAGGCCGGGGAGTCGACCAGGACGGTCGCGGCGCGGTTACGGGTGCACGAGCGGTCGGTGACCCGCTGGCGCAAGGCCTGGCGGGAGGGCGGCAGG